>JAGHJD010000071.1 GCA_017886895.1 Clostridia bacterium | reverse complement strand
CTACACCCGCCATAAAATTTGGCGCGCCTGAAGAGATTCGAACTCCCGACACATGGCTTAGAAGGCCATTGCTCTATCCGACTGAGCTACAGGCGCATGACCGTCGAGCGGCTCGGCTCTCATCGTTGCTGCTAATTGGAGCGGGTGATGGGAATCGGACCCACGCAGCCAGCTTGGAAGGCTGGAATTCTACCATTGAACTACACCCGCGCTTCACAGTGCCAAATGATTATAGCAAAACGCAGGGGACCTTGTCAAATCATTTTTGCGTGTATTTTCTCTTTTTTCGGAAATTTTCGGCAGCACACGGCGGTGCGGCGGGAAGGCGCTCCGCATGATTTTTGCCGCCGTCCGTCTTGCGGGAAATGCGGAGCGGGCGGGGCGTGACCTGCGCCGCCGCGCACGGGGTATGAAAAATTTTCGGGCGCGCGCAAAAGAAAACCGCCGCTCTTCCGTTCGGAAGAGCGGCGGCTGCATTTTTTTCAGCGGATGAGATTGCTGTATTCGTAGATCTTTTCGAGCAGTCCGTCCGAAATGACGTTGCGGTATCTGCCCATGAACACGAAGATCTTGGCGAAGAATTCGCTGTTGTCGCCGCCCACGGTATAGACGGGCAGGCGCTTGTTTTCGCCGTAAATGCGGGAGATGAACAGTTTCGTGAACTCGTCGCGTTCGGCGGCGTTGAGCCCGTTGAGGAAGGCGTCGGGCACGTATCCCGCCGTTGCGGGCGTATCGTAGTAGGGCGCGGCGGGCTGCTGCGCGGCAGACTGCCCGTACGTACGCGGCGCGGCGTAGTAGGAGGGCGGCGGCGTGGCCGCACGGTAGCTCTCATAGGGGCGCTCGCGTTCCGCCTCCTGTTTTTCCGTGTAATCCGCATAGGCGCGGTTGAAACTGCCGTCGTAACGCGCCTGGTCGAAATCGAAGGGCTTTTCTTCCTTCGGCTCTTCCTTTGCCGCAGGCTCTTCCTGCTCGTCGCGGATGACGTTTTCGTATGCCGCGGCGTCCGCCGTTTCCGGTTCGGGAGCCGCCTCTGCGGCGGGCTCTGCCGCAGGCTCTTCGAACGTCTCTGCCGCGGGTTCTTCCGCATCGGCGGCTATGTCCTCAAAGCTGAGCTGCGCCGCCGCCTCAAAGGCGTTGTTCGTGCGCTCCGCCTCTTCCGCAAAGACGGGAGCGGCGGGAGCGGGCTGAACTGCGGGGGCGGGCTGAACTGCGGGCTCTTCCCAGCCGCGCAGCGCCATCTGGTTGTTCCCGTCGACCACGAAAGGGGACTCCTGTGCGGGCGGTGCGAGGGGAACGACGGTCGCCGCCGCCTGTTCCCTCTTCTTGCGCGCATGCAGCACGAGGAGCACGATGAGCGCGAAGACGAACTGCACGAGAGCGATCGCGACGGAGACGATGGTGCCGATATAGGTGAACCCGTTTTCGAAACCGTCGTATATGCCGAGCAAAACGTATGCGGCAACGGCAAGCACAAAGACGACGACCGCGCGGACGAGGTCGAGCACCGCGGTGCCCTTGCCCATCGTCGAGAAGAGGGCGATCACAAGGTTTGCGAGCAGGGCGATGGCGAAGACTTGGAACACGATCTCCGTCACCGTATTCAGCGCGCCCGTGCCCAGCTCGATGCCGCTGACAAGGCTGTCGAAGGTATAAAAACTGATGAATTCAAAGGAATACACGGCGAGGAACCCTGCCGCAAACAGCACGGAGAACAGCTTGACGAACCCGAACGCCTTATATGCCGTGAACAGCAGCACGAACAGCGCGATCACGCCCAAAGCAAGGGAGATGACCACAGAATTGAGCGCGATGAAGGTCGAATCGTCGCGGAACACCATTTCGAGCGGCAGCCCGATCGCGTAGATATAGAACAGAAGGACCAGCAGCGCGACGATCGTTTTGAGCAGGTTCAGCCTGACGGCTTTGTCGTTTTTCAGGAACACGGAGACGATCGTGCAGACCAGAAGGACCGCATACATGCCGATCACCGCGTAGAGCGCTGCGGAAAAGAGGGTCGGATAGAAGTTGGTGCCGAACAGGTCGAGGATCTGGTCGAAGAGAGAGCCTGCGCCGCCCGGTGCGTCCGGCACGAACAGGAGGACGACGAATCCCGCAAAGATGATCAGCGAAAGAACGATCTGTGTGATGCGTCCCTGCTTTTTTTCGGCGCCCGTGCCCGTCGCTGCTGCAAAGGGCAAGGATTGGGAATCAGCCATGGTTGTGTACTCCTCGTATTATTTTGCGGCGCCGCTTTCGGAAAAATTCGCGGAGCGCGGCGGTTGCAAACATTTTTACAAATGATATTTTACTATAAACGAGGGAGAGTGTCAAGTGTATTTCAAATTATATTCTCACGGAAAAGTCGGGCGGAGAGAGGCGCTTTTTTGCGTAGATGCCGTTCCGTACGCCTTTTTGCCGCAAAAGGCGGCGTTTTGCGGCGCAGACGTTGATTTCCGTGCGAAAAGAATTGATATTTGCGCCGTTTTGCGCTATAATAAGCGGGAACGGCAATCGGCGGCGGCTGCCGCACGGGGGGATTATGGACGCAGACCTGAAAAAGACGATCAGAGCCATCCGCGAAAACACGGGCATCGCCGTGTCGCTGTATTCGGAACGCGGCGAACCGCTCTCGGGCGGGGCAGAGCCTGTCTCCGCAGAGTTTGAGGGGATCTTCCGCAGCACGGAGAGGAACGCGACCTTCTTCCGCGCCGCGCACAGGGGCAGGCAGTACATCTGTTCGGTCCCCGGCTGCGGCGACGCGCAGCGCAATTACGCCTACCTGATCGCAGACCTTCTCTCGAACGCGGGCAGCCGCGCTTCGGCGGTCGCGGAGCTGCCCAAGGGCGAATTCCTGCGGCGCATCCTGCTGGGGGAATGCGCGGAGGAGGACGTGCGCCGCTACTGCGAAAAATATTCCGTGCCCGACCGCCCCTGTTTCGCGCTCGCCGTGAGCACGGAGGGAGAGGGCGACGTCGCGGGGCTTCTGGCGCAGTACGCCGAGAGCGACGCGGACGTTGCGGTGATGATCTCTCCGCGCGACGGTGCGTTCGTCCGCTTTACCGAGACCGATTCGGAGTACCAGTCCGCCGCGGATTTTGCGAACTTCCTTGCGCAGAGCTTTCTCGAAGAGCTGGGCATCCGCGCGCGCATCGGCATCGGCAGCACGGTGCGCAGGTTCGACGAGATCGCGCAGTCGTACGCACAGGCAAGCGCGGCGCTGCGCATGAGCGTGCAGTTCAACTCCGCGGGCGACGTGCACAGCTACCGCGAATTCGTGCTCATCCGCATGCTCGAAGAGCTGCCCGCCGCGCGCCGCGCGGAGTACCTCTCGGTGCTTCTGGACGGCGAGGCGCGCGAACTTCTGAAGGACGAGGACCTCGCGGGCACGGCGGAGGAGTTTCTGGGCAACGACCTCAACGTCAGCGAGACGTCGCGCAACCTGTACATGCACCGCAACACGCTCATGTACCGGCTGGACAAGCTTGAGCGCATGACGGGGCTGAACCTGCGCAAATTTTCGGATGCGGTCACCTTCCGCGTCATCACGATCTTAAACCGCCTCGTCTGAGGCGCCGCTTTTTACAGGAGGAATACAAACATGGACGTCTATCAGCGCTCTCTCGAACTGCACAAACAGCTCCGCGGGAAGTACGAGATCCGTTCGCTCGTCGAAGTGAAGGACAGGGAATCGCTCTCGCTCGCATACACGCCGGGCGTGGCGCAGCCCTGCAAGGAGATCGCGGCGGACCCTTCCGCGGCGTATCTGTACACCCGCAAGTGGAACACCGTCGCCGTCGTCTCCGACGGCAGCGCCGTTCTGGGGCTCGGCAACATCGGCGGGCTGGCGGGGCTGCCCGTCATGGAGGGAAAGGCGGTGCTCTTCCGCGAATTCGGCGGCATCGACGCCATCCCCATCGTGCTCTCGGGGCAGGACGCGGACGACATCGTCAAGGCCGTGGAGATGATCGCGCCCTCCTTCGGCGGCATCAACCTCGAAGACATCCGCGCGCCGAAATGTTTTGAAGTGGAGGCGCGGCTCAAAGAGAAGCTGGATATTCCCGTCTTTCACGACGACCAGCACGGCACGGCGATCGTGACGGGCGCGGCGCTCATCAACGCGCTGAAACTCGCGGGCAAGAGCCTTGCGGACATCCGCATCGTCATCTGCGGCGCGGGCAGCGCGGGCATCGCCATCTGCAAACTGCTGCAGGCGAGCGGCGCGAAGAATATCACGCTCACCGCGAGCCGCGGCATCGTCTGCGAAGGGGAGCCGTGGCTCTCCGTCGCGCAGGCGGAGATCGCAAAGAGCACCAACCTTGCGCACCTGCGCGGCAAACTTGCGGACGCGGTGAAGGGGGCGGACGTGTTCATCGGCGTCTCCGCGCCCGGGCAGCTCACCAAAGAGATGGTGAGAAGCATGGCGGAAAAGCCCATCGTGTTTGCGATGGCGAACCCCGAGCCCGAGATCTACCCGCAGGACGCCCTCGACGCGGGCGCGTTCGTCGTGGGGACGGGCAGGAGCGACTTCCCCAACCAGATCAACAACGTGCTCGCCTTCCCCGGCGTGTTCCGCGGCGCGCTCGACGTGCGCGCGAGCGACATCACCGAGGGCATGAAGGTCGCCGCCGCGCATGCGCTGGCGGAGCTTGTGGGCGACGAACTGCGCCCCGATTACGTCATTCCCTCCGCGTTCGATACGCGCGTGGGGCCCGCCGTCGCCAAAGCCGTTGCCGAAGCCGCGAAGAGGGACGGGGTGGCAAGGGGATAGTTTTCACGCGTTTCTCGCGCAAAGGCGCTGCGAAACGCCGTGAGTTTGAGGGAGCAACCGCCACTCTTGCGGGATGGCGGTTTCTCCCTCGCCGCGCGATGTTTCGGGGCTTTATAATATAGAAATCGCGCGGCTTCACCCTCTTCCGTTACGCTTTCCATAAAGCGTAAGGGGCAAAAGCAAAAAGTGTGATTTTTGCTTTTGCGAACAATTATTTAAGCGCGCCGCATTCACCCCTTTTGGGTGAGCCGCAGGTGTGCGGCAAATTGAGTTGCGCTTAGGCAAAAATGTGATTTTGCCACGCGCCATTCAGTATTGTAACAGGGCTCCCGAAAATCGCAACGAAGTGAGATTTTTGGGAAGAGGAGGAGCGGGGCGCGCACGCGAGCATTGCCCCTTGGGGCGATGCGAGAAAGCAGCCGACTGCTCCGACGAAAAAGCGTGGTTTTGCCTTTTGCAAGGAATTATAAAAACCGCGCACAGTTCCGCATCGCGGAAAAAATATCGGGACTTTTCGCCGCTCTTGCAAGTTTTTGTCACAGGGCGGCAATATTATAAGAGGGGGAACGGGCAATGGACGAAGAGAAATTCCTGCAAATGCTCGCGCTTGCACGCGCGGGGATCGCGCCGCGCGAGCGGGGCGAATTCTGCTCGGTCGGGTATGTGAGCGCCGTTCTGGAAGGCGCGAACGGCAAACTGTACCGCGGCGTGAACATCGATCTTGCCTGCGGGCTGGGGTTCTGCGCCGAGCGCAGCGCTGCCGCGGCGATGCTCACCGACGGCGAACATATCGTGCGCCGCGTTGTGTGCGTCGGGCAGGACGGCGCGCTCATGTCCCCCTGCGGGGCGTGCCGCGAGTTCCTCGCGCTGCTCGCGCCCGAGAACAGGGAGGCGGAATTTCTGACGGGCGCCGCGCCCCTTCGCACCGTGCGCCTTGCAAAACTGCTGCCCGCCGACTGGCGGGAGCCGCCCGCGCCCATGGAGGAGACATGAAGGAAAAGGGAGAAGGTCCCGCCCGCCGCGGCGGGACCGCAAAAAAGATCGTCTGGGCGGCGGTCGCGCTCGCGGCGGCCGTCGTAGTTTTTCTCGCGGGCTATTTCACCTATTATGCGACGCTCCCCGACGGGGCGAAGTCGCTCCTGTGGATGAAGAGCGAGATAGACGCGAATTACTATTACGGCGTCGATGAAGACGACTTCTGGGACGCCGCGCTCGACGGCGCGTCGAGCGTGCTGGACGACTATTCCGGCTACTATTCCGAGGAGGAATATGCCGCGCGGCAGAGCGACTATGCGGGCAGTATGGTCGGCGTCGGGCTGAACTTCTTCTCGGGCACGAACCTCATTTCGCGCGTGGCGATCGGCTCGCCCGTCTTTCTCGCGGGCGGCGGGGAAAAGATCGTGCAGGAGGGCATGTACCTTACGGGCGCGGGCGAGAGCGAAGAATCCCTCGCGGTCATCGACGACTATTCTTCGGCGGCGGAAGCGTTCGCGGACTTTGCGGAGGGAGATACCGTCTGCATGCGCTTTTCGGCGGAGAACAGCGCGGACGCGGCGGATTCGTTCACCCTCACCGTCACCTATTCCGCCTATACGGAGAGTTTTCTGCTGTGCGCGTGCGGAGGGAAGGCGTACGCCTATCTCTATGACGAGGACGGCGGCGCGCACTGGTCGGACGTGAGCGAGCACGTCACGCAGGACGAGACTGCGGCGGGTGCGGACGGGGTCGCCTATATCCGCCTCGTGCGGTTTGCGGGCGACGCGGCGGAGGCGTTCGCACGGGCGGCGGCGCAGTACAGGGAGGACGGCGCGGAGACGCTCTTCCTCGATCTGCGCAACAACGGCGGCGGGCTGATGTCCGTGTTGGAGCGGATCTCCGCCTATCTGCTGCGGGATGCGGATTCGGATAACGAGATTATCCAGACGGCGCGCTACAAATCCGGCAGCGAGACGCGGTTCCGCGCGGACGGCAATTATTTTGCGGACTACTTTGGCGAAAGTGCCGTGTACGTTGCCGCGAACGGGAACAGCGCGTCTGCGTCCGAGGCGCTCATCGGCGCGATGTACAGCTACGGGACGATCTCCTATGCGGATATTTTCCTGACCAAGATCGGGGACTACACTGCAAAGACGTACGGCAAGGGCATCATGCAGACGACGTATACGAACGGCGGCGAGGCGGTCACGCTGACGACCGCGCAGATCTACTGGCCGAACGGCACCTGCATCCACGGCAAGGGCATCACGGAGAACGATTCCGATGCGAGCGGCAGCCCGCAGACGGTCGCCGTCGAAAACAATGCGGACTACGGCAACGCCGCGCTCGCGCAGATGCTCGCCGCGGCCGCGGCGTAGCGGCGGCAGCGGCAGAGCGGGCAGAGGAAAAGATCGGGAAAAAAGGGGCGCTGCGCGCGGAATTTTCCGCGCGCAGCGCCTTTTGCCGTACAGGGCGGCGCCATCGCACTGCGTTTTTGCCGTACGGGGCGGCGCCATCGCACTGCGTTTTTGCCGTACGGGGCGGCGCATGTCTGCGGCCGGCGGGTGCCGCGCCGGTTCCGCAAGGCGATTCACCACATGACTTCCGCAAGGACGGCGAGGATCTTTTCGTTGCCCCGCGGCGAGGGCGCGGCGGCGAGCGCGGCGCGCAGCCGCGTATCCGCCGCAAGGCCGGCAAGGCGCTTTGGCAGCGTATCGGCGCTAAGTTCGCCCTCGGGCAGGACGCGCACCAGCCCCCGCTCCGCAAAGCGGGCGGCGTTTTTTGCCTGATCTCCGCGCGAGCGCCTGTTTTCGAGCGGCACGACGAGCGCGGGCTTTTTCAGCGCCGCAAGCTCGAACAGCGTGTTTGCGCCCGCGCGCGAGAGCACATAGTCCGCCGCGGCGTAGGCGGCGGGCATATCCTGCTCGAAGGGCAGGGGCAGGTACCCCTTCTGCGGGGCGCAGTCTGCGTTTCTGCCGCAGATGTGCAGTACGTCATATGCGCATGTGAGCGGACCGAGCGCACCGCGCACGGCGGCGTTCAGCGCCGCGCTGCCGCTCCCGCCGCCGAATACGAGCAGGACGGGCTTTTTTCCGTCAAAGCCGTACTTCGCGCGCGCCGCCGCCCTGTCCGCGTCAAAGAGCGCGTCCCGCAGGGGCGCGCCCGTGCACACGCCGCCGCGCAGTTTTTCTGCGGCGCAGGCAAAGCTTGCCGTCATGCGCGCCGCGTGCCGCGCGATCAGCCTGTTCGCCAGCCCCGGCGTGCTGTCCGATTCGTGCGAAACGGCGGGAATGCCCAGCCTGTGCGCGGCGCAGGCTACGGGCAGGGAGACGTACCCGCCCGCGCAGAACACGGCGTCCGCGTGCGCGTCCCGCAGGGCGCGCTTTGCCTGCCGCACCGCCGAAACGAAGCGGCAGGGCAGGGTCACGTTTCTGAGCAGAGAGCCGCGCACGAGCTTGGGGCAGCCGATCGTGTAGTAGGGCACGCCCGCGCCCTGCAAAAGCCCCCGTTCGATGCCGTCCGTGCCGACGTAGGCGAGCGAATATTTTCCCCGCAGGGCGGGCAGCAGCGCAAGGCAGGGCATCACGTGCCCCGCACTGCCCCCGCCCGTCAGAACAAGCGTCTTCATCTCCATTAGTATATGGCACGCCGCCCCCGAACTTGCGCGGTTTTCTGCGGAAATTGCCTTCAACGCCTTGCATTTGCGCGATGATTTCGGAAATTGCGCGCGCCGTCCCCGTTTTTGCGCTTTTTTCGGGGAAAATTTCGTTAAACGCTTTACAAATCGACGTGTTTGGGATATACTTGGAAAAAAGGGAGGCGGAAGATGGTTTTCACTTCGTTTGACGGAAAGCAGATCTATGTGCGGGAGTGGACGGACGTAGAGCGCCCCTGCGGCGTGGTGCAGATCGCGCACGGCATGGAGGAGCATGCGGGGCGGTACGACCGCTTTGCGCGGGAGCTGAACGCGCTCGGCTACGCCGTCGTCGCGGACGACCACCGCGGGCACGGGGACACCGACCCCGACACGCTCGGGTATGCGCCCGGGGACATGTTCGCGGACACGGTGGAGGACATGGCGGGCATCGCGCAGCGGTACCGTGCGAAGTTCGCGGGAGTGCCGTATGTGCTGTTCGGCTTTTCCTACGGCTCCTTTCTGACGCAGGCGTTCATAGAGCGGCACGCGGGCCTTCTGGACGGCGCGATCATCGCGGGCAGTTCGAAGCAGAAGGGCGGCATGGTCGCGCTCGGCGCAGCCGTCGCCGCCGTCGGCTGTGCGTTCAAAGGAGCGAGCGCGCCCGCAAAGCTCATCGACAGACTCGTGTTCGGCGGGTACGACAAAAAGTTTGAAGACAGGGAATTTCTCAGCACGGACGCGGAGAACAACGAGCGCTATTACGCCGACCCCTTCTGCGGGTTCAAGTGCAGTTACAACTTCTACCGCTCCTTTTTCAGGGGGCTGAAGGGGCTGTACACGAAGGAGTCCGCGGCGGGGCTGGACAGGGAGCTGCCCCTCCTTCTCATCGCGGGCGCGGAGGATGCCGTCGGCGGCGCGGAGGGCGTGGGCAGGCTGTACGACTTCTACAAAAAACAGGGCGTAAAGCGTGTCGTAAAGCATCTCATCGAAGGGTCGCGGCACGAATTTCTGAACGAGCGCGAGCACCGCGACGAGGGCGTTTCGCAGATCGCGGCATTCCTGCGCGGTGTGGAGGTGCGCCGCGGGCAGGAGAGCTGAGCGGGGAAAAGATCTGCTTTTGCATGCGCAGGCGACGGGGCACGGGATGCGGAGGAAGAGATGGGGCTGAAAAAGAGCTTGCACAAACTGTTCAATAAGGTCGTGGCGGCGGCGATGGGCACCGATCTTTCCCAGTCCGCGACGGAGGCGGACGGCGCGCCGTACGTGACGGCGGGCATGCCCGCGCTCGCGCGGCAGGCTGCCGCAGAGGGTATCGTGCTGCTGAAAAACGACGGCGCTCTGCCCCTTGCGCGCGGGGCGCGCGTCTCTCTGTTCGGCAGGTGCTTTTACGATGGGTTCTACGTCGGCTACGGCAGCGGCGGCGACGTCAAGCCGCCCTATATCCGCACCTTTGCCGAGGGGGCGGAAGGTGCGGCGCGCGCGGGGCGCATCGTCATCGACCGCGAAACGGAGGCGGTTTATACGCATTGGCGGGCGGACAAGAGCAACGCTCCCGACGACGGGTTCTGGGGGCACTGGCCGCGCTTCTATAAGGAGATGCCCGTGCCCTGCGCGCTTGCGCGGGCGGCGGCGGGGCGCAGCGAAGTTGCGCTCGTGCTCATCGGGCGCGCCGCGGGGGAGGACAGGGACAACCTGAACGCCGCGGGCGGGTATCTGCCGACCGGGGAGGAGCGGCGCATGCTCGCCGCCGTGACGGCGGCGTTTGAAAGGACGGTCGTCATCATCGACAGCGGCAGCGTGCTCGATCTGTCCTTTTTGGAGGAGTACGGCGGAAGAGTTTCCGCGATCGTGTACGCCTTTTTCGGCGGCATGGAGGCGGGCGGGGCGCTGTTCGACGTGCTCACGGGCGAAACCTCGCCGAGCGGCAGGCTCGCCGCGACGTTCGCGAAGAGCTATGCGGACTACCCCTCTGCGGGCAGGTTCGGCGGCAAAGAATACACCGAATATGCCGAGGATATTTTTGTCGGCTACCGCTATTTCGAGACGTTTGCAAAGGAGAGGGTGCTCTACCCCTTCGGGTTCGGGCTGAGCTACACCCGCTTTTGCATGGAAGTGCTCTCCTTTTCGGAGCGGGAGGGCGTTTTTGAAGTTTCGGTGCGCGTGAAAAACTGCGGGGAACGGGCGAGCAAAGAGGTTGTGCAGCTGTACTGCGCGCCCCCGCAGGGCGCGCTCGGCAAGCCTGCACGCGTGCTCGCCGCCTTTGCAAAGACAGGGGAGCTTGCGCCCGGGGAGGAGGAGACGCTCCCGCTGCGCTGTACGCTGCGCGAGCTTGCGAGCTTTGACGATCTCGGCGCGGTGGAGAAAAATGCCTTCGTGCTCGAGGCGGGTACGTATCATTTTTATGCCGGGAACAGCGTGCGCGCGGATCTCCCCGCGGGGACGTATGAGGTAAGTGCATCGCGCGTGCACGCGCGGACGGGCGGCGCATGCGCGCCCCGAAAGCCGATTCGGCGGCTGTGCGCACGGGAGCGGGCGGGAAAGCTCGTTCCCGTGTTTGAAGACGCGCCCGCGGGCGGGTACGACGAAAAGGCGCGCATCCTTGCGCAGCTCCCCGCGGAGATCGTACGGACGGGAGAGCGCGGCTATACCTTTGCCGACTATGCGGAGGGGCGCGTCTCTTTGGAGGCGTTCCTCGCGCAGCTTTCGGACTGCGAGCTGGAGGCGCTCACGCGCGGGTTCGGGTGCATGAACGCGCCGCAGGGCGTCTCGGGCAATGCGGGCGCCTTCGGCGGAATAACGGAGCGGCTTGCCGCGCGCGGCGTGCCTGCGGCAATTACTGCGGACGGGCCCGCGGGGCTGCGGCTCAACCGCTACGCCTCTCTTCTGCCCTGCGGGGCGGCGCTCGCGTGCAGTTGGAACGCGCCGCTCGTGCGTTCGCTGTATGAAAAGCTCGGCGAGGAGGGCGCGCACTACGGCGTGGACGTGTGGCTGGGTCCCGGCATGAACCTCTGCCGCGACCCGCTGTGCGGCAGGAACTTTGAATACTTTTCGGAGGACCCGCTGCTTGCGGGCAAGCTCGCCGCCGCGGCGGTGCAGGGGGTGCAGAGCCGCGGGCTCGCCGCCTGCCCCAAGCACTTCGCGTGCAACAACCAGGAGGCATACCGCAACCAAAGCGACAGCCGCGTCCCGTCGCGCGCGCTGCGCGAGCTGTACCTGCGCGCCTTCGAGATCTGCATCGCGGAGGGCGACCCGCTGTGCGTGATGACCTCGTACAACAAGGTCAACGGCGAATGGGCGCACTACAATTTCGGGCTGGTCACGGAGATCCTGCGCGGAGACTGGGGCTATCGGCACCTCGTCATCACCGACTGGTGGATGCGCCGCGCCGAGAGCCCGCACTTCGCGGGCGTGAAGGACAACGCCTACCGCGTCCGCGCGCAGGTGGACGTGCTCATGCCCGGCAACCGCGGGCATCTGCGCAAAAAATATATCTCCGACGGCACCCTTTTGCGGCGGCTGAACGGGCGGGGCGGCATCACCCGCGCCGAAGTGCAGCGCTCGGCAGGCAATACCCTGCGCTTTCTGCGCGAGCTGGAAGTGCGGAAAAAACTGCGCAGAGAGAGGCAGAGCGGGGAAGAAAGGAAACGGTAAAAACCAAAACAGTAAAAACGAAAACAGTAAAAACGAAAACAGTAAAACCGAAACGGCGCGGCTGAATGTTTCAGCCGCGCCGAAATTTTTTAAAATCGCCGAAAAATTTTTAAAAAAAAGTTGCATTCGGCGGGGGAAAACAGTTGACGGGGGGGGGTACATATTGTGGTATTCTTTATACAGCCGTAAAATCTTGATACTTGCGGCAAAAGCAAAGGAGGAAGGAAAATCATGCAAAAGGTGTGGAAGAGGGCGCTCGCGCTCGGCTTTGCGGCGGCGCTCGTGCTGGGTGCGGGGCTTGTGCTTGCGGGCTGTGATGAGGAGGGCGACCCGAACGAAAACGGGAACGGCGGGCAGACGGATGCCGTCGGCGGGCAGACGGATGCCGTCGGCGTGCAGGTGACGGAGGCAGAGTGGAGCGCGCTGCTCGATTCCGTGGCAACGGCGGAAGAGGACGGCATTCGCTTTTTGGGACAGAATAATTTTAAATACGAAGTGAATATGTCGGCAATGGGGATCAATATGGATTGGGTGCTTATTTCGGCAGACGATTCCGTACAGCTCGATCTGGAAGGCTCTTATTGGAGTATGCTCGGCATGTCCGACTGTTATTTGCAGGTCAACGGAGAGGACAGCATCACCGTCTATACCTATGATGAAGAGGCGCAGACCTGGAGCAAGGAGACGGAGGTGTTATCCGAATCGATGTATTTAATGTTTCTGACAATCAGTGCTATCAACGGTACGAGCAATGCGGTAACGATGAATGCTTCGGATTGGATGCCGTACAGCGGTTTCACCTTTGACGAGGAGAGCGGGACCTATACGGGGACGATCGACAGTACCGTTCCGCTCTCATACGGGAGCTCTTCCGACGAAGAGATCGAGGCTGCGGCAGAGGATCTTGACAGAGCGGTGGCGATGACGAGTAGCGGCTCTACCGTTGAATATAACTTTAACTTTGATGGTACCGCATCCATTCGCTTCGGCAACGGTAACGTGCAGGAGCTGGTGATAGATGTTGTCATATCCTATTCTTATATGAATTATACGGTTGATTGCGAATACGCCTTTACTGCAGGCGGGCAGAGCGTGGCGATCCCCGCCGAAGCGCTCGCCGCAGAGGAGAGCGTATAAGCGCGGCGTCTTGCCGCGGAAGAGAGCGCATAAGGCGCGGCACCTTGCCGCGGAATACGGAAAGACAGATCAGACAAAAAGGGGCGGCTCCGTTCGGAGCCGCCCCGCAGTGTATTTTCCGGCGTTTTTTGCCGCACGCGCCGTGCGTGTTCGCACGGGGGATATGTTTTCAGAGGATCAGAGCGCCGCGAGCACGTCGTTCATGTCGTACCTGCCTGCGGGCCTGCCTTTGAGGAATTTTGCCGCGCGGAGAGCGCCTGCCGCGAATACCTTTTTGCTGCGCGCGCTGTGCGAGAGGGTCACGATCTCGTCCTCGCCCGCAAACAGCACTTCGTGCTCGCCTACGATCGTCCCGCCGCGCACGGCGTGGATGCCGATCTCCGCCTTGTCGCGCGCGCCGACCATGCCCTCCCTGCCGTAGAGGAAGTGCTTTGTGCCGCCCGCGCCCTCGTTCGCGCTCTCGGCGAGCATGAGTGCCGTGCCCGAGGGCGCGTCCTTCTTCAGGTTGTGGTGCTTTTCGACGATCTCGATATCGAACGCCTCCCCGAGGAATGCCGCCGCCTCCTTCACGAGCTTCTGCAACAGGTTCACGCCGACGGAGAGGTTCGCCGTCTTGAAGACGGGGAAGGTCTTCGCCGCTGCGTCGATCGCCGCGAGGTCCGCCTCGGTGTAGCCCGTCGCGGCAAGGATGACGCCGCAGCCCGTGCGCCCGCAGTAGGCGAGGATGTTCGCAAGGTTCGCCGCGCTGGAAAAGTCGATGACGACGTCGACGGGCTCTTTCACCTTGTCAAAGCTGTCGTATACGGGCACGCCGCAGAATGCCTCTTCGCGCAGGTCGACGCCGCACACGCAGTGAAGGTCCGCGTCGGCGGCGGCAAGCTCGTAGACGTTCCTGCCCATGTGCCCTAAAATGCCGCTGATGAGAATGTTTGTCATGGTTTTCCTCTCTTCCGAAAAATGGTCTGTGTAAGCCCGCGGCGGTCCGCCGCGGGCTTTTGTGCTTTATTGCAGGAGCGCCGCATCGAACGCGGCGAGCGCCTCTTTCAGGGTGCGCGCGTGCTCGGGTTCGAGGCGGGTGAGGGGCAGTCGGGGCACGCCGCCGTCCAGCCCGATGAGGTTTGCCGCCTCCTTGACGGGGATGGGGTTGACCTCGGTAAAGAGCTGGTCTATGACGGGCAGCATCCTGTCCTGCAGTTCGTTCGCCGCGGCGAGGTCGCCCGCCGCGACAAACTTATACATCTCTTTGGTCTCGCGCGGGAGGATGTTCGACGCGACGGAGATCAGCCCCGCCCCGCCGATGGCGAGGATGGGCAGGTTGAGGTTGTCGTCCCCCGAATACAGGTCGCACTTGCCGCGGATGCGCCGCGCCGTCTCGCAGATCTGCTCCATGTTGCCGCACGCCTCTTTGATGCCCGCAATATTGGGGATCTGTGCGATGCGCTCCATCGTCGCGGGCAGAATGTTCACGCCCGTGCGAGCGGGCACGTTGTAGCAGATGACGGGGATCTTCACGCTCTCCGCGACCGCCTTGTAATGCTCGAACAGCCCGCCCTGCGTGCATTTGTTGTAGTAGGGGGTCACGACGAGCAGCCCGTCCGCACCCATCGCCTCCGCTTTTTTGCTCGCTTCGACGGCTTTCTGTGTGCTGTTCGCGCCGCTGCCGAATACGATCTTCGCCCGCCCCGCGATCTTTTCGACGGAGTAGCGCATGACTTCCTCTTTCTCCGCCTCCGTCATGGTGGCGGGCTCGCCCGTCGTGCCGAGGATCAGCAGGGCGTCCGTGCCGCCCGCGATCTGGTATTCGATCATGCGCCCGAATGCGTCGAAGTTGACGCCCTGTCCGTTGAACGGCGTGATCATCGCCGTCATCGTACCGCGAAAGAAACCGACCATAATACTCTCTCTCCAAAAATTAGTCTGTTCACGCATTCCTCGCACAAAGGTGCTGCGAAACGCGTGAACTATCAGAGGTACTTTTCCGCCGCTAAAAGTTCCGCCATCAGCACCGCGCCGCCCGCCGCGCCGCGCAGCGTGTTGTGCGAGAGGCAGACGAACTTATAGTCGAACAAAATGTCCTCGCGCAGCCTGCCGACGGAGACCGCCATGCCGTTTTCGAGCATGCGGTCCAGCTTTGCCTGCGGGCGGTCGTTCTCCTCAAAGTAGTGGAGGAACTGCCTGGGCGCGGAGGGCAGGTTCAATGCCTGCGGCACGCCCGAAAAGTCCGCCCACGCCTGCAAAATTTCCTCTTTGGAGGGCTTTTTTTCGAAGGAGACGAACACCGCCGCCGTATGCCCGTCGGAGACGGGCACGCGCAGGCACTGCGCCGTGATCTTGGGGGAGGCCGCATTGACGATCCTGTCCCCCTCGATATGCCCCCAGATCTTCAGCGGTTCGAGTTCGGACTTCTCTTCCTCGCCGCCGATGTAGGGGATCACGTTGTCGATGATCTCGGGCATGCGGTCGAAGGTCTTGCCCGCGCCGCTGATCGCCTGATAGGTGCACACCGCCGCGCACTTCACGCCGTACTTTTTCAGCGGGTGCAGGGCGGGGACGTAGCTCTGCAGCGAGCAGTTGCTCTTGACGGCGATAAAGCCGCGCTTGGTGCCGAGGCGCTTTCTCTGCGCGTCGATGATCTTCGCGTGCTCGGGATTGATCTCGGGGATGATCATGGGCACGTCGGGCGTGCCGCGGTGCGCCGAGTTGTTGGAGATGACGGGCACCTCCGCTTTGGCGTACGTCTCTTCGAGCGCGCGGATCTCCTCCTTCTTCATGTTGACGGCGCAGAACACGAAATCGACCATGCCCGCGATCTTTTCCACGTCCGTTTCCGCGTTGAAAACGGTCATGTCCGCGAATTTTTCGGGAACGGGGGAGGGCATCGCCCAGCGCCCCGCCACGGCGTCGCGGTACTTCTTTCCCGCGGACGAGGGGGAGGCAGCGAGCGCCTTCACATGGAACCAGGGGTGGTTTTCGAGGAGCAGCAGAAAGCGCTGCCCGACCATTCCCGTTGCGCCGATGACGGCGACGTTGTACTCTTTCATTCTGTGTATCTCTCCTGAAAAATTTTTCTGAAAAGCTGACGGTGCTGTCGTTCCTTCCTGCCCGGCGCATCCCGCAGAGCAGAAAAAAACGCGCTGCCGCAGAGGGCACCGCGCCGTAAAAGCGAAAGGGGAAAATGCCGCGGGCAGCTCCCGCAGGGTACGGAAGCGCCGACAATAGTTCTCCACGCAGGCGGTGACAGTCGCACGGGTATTCTCCCGTACGCCCGGCGGCGGCAGGGCGGCTCCCTTTCCGTGCCTCGGCGGAGATGCCCTTTTCCTGCGCCCGGGAAAGCCGCTCCCGTGCGCGGCGCAGATACTCATGCTCGTCCGCTCCTCTATGCAGCATATGGATTTTATCACATGAAGGCGCATTTGTCAAAGACTTTTTTTCTTTGAACGGTATAAAATCATTGAAAAATTCTGCCTTTTGCGCTATAATAAAAAAACAACTGTCGGCAAAAGGCGGGAGAGCTGCGGGCAATGCGGCTCCCGTTTACGGAGGTCATATGGCACAGGGCGAAAAGAAAGGCTTTATCGCGCGCATGCTCGAGGGGAAGGAGCGCGACGAAAATTACGCGCGCAGCACTCTCCCTACGGGGCGCTGGAGCCTCTTCTGGGATATTTTCAAAGGCAGGTTTTCAAAACTTGTCATCGTCAACCTGCTCATCATCGTATTCTGCATCCCGCTCGTCGCGGTGTATTTCCTGCGCTATATGATGGTCGTCGGGCAGGGGACGATGCTCCCCGCGAACATGACGGGCATTGCATGGCCCGCCATGCCCGACATCGCGGGGCTGGAGCAGCAGATGATCCTCTCGACCGATCTTCTCTGGGGCGCGCTCATGGTCGCCGCCGGGCTGATCGCCGCCGTCGGCATTTCGGGCGGCATCTACGTCATCCGCAACCTCGTCTGGACGGAGGGCATCTTCGTCGCGAACGACTTCTGGCGGGGCATCAAGATCAATATCGTCAACGTATTGCAGTCCACCCTCTTCTACGGCGTGTTCCTGTACCTGTTCACGATCTCCATCGACGCGGCGTCCGTGGTCATCGCTACGGGCAGCGGGAACGAGACGCTGTTGGTCATCTCGCAGGCCATCTGTTACATCGCGATCGTGCTTCTGACGATGGTCTATCTGTGGATGCTCTCGATGAGCGCGAGTTATAAGCTGAAGTTCTTCCGTCTGCTCAAAAATTCGCTGCTGATGACCTTCGGCATGATCTTCCACAACATTTTCTTCGTCGTGCTGATGGCGATCCCCGTCATCCTCATCCTGCTCGGCTCTTTCTTCGCGATGATCGGGTACATCATCCTCATCCTGTTCGGCATCTCCTACATGCTGCTCGTGTGGTTCGACTACTCGCAGTGGGTGTTCGACAAGTACTTCGAATCCAAGCGCGAGGGCGGCAAGGTCAACCGCGGCATCTACCCGAAGGCGGGCAAGGGCGGCGAGCAGAGCAAGGCGGTGCAGCAGTATGAGGCGGAGCAGGCGGAGGCAGCCAAGATCAGGTCCGATCTTGCGTCCCGCCCCATCAAGCCCATCACGGACGATCTGAAGGTGTACGAACTGCCCGAATCCTTCTCGCGCGACGATCTGAAAAAGCTGCGCGAATCGAAGGAGGCGATCGTCGAGGACACCGAGAAGTACGCCGAGGAGCATAAGGGCGACGAAAAATACGTCGTGTACAACGCGCGCTTTGAGCAGCCCGCCGAGGAAGAGGAGAAGGCGGACGGCAAAAAGGACGGCAAGAAAGGCGGCTCCAAAAAGAAGAAGGGCGGTTCGGGCAAGTGACGGGCGCCTATTCCCGCCTGGCGGATCTGTTTGAATATCTGAACGAAGACTGCGACTATGATTCATGGTCGCAGTACTTATATGAGCGGCTGTGCGCGTTCGGCGTCACGGGCGGCGCGGGGGTGGACGCGGGCTGCGGCAGCGGCGCGTTCACGCGCAGGTTCGCCGCGCGCGGGTTCTCGATGACGGGGTTCGACGCGAGCGAGGCGATGCTCTCCAAGGCGGAACAGCTCTCGCGCGGCATGCAGCGGCGGCCGCTGTACTTTCAGGCGGACGTGCGCGCGTGCAGGCTGCCCCGCCGCGCGGATTTCGCGCTGTGCGTCAACGACTGCCTCAACTATCTTCCGCCGCAGGATCTCCCCGCCGCGTTTTCGCACCTTGCGGGCTGTCTGCGCGCGGGCGGGGTGCTGCTCGCGGACGTCTCTTCGCCGCAGAAACTGCGGGAGGAGATCGGGAACAACACTTTCTGTGAGGACAGGGACGAGCTCGCCTATCTCTGGTTCAACCGCCTCGAGGGGGAGCGGGTGGAGATGGACTTCACCCTCTTCGTGCGGGAGGCGGACGGCCGCTTTTCGCGCGCGGACGAGCATCACACGCAGTACATCCACGAGGCGGCGGCGCTGCGCGCGGCGGCGGAGGAGGCGGGCTTTTCCGTCGAAGAGTGCGGGCTCATTCCCTGCGGCGGGAGATACGGTTCGCGCATCGGCATGACGTGCGTGCGGAAAAAGGCGGTGAAAGAATGAAAAGAGATGTCATTTTGCGCGGGCTGATCTGCGGGGGCGAGGTGTCCCTCGCGGTCGCGGACACGACGCGGCTCGTCAACGAGGCGATCCGCATCCACGGGCTCTCGCCCCTCTCGGCGGCGGCGCTGGGGCGGGCGCTCACGGCGGCGGCGTACATGTGCTCGTCGCTCAAAGAGGAGCGCGGCGTGCTCTCCCTTACGATCAAAGGGAACGGCGTGGGCGGCACCGTCTGCGTCAGCGGGGACAAGGCGCTGCACATGCGCGGCTATATCGACGAGCCGCACGCAGACCTCCCGCCCAACGCGGCGGGCAAGCTGGACGTGGGCGGCTGTATCGGGCGCGAGGGCACGCTCACCGTCGTGCGCGACGACGGCGAGGCGATCCCCTTCGTCGGCACGACGGAGCTGGTCAGCGGCGAGATCGGCGAGGACGTTGCGGCGTACTTTGCATACAGCGAACAGCGCCCCACGGCGGTCGCCGTCGGCGTGAAGATCGGAACGGACGGGCGCTGCCTCGGTGCGGGCGGGGTATTTTTGCAGCCCATGCCGGGCGCTTCCGAGGAGAGCATCGCCTTTGCGGAGGCGCAGATCGCAGAATTTGCCGCCGTCAGCTCGCTCATGGAGGCGTGCACGGCGGAGGAAGTGTGGCGGAACTTCTTCGGCGACCCCGCCGCCGCGGAAAGTTTTTACGCACAGTATCCCGTATATAAGTGCAATTGCAGCAGAGATTATATAGAGGGGCTGCTCGCCTCGCTGGGGGAGGAGGAGCTCGCCTCCATCCTGCGCGAGCAGGGGAAGATCGATGTGCACTGCCACTACTGCAACACCGATTACGAGTTTACGGAAGAGGACGTGCGGCGCATGCTCGCTGCGCGGCGGAAGGAGAGGAATGGAGCAAAAGACGATACCCTTCGACCTGAGTGAAGAGCGGCTGGCGCAGCTCGCGGATAAGAAGTTCGACGAGGGCGACTATCTCGCGGGGCTGCGTTTTACGTATAAGATCATGGAGTTGTACGGCGCAGGCGCGGACGAGTTCGTCGCGCTGGCGGATGCGTACGACGACCTCGAGCTGTACGACCTCTCTGCGGACAGTTGGTTCCGCTTTCTCGACGTGTGCGAGGAGGACGAGCGCGCGGAGGCGTACGAGGGGCTGTACAACTGCTTTTTTCATCTCGGGAACGGGGCGCTGGAACAGTATTATTACGGGCTTTTGCGGCTGGAGCGCAGCCGCATGGGGCAGACGTCGGAGGACGCGGAGTACTTTTTGGACGAAGAAGAGCCCGAAGAGGAGCCCTCCCGCCCGCGCCTGCGGCTCGTATGGCCGCCCGAAAAGGCGGACTGCTCGCCCGAGCTCGCAGCGGGCGTCGCAGCGCTGCGCGCGGGAGAGTACGAAAAGGCAGCCGCAGTGTTCGGTGCGGTGCCGCAGGGCGCGCCGCAGGAGGGAGCGGCGCAGAACTACCTCGCCGTCGCGCATCTCTTGGGCGGAAAACCTGAGGAGGCGGAGCGCACCTGCCGCGCGCTCCTGGAGAAAAATCCGGAGGATGTGCAGGCGCTGTGCACCTATGCGGCGCTTTTGACCGAGCAGGGCAGGCCGCAGGAGAGCCGTGCGCTCGCCGAACGGCTCGCGCGCATCCCGACGGAGGATCCCGACGAGATGTACAAGGCGGCGACCGTCTGCTGCGAGAACGGGCTGTACCGCGTCGGGTACGAATACTTCTGCAAGCTCGAAAAGCAGGCGGGCTACGATTTGACGCTCTTATATTTCAAAGCCGTCGCCGCGCTGCGCTGCGGAGAGACGGAGGACTGCCTGCGTACCCTCGGCACCCTGCTCGATTTAAAGCCGTCCGCCGCGGTGGCGCGCTACGCCTACCGCGAGGCGGAGCGGTACGTGCATGAAGGCGGCGAGATGCCCGAAATCAACTTTTTCTACCGCATCCCCGCGGGGGAGCGCGTGCGCAGGATGCGCCTTCTGGCGGTGTTTGCGCAGATGCCGCCCGCGGCGCTCGCGGCATACTGCCGCGAGACGGATATTACCGAACTTTTGGAGTGGTGCCTCGACGAGGGCAACGGGCAGGAGGGCGAGCTGCAGCTTCTGGGGCTGACCGTCGCCGTGCGCGCAAACCTGCAGGAGTTCTGGCGGGCGGCGTTTTTAAGCACGTCCGTCAACGATGCGGCGAAACTGCAGGCGCTGTGCGAGCTGTGCGAACAGAACAAGCCCTTCGACCTCGGCATGTGCATCGCGGGCGTGTACCGCCCCGTCGCCTTCGACAGGCTGCGCACGGGCAGGACGCGGCACATGTCCTTCGTACGCGCCTACGCAAAGTGCGTCGCGCGGTTCGTGCCGCTCGGGTTCGGCGATGCGGAGGATTACCGCGCCGCGGCGCAGAGACTGTACGCCGCGCTGGAGCGCGAAGGCGTGCTCGCCGCCGCGAAGGACGAGGACAGCCTCGCCTGCGCCCTCTATCTGACGGCGCGCGGCAGCCGCGGGAAGGCGCGCGACGCCGTGAAGCTGTTCGGCGCGAAGGCGGCGTCTGTGGCGCAGTTCGTGCGCATTGCCCGCGGGGAGAGTCCTGCCGCCGCAGAGGCGGCAGCGGCGGACGCGTCCGCCGAAGAGAATGAGCGTGATGAGGACGGCAGAGCACGGAATACGGAGGGAGACGATGAAACTCATTGATTTCGATGAAATTTTCAACCGCGCGATGGAGCGCGAACTTGCAAAGCACGCGGGCGAACGCACGGAGGAGGAGTGGGAGAGCGCAATCGCCGAAGCGTACGCCTCCTTCGGGCGGACGGTGCTCCCCAAGCTGGGCAAGACGCCCGTGCAGTACTTTGCGGAGATGAGCGATCAGGAGCTCTGCGAGACGCTCAAGGAATACATATTGCAGGATGTGCCCGTCCCCGATTTTCTGAGCGAAGAGCTCGCCTCGCGCGGGGCGTTCCCCGAACTGCTCGCTCTTTTGAAAGAGACGGACGAGGAGCTGGTGCTGTACGCGCTGAACGCGCTCGGCCCTGCCCGCCCTGCCCTCCCGCGCTATGCGGAGATGCTCGCGGACGAGGCGTATGACGAACACGTGAAGGACCACCTCGCCGAGCTTTTGAAGGAGCGCGCCGACGAAGTCGCGGACGCCATGCTCGCGCTCGCGGGCACCGAGAACGCGCCCTACGCGCTGGAGGTGCTCTCCAAAGTCAAGGCGCGCGACGGGCGCGTGTTCGATGTGCTGCTCTCCGCATTCAAGGGCGCGGACGAGGAGGAGCTGCCGCTGTACGCGGGGTACCTCGCCTCCTACGGCGACGAGCGCGCCCTGCCTGTTCTGCTCGCCGAGATCGAGCGCGAAGAGATCGGGTTCGTCGCCTTCCAGGAGCTGAAATACGCGATCGAGGCGCTGGGCGGCGAGTACGAGAAGGAGCGCGATTTCTCCTCCGACGAGGCGTACAAAAAGATCATGGCGGCGACGGCGGGCGCGGACATCTTCGGCAGGGCGAAGAAGTAGGGCGCTTGCCGCTCCGTGTGTTTTACCGCGCGTTTTACTGCGCGGAGAAAAAATATCCCCGCCGCTTGACAAACGGCGGGAGCGGTAGTATAATAAAATCACAACAAGGGCAAGACCTTTCAACGGTTAGCCTGCCATTGCGTCAAAATAACCGCCAATAGCTGGTAACTGGGGCGGTTATTTTTTTATGATTATGTAGATCCCTTTCTCCGTCACTTTGAAAGAAGTGATCAGCCCGTCTCTGACCAAGCGGTCGAGCAGGGCAAGAATGAAGTCCATACAATCACCCCCTTACGAAAGAATACTCATCGCATTCCCCCTCAAGAGGCTAACCGCCTGAGGAAATACCCTTGTTGCTCAGCAACCATTTTACAAAATCAGACAGAGGTCGTCAAGCAAAATGAAAGGACAGGGCAGCACAAAGAAGACAGCCGTCGTCGGCATGAGCGGCGGGGTGGACAGCTCCGTCGCCGCTTTCCTGCTCAAAGAACAGGGCTATGACGTCGTGGGCTTGTTCATGGTCAACTGGGAGGAGGAGGGCGGCGCCTGCACCGCCGAGGAGGACTTCGAGGACGTAAAGCGGGTGTGCAACAAGCTCGGCATGCCGTATTACTCCGTCAATTTCGCGAAGGAGTACCGCGAGCGCGTGTTCGCGCACTTCCTCGCCGAGTACGAGGCGGGCAGGACGCCCAACCCCGACGTGTTGTGCAACCGCGAGATCAAGTTCGGCCCCTTCCGCGCGTATGCGGAAAAGCTGGGCGCGGACTGCATTGCGACGGGGCATTACTGCGGCATCGCGCATACGGAGGAGGGGCACCTTCTTCTGAAAGCCGCGGACGCGGGCAAGGACCAGACGTACTTCCTCAACCAGGTGACGCAGCCGCAGCTTGAAAACGTGCTCTTTCCGCTCGGCGGCATGCAGAAATCCGAAGTGCGCGCGATCGCCGCGCGCGAGGGGCTCTCCACTGCGCGCAAGAAGGACAGCACGGGCATCTGTTTCATCGGCGAGCGCAACTTCCGCAAATTTTTGCAGGAGTACCTTCCCGCCCGACCGGGGCGCATCCTCACCGCGGACGGGGAGGAAGTCGGGCAGCATATCGGGCTGATGTACTACACCCTCGGGCAGCGCCGCGGGCTGGATCTCGGCGGGAAAAAGGGAGAGGAGGGCGGTCGTTGGTTCGTCATCGGCAAGGACGTGAAGAGCAACGTGCTCTACGTCTCCCACGGCGACGAGAGCGCGCTCTATGCGCGCGGCTGCACCGTTTCGGGCATGAACTGGATCCCCGTGCCGCCTGCGGAAGAGGTCTTTTCCTGTACGGCGAAGTTCCGCTACCGCCAGGGTGAACAGGCGGTCACCGTGACGCGGACGGGCGAAGATACGCTCGAGATCACGGCAAGCGAGCCGCAGCGCGCGCTCACCCCGGGGCAGTACGCCGTGCTGTACCGCGGGGAGCGCTGTATCGGCGGCGGCGTGATAGAGACAGTGCTGCAATAGAGACGGTTTTGCAATAGGGACGGTATCGCAAGGAAAAGGGGCGCCGCACGGAGTGCGGCGCCCCGCGTTTCTTTACCCGGCGCCCCGCCTTCTGCCGTTTCTGCCTTCGCGGTGCCCCGCTTTCTGCGCGGAAGGCACCCCGCGTGTGCGGCGAGCTCCGCGGTCTGCGGCGGCAGTCTTACTGGAAATTTGCAAAGGGGTTGACTTTTTTTCCGCCGTATGATATACTGTATACAATAAATTCTCGGAAGGAGGAGAGGATATGACTTCAAGAAGAAAGATCAAGTATCATATTCCCGGTGCGATCGCACTGCTTTTGGGCATCGTTGCATTTTGCATGATGTTCGTTGCTGCGGCAGAGTACTCGGGAATCGGTGCGGGGATCCTCGACGCGCTCGGGTTCAGTTCGTCGCTGACGGGGGCACAGCTCGCGTTCGGGTATGCGGAGGGCGATGTGCAGGTGCTCAATTTCAACATTCTTGCAACGCTCGCCTATTTCCTGCCGCTCGTCGGCGGGCTTCTGGCGCTGCTGTTCAAAAACGGGCTGATCACCAAGATCGTGACGACCGCCTGCTTTGTCGCGGGCGCGGTGCTGCTCTTTACCGTCGTCGCATATATGGACATCGGGTTTGTCTCCACGGAGAGCGAGGGGTTCAATGACGCCCTGCAGAAGTTCTATGACGTCATTAAGGAGAATTTTGTTCTCGGCGCGGGCGCGATCGCCGGCGGCGTGCTCTCGGCGGTGGGCGCGTTTGTGTGCTTCTTCAAGGGTACGCTCGCAAAACTGTTCGACAGATAAGAAAAGAGAAACGCGGCGGAGGGCGTATGCCCTCCGCTTTCGTTTGCGGAGAGGAAGATGCAAAAGGAAGAGCTGTTTGCCTTTGCGGCGGCGCTGGGCGGCGCGGTCATAGACTATCCCTTTCAGGACGATTTCGAGACGGCGGTGTTCCGCCACGCGGATACGCGCAGGTGGTTCGGCATCTGGCTTTCGGTGCCATGCCGTTGGTTCGGCGCGGAAGCCGCGGGCAGGGGAAATACGGGCTTGTTCGGCGCGGAAGTCGCGGGCAGTGGAAATACGGGCTTGTTCGGCGCAGAAATTACGGGCGTAAAAAACACGGGCAGGGGCGGTGCAGACGCAAAAAATACAGGCGCGGCGTTCTGCCTGAACGTGAAGTGCCCGCCCGACCTCATCCCGCTGCTGACGGGGCAGGAGCGCGGCGTGTACCCCGCCTACCACATGAACCGCACCCACTGGGTGACGGTGCGGCCCTGCGAGTGCGCGGACGATACGGTGCGACGCCTCGTGCAGCTCAGTTATACGCTCACGCAGGGGAGGGCGAAGGCGCGGGCGCGGAAAAAATAAGACGCGGAAAAAACAGGGCGCGGGCGGCATCAACCGTTTGCATAAAAGCGGCAGGTATGCTATAATAGAGCGAAAATCTGAAGAGAACGAGGCTGTTTTATATGTATTGGGCGGACAAGCTGGCGGAGGAGATCATCCGCAGGAATCCCGAAAAGGAAGAGTACGTCTGTGCGGCGGGCATCTCGCCGTCGGGCTCGGTGCACATCGGCAACTTCCGCGACATTGCGACGAGCTATTTTGTCGTCAGGGCGCTGCAGCGGGCGGGCAAAAAGGCGAAACTGCTCTTTTCGTGGGACGAATACGACCGTCTGCGCAAGGTGCCGAAGAACGTGCGCGATCATGTCGGCGACGATTCCTTTGAAAAGTATATCGGCCGCCCGTATGCGGACATCCCCGACCCCTTCGGCAGGGACGAAAGTTATGCCGCGCATTTTGAAAAGGAGTTCATGGAGTCCGTCAAAAAGTTCGGCATCGAAATGGAGTACCGCTATCAGGCAAAGGAGTACCGCTCGGGCAGGTACGTCCCGTACATTCTGCACGCCCTGAAAGAGCGCGGGAAGATCTTCGACATCCTCGATAAGCACCGCACGCAGGACGCGCAGGAGGGGGAGCGCGAGCGCTACTACCCCGTCTCCATCTTCTGCCCGCACTGCGGCAAGGATTCGACGACGATCACTTCCCTCTCGGAGGACTGCACCAAGGCGCACTATGTGTGCGAGTGCGGGCACGAGGCGGACTTCGACTTTACCAAGGACTTCAACTGCAAGCTGCAGTGGAAGGTGGACTGGCCCATGCGCTGGAAGGCGGAGGGCGTCGACTTCGAACCGGGCGGGAAAGATCATGCCTCCCGCAACGGCAGCTACGACACCGCGAAGGACATCTCGCGCGAGGTGTTCGGCTACGAGGCGCCGCTGTTCCAGGGGTACGAGTTCATCGGCATCAAGGGCGGCGTGGGCAAGATGAGCAGCTCTTCGGGGCTGAACATGACGCCCGACTTCCTGCTGCGGCTGTACCTGCCCGAGATGATTTTGTGGCTGTACGCGAAGAACGAGCCGCTCAAAGCCTTCGACTTCTGCCTCTCCGACGAGATCCTGCGGCAGTACTTCGAGTTCGGCAAGCAGCTCAAAGCCTACCTCGACGGCACGGCAGACGAGAACACGAAGCGCGTCATCGAGAACAGCCTCATTGCGGGGCATAGGCCCGCGCTCGTTCCCATGAGCCAGCTCGTGGAGCTGGGCAGCGTGGTCGACTTCAACCCCGACCTCATGGAAAAGCTGTTCGAGAAGATCGGCACGCCCTTTAAAAAAGAGGACTTTGCAGAGCTGTTTGAAAAGGCGAAGTTCTGGCTGCGCACCTGCTCGCCCGAGAGCGAGTACGTCATTCTGAAAAAGCGCAACTGGAAGTATTGGAAGACGATGAACGAGCAGGAGCGCGCCTGCGTGCGCGCGCTGGAATCCTTCCTGCGCGCGGGCGGGTACACGCTCGACTCCTTGCAGACGGAGCTGTACGCGATCCCGAAGGCGGTCTATCCCGACAAGGCGGAGGACAAGAATGCGCTCAAAGAGGTGCAGGGCAAGTTCTTCAAGGACGTGTACAACCTCATCTTAGGGCGGGACAGAGGCCCGCGCCTGTACCTGTATCTGTTCGCCGTCGACCCCGCCCGCTACCTGTTCCTGCTCGATTTTTCGGGCGAGGAGGAGGACGAGCAAGAAGAGGAGGAGCGTGCCGCCGAAGAGGCGGCGCAGGCAGCCGCGCAAACGGTGTCCGCGGAGGACGTATATTTCAGGGAGCCCGCGCCCTTCGGCGCGGAAGTGGAGCTGCCCGCCTTTGCGCAGCTCGACCTGCGCGTGTGCAAGGTGCTCTCCGCAAAGCCCATGCGCAAGACGAACAAACTGATGAAGCTGACCCTGCATGACGGCATGGGCGAGCGCGTCATCGTCTCTTCCATCGCCGACCAATACGAGCCCGAACAGCTTATCGGCAGGAAGATCGTCGTGCTCGTGAACCTCAAACCCCATAAATTCGGCAACGAATACAGCAACGGCATGCTGCTTGCGGCGTCTGCTTCGGACGGCACCTGCCGCGTGCTCTTTGCCGACGACTGCGAGATCGGCGCGCCGATCCACTGAGAAATATTTGAAAACAATGCGCCCTCCGCGGAAATCCCGCGGAGGGCGCATTGCAAAGGCGCAAACCTGTCGGCAATACGGCAGCAATACGAAAGAGAGCAACGGAAAAACCGTTGCTCTCTTTCGTTATTTGTATGCCGCAAAGCCCGCAACACCATTGATGAAAATATATTCCTTCTTTGCGGTGTTCAGACTTTAACGACGCTGGTGGAGCAGGCGAGAGTTGAACTCGCGTCTTACCGGATCGCCGAAAGGCTTTCTACATGCTTATGCCGCAATTGGCTTAGGGGCGCCCTCTCTGCGGCCGGAAAAAGCGCTCGGCAGGAGCCTGAAAACCGCCGCCGCGTCGGCTCCGCTCCGCGGACGGCTGTACCCCGCCTCTTTGACGCCCGCATCCCCCCGACGGGAAAAGGGGAGCGGACGGAACCGTTTAATTAGAAATTAAGCGGCGTACGCGAGCTGAACGTTCGCGCGGGATGCATTGTTATCTGCATTTAAATTTAAACCGAATGTTTTATCGAGGTCACTCGTTCCTCGGCATGCTTACCTCTCCACTCACCGGCAATCGAAACCGGTTCTGCCCCATAAAAAATATTACCGACGTTTGTGCCGAATCAAAGCGGCATTACACTTTACCTTCCCGCTCTACCAGCAATCGAAACCGTGACTGCCCCGTATTGTTGTTAGTTATCCTCCGTGCCGAATCAAAGCGGCATTACACTTTACTTCTCCACTCACCGGCAATCGAAACCGGTTCTGCCCCATATTGCTGTTTTGTTTTCCTTTGTGCCGAATAAAAGCGGCATTACACTTTACCTTTCCACTCCTCGGCAATCGAAACCGTGACTACCTCATAGAAGATATTACCGACGTTTGCGCCGCATGAAAGCGGCAGGGGGGACCTGAAAGCGGCGCCGCCTTGCCTGCCCGGAAGAAGTTTCTTTATTATATGCGAGTTCCCGCAAAAAAGCAACTGTTTTCAGGGGAGTGCGGGGGCGCAGCTCTTTTTTAAGTTCGCACAGGGCAGAACGCGGGTTCAAAGACTGTTCTTGTCGCCCCATTCGCACATGCCGTCTAAAATGGGCATGAGCGATCTGCCGCGCTCGGAGAGGCTGTATTCGACTTTCGGCGGGATCTGCGGGTATTCGGTGCGCACGATGAGCTTGTCCGCCTCCAGCTCTTTGAGCGTGAGGCTGAGCGTTTTGAACGAGATGCCGCGTATGTACCGCTGCAATTCATTGAACCGCACCACGCCGAACTCCATTAAGGCGTACAGTATGGTCATTTTGTACTTTCCGTTGATGAGCGAAAGGGTGTAGCTGAACCCCGTGTCGCACAGCCGCTCGCTTGCAATGCACCTGCCCGCTGTCTTTTGCGCGGCGCCCTGTTCCGCCTGCATGGCGTTTCCCGTATTCATCCTGCCTCCTGTACCTTCCTAAAAGTAAGTATATAACATAAATGTGCGTACTTGACAGAATAATTATACTATGGTATCATACATTTGTCAATACTCTTTCAGGAGGTTTTTGTATGCGGGATGCGATCGCAGAGTATCAGGCAGTGGAGGAGGCGGCGCAGAAGTTCGTCAGAAGCGTCGCGGAGGGCAACAGCAAGTACGCGCGCGAGCTGTTCATCGATGAGGCGGTGCTGTTCGGGTATCTGGACGGCGCGCTCGAACACGGGTCGATCGAGCAATTCTACCATAATGTAGATACCGTTTCGGGCGGCGAACAGTTCAAAGCGCGCATCGACGTGCTCGCGGTGGAGGAGACGCTCGCCGTCGTGCGGGTGCTCGAAGAGGGCTGGGGCGGCAGGATCGACTTTACCGACATTCTGCTCCTTTTGAAGATGAACGGGGAGTGGAAGTGCGTCGCCAAGGCGTATAACCAGAACTCGGACACGATCAAAAAGTGATGCGCGCGGAGGTGGTGAAGATCCCGTGCGGCGGCAGGGCTGCCGATGCCGATGTGTACCTGCCCGCCGCGGAAAAATACCCCGTCGCGGTGTTGAGCCACGGGTTCGGCGGCGGCAGGGAGGACTTTGCGGAGACTGCCGCCTTCCTTGCGGCAAACGGCGTCGGCGCGGTCGCGCTCACCTTCTGCGGGAGCGGCGCGCGGGACAAGAGCGGGTTCCCGACGACGGAGATGACCCTTTTCACAGAGCGGGAGGAGCTTCTGGCGGCGGCGGACTATGCAAAGACGCTCGGCGGCTTTGACGGCAGGCTGTTCCTCGTCGGCGGCAGCCAAGGGGGAATGGTCTCGGCGATGGCGGCGGAGAGCCGCCCGAAAGAGTTCAGCGGCATGGCGCTGCTGTTCCCCGCTTTCTGCATTCCCGACGACTGGAACGCGCGTTTCCCCGCGGGGACGGAACCGCCCGAAACGTTTTCGCTGTGGGGCGTGACGCTGGGGAAAAAGTATGTCCTTGCCCTGCGCGGGTTGGATATGTATGCGAACATGCCCCGCGTGTCGCTGCCCGTGCTCCTTTTTCACGGAACGGAGGACGCAGTTGTGCCGCCCTCATACAGCGCGCGTGCGGCGGAAACGTACCCGCATGCCGGGCTTGTCACATATGCGGGCGAGGGGCACGGCTTTTCGCAGCCGACGATGCGCGACGTCGAAGAGCGTCTGCTGGTGTTTATCAGAAAAAATTTATAAAATTTCGGAGGTATCAATATGCTGAAAGATCTGGGAGTGAAACCGTACACTTTCCCGATGCCCGTGCTCATGATTGCCACCTACGGTGAGGACGGCAAAGTGGACGTGATGAACATGGCGTGGGGCGGCGTCTGCGCGGAGAATATGGTCGCGCTGAACATCGACGAGGAGCACAAAACGAGCGAGAACATTAAAAAGCGCGGCGCATTCACGCTGAGCGTTGCCGACGTCGCGCACATCGAAGAGGCGGATTTCTTCGGCATTGCGACGGGGAACAAGATGGCGGACAAGTTCGAGCGCACGGGCATGCACGCCGTAAAGAGCACGCGGGTGGACGCGCCCGTCATCGAGGAGTTCCCGCTCACGCTGGAGTGCAAAGTGGCGGAGTTGCAGCATACTTCCTACGGGTTCCGCGTCCTCGGGGAGATCGTGAACGTGCTTGCGGACGAAAAGGTGCTGGATGAAAAGGGGAGGGTAGACCCGACCAAGCTCGGCGCATTCGTGTTCGACCAGTTCCGGAGCGGCTACTACGCCGTCGGCGAAAAGGTCGGGCAGGCATGGCACAGCGGCGCAAAACTGATGAAGAAGTGAGGGGCAGCTGCAGCCATAAAATTTGGAAGGCTCTGCCATAAAACATACACGGAGCGCAAGGTTGTCTGATTGCGCTTTACGCCAAAAAAGGGACACGGCAAATACCGTGTCCCTTTTTTGGCGCAGAAGGCGGGATTTGTAAGGAGCGAAGCGACGGAACAGCGATCGCTGCAAAGCAGGCACAAAAGTACAGCGTGGCAGGACGCCGATCGCGTCACGTTATTTCGGCGATCTCGCTTTCGGAGCGGAAAAGCCCGTTGCCCGCAAACGGCTTTTGCGGTGTGCCCAAGCGGCAAAAAGCAAAAGCCCGTCACACGGGGCGACGGGCTTTAAGGCTGGCGCAGAAGGCGGGATTTGAACCCGCGCTACGGTTTCCCGTACTACTCCCTTAGCAGGGGAGCCCCTTGAGCCACT
>JAGHJD010000070.1 GCA_017886895.1 Clostridia bacterium | reverse complement strand
TGCCCGAGATTTTTGGGAAAGAGGAGAAACAGTACCGCGGCGCTTGCGGATTGCCTATCGGCAAACCGCTGCAACGCGGGTGCTGTTTCGACGAGCGCGGAGGGGAAAACGCTGTCCCGACCGACGGAAGGGCGGCGGTTGCCCCTCAGATCACGGCATTCCGCAGCGCCTTTGCGCGAGATTTGCGTGAACACACGAAGCGAATTTCGGTTCGGAGACGCGAGCAGAGCAAGGAAGGCGCGGCTTTGCGAGGGGAGCGTACACAGACGTACGTGACCCGCTGCAAAACGCAAGCCTGACACAGCTATGCGACGCGTATCCGAGGCGAATTTCGGTTCGGAGACGCGAGCAAGACAAGGCGCGCGAGGAAAACCTGAGGGAGCATATACAGACATATGTGACCGAAGGTTGCCGCAGCGCAACGCCGCATTGCGACGCGTATCCGAGGCGAAAAACCTCAGTCATAATCGATCACGACATTCTTCCCCATCCTCTTCAGGTTCGCCGCGAGGGACTCGACGAGCTTCAACTTCATCGTAATGTCGATGGGCAGACCCTCGTGGGCGGCGTTCACGCTCTGCCCTACGAAAAAGTGCACGTCGCTCGCCTCCTCGAACAGGAGCTGCGCCAACAGGGAGGCGCCGTCCTTTTTGGTGAAGGTCTTGGGGGTGAGGTCCTTCTCCGAAACGTATTTTTCGGAGAGCTCCAGCAGCCTGCGCATGGTCAGCACCCCCTCGGTGGTGAGGTCGATGCCGTCGATATAGCCGATGGGCGGCACGTCGCGGTCGGGGAAGTCCATCGACGAGCGCACGTCCGTTTTGAGATACCGCGCCACGATCTGCGAGCTCGTTCCCCCGCACACCGCCTTCTTGCCCTCCCCCGCGAGGAACCGTTCGACGTAGAAGTCGTCGCGCGATTTATCGACGGGCGGGCCGATCATGATATTCACGTTCAGCTTTTCGCGCACCTTGACAGCGGCGACCGTCGTATCGTCGCCGGGATCGCCGAGGTACAGATCGTTGCACGCGCCCGCAAGCAGGCAGGCGACGGCGCGCGCGCTCATATCCTTCCGCACGCTGCGGTTCAAAAAGTCCACCACCTCGGGGCGCTGCCAGCCGAGGTTCATGGTCATGCCGATGCCCGCGTGAATGACGCCGTCGCTCATAACGACGATGATGTCCCCCGCCGTAAGGTCGAGCGGGGAGCGGTACACCTTCTTGCCGAGGATGTTCATCTCCTCGCGCGGAAGATCCTGGCAGACGCAGTCGTGCAGAAGGATCGCCTGCGGGTTGTCGAACTCGAACAGGCTGCCCTTCCCCTCGCTGTTCATGTGGATGACGGAAAACGTCGAATACGCCACGCCGCGCACCTTGCACACGGGGAGAGACTGCACGATCGTCTCGATGCAGTCCTCGATGGAGACCTCGCTGGAGACCATCGTACACAGGATCTTGGAGGTGAGCGTGGAGAGGATATTCGCCTTCACGCCGCTGCCCAGCCCGTCCGCGAGGACGAGCGTCGTATAGTCGCCGACGACGGCGCTCTCTACCCTGTCGCCGCACAGCTCCTCGCCGTGCTTGTTCAGGGACGTATATCCGCTTTCAAGACACAGTGCCATATTTTATCCCCCTGCCCCGCCGCAACGGCGGGCGCGGCGAAACCGCTATTTCCGCTCTTCCGTGCCGCCCGAGAGCGTCTTTTTGAGCTTTAAGAGGGCGACCTTCGTCTCCGCCGTCGTCTCGCCCAAAAGCGAGGCGATCTCCTGGGCGACGCGCATCTGCTTTTTGATGACCTCGTCCGTGGTGGCGAGCGTTTCGGAGCGCACCTTGTCGAGCTGCTCCTCCGCCTCCGTCTCCTGCGTGACGTCCTTCATGACGGCGTACGTGCCCTTGTTGTCCTTGAGCACGATGATGGTCATCTCGATGTGCCGCGCCGTCTTTTCGACGAAAATTTTCTTGTTGTAGAGGTTCTTCTTGTCCGCCTGCGCGAGCACGAAGTCCGTCGGGTTGAAGAACTCGAACAGCGCCCTGCCCTTGACGTTGCTCTCCTTGATGCCGAAGATCTCCATCGCCTTGGCGTTGATCTCCAGAATATTGAGGTCGTTGTCCAGAAGCACGATGCCGTTGGGGCTGGTGCGGATGATCTCGTACGACATGCTCTCGGCGCGTTCGCGCATGTACGGCACGCACATTTCGATGCTTGCGTACCCGTTCGCGACCGCCCACGCCTTTTCGACGCAGGTATCGTACCCGCACGCGCCGCAGTTGAGCATATCCTCCTTGGTGAACTTGCCCGTCTTGGCGAGGATCTCGGCAATCTGCCGCTCGGTCGGCTCGAAGTCCTCCGTGCGCCTGCGCTCGTGCACGCAGGTGAAATCGATGCCCTTGGCGGGCTCGTAGGGAGCGGAGGCGTTCTTCTGCATGTCGGTGTTCACATACCGGCGGATGTCCGCGTTCGCGCGCAGCGCGCCCGCCTTCAGCGTCAGCGAGCAGGGCCCGTTCACGCAGGCGGAGTCGCAGCTGTTCATCTCGATGAACATGCCGGAGAGGCTCTCGATATTTTCAAGCACCTCTTTGCACTTCTCCGCGCCGTCCACGGCGACGAACTCGTAGCCGTCTATGTAGTGTTCGAAGGACTTGATGATGCCGCGGCTGATGGGATAGTACTTCGCGCGGTTGACGCCGCCCGCCGCCTCCTCCTGCGGTGCGAAGGAAGAAAGGTCGACGCCCTTTTCCTCGAACATGGCGGCGAGGTCCTCGAATGTGAGCACGCCGTCCAGCCCGTACTCCGCGCCCTCCCGCTTTTTGGCGATGCAGGGTCCGATGAACACGACTTTTGCCTTTTTATTGCGCGCGCGGATCATCTTCGCGTGCGCGACCATGGGCGTATCCACGGGCGCAAGGTAGGGCAGCGCCTGCGGGTAGTACAGCTCGATCATGCGGTTGACGGCGGGGCAGCAGGAGGTGATGAAGTTTTTGAAGGCGCCCCCCTCCAGCAGTTTTTTGTACTGCGCCGTGACCTCCCGCGCGCCGACGGAAGTCTCCTCCGCGTCCGCAAAGCCGAGGCTTCTGAGCGCGGCGCGCATGACGGAGAAGTCCTGCAAATTAAAGCTGGACACGAACGACGGCGCGACGGAGGCAATGACGTTGCCGCCGCGCAGCAATTTTTCCACGTCCGCGCGCTCGCTGTGCACGCTCTTTGCGTTCTGCGGGCAGACCTTGGTGCAATGCCCGCAGAGGATGCAGCGGTCGTCGATGATCTTCGCATGGCGGTCGACGACCTTGATCGCCTTGACGGGACACTCGCGCAGGCACTTGTAACAGTCCTTGCAGCGCGCGTCCCTGAAATCCAGAAAACTATACCCTGCCATTTTTCATAACCCCCGATATACGAACCTGTACAGCCGCCGCGGCATCCCGCCTCTTCCCGAAAAGAGACAAACGCACACGATTTCTATAATCTCTTGCAAAAGCAAAAACCACGCTTTTTGCTTTTGCCCCCTGCACCGCACGGGCGGTGTGAAGGAAGAGGGTGAATTTGCGGCATTCTATAATGGTGTGCCCCGAAAAATGCCG
>JAGHJD010000069.1 GCA_017886895.1 Clostridia bacterium | reverse complement strand
CCCTACAAGGGTTCCCGAAAATCGCAACGAAGTGAGATTTTTGGGAAAAAGGAGCCGTCGGCATCAAAGCAATAGGTTTGCCCGCAGGGCGAACCTATGCGGAATATGCCGTACAAATTTACTAGGGCTCCCGAAAATCGCAACGAAGTGAGATTTTTGGGAAAGAGGAGTTGCCGGCGTCTGCGCAAACAGCTTGCGCCCTGCGCGAGCTGTTGCGAAATTCGCCGAGCCCCTACAAGGGTTCCCGAAAATCGCAACGAAGTGAGATTTTTGGGAAAAAGGAGCCGTCGGCATCAAAGCAATAGGTTTGCCCGCAGGGCGAACCTATGCGGAATATGCCGTACGGCGACGTGGTTGCGGGGGCAGGATTCGAACCTGCGACCTTCGGGTTATGAGCCCGACGAGCTACCGAACTGCTCCACCCCGCGATAAAACCGCCCCGATGGGAAATGCTATATAATTTTATAGCAAGCAGTCCCGTTTGTCAACTGTTTTTGCGCCGCTTTTTCCCACCGCTTCAATTTTTTCCGCAGGACCGCCTCCGCATGCCGAAAAGCCGCCCTCCCCTGCCGCCTGCCGCCCGAAACGCTTGACACCGTGCGTATTTTGGACTACAATATTAAAACTTTATACTATTTATAATGATACGCGCGGGGCGGGGCTGCCCCGCACGAAGGGAGCTACCATGAAACTGACCGGAGCAGAGATCCTCATCCGCTGCCTGAAAGAACAGGGCGTGGACACTATTTTCGGCTACCCGGGCGGCACCGTGCTGGACATCTACGACGCACTCTACCGCGACGGGACGCTGCGCCACGTGCTCACCGCGCACGAGCAGGGCGCCGCGCATGCGGCGGACGGGTATGCGCGCGCAACGGGCAGGACGGGCGTCTGCCTTGCGACGTCCGGTCCCGGCGCGACCAACCTCGTGACGGGCATCGCGACGGCGTACATGGACTCCGTTCCGCTCGTCGCCATCACGGGCAACGTGACGGTCGCAAACCTCGGGCGCGACAGCTTCCAGGAAGTGGACATCGCGGGCATCACGATGCCCATCACAAAGCACAACTATATCGTCAAGGATGTGAAGGAGCTTGCGGACACCATCCGCGAGGCATTCTATATCGCGGGGTCGGGACGCAAGGGCCCCGTGCTCATCGACATCCCCAAAAACCTGCAGACAGAGCTGTGCGAGTATGAAGAAAAGACGCCCGCAGTCTATGTGCCGAAGGGCGTTTCCGCCGACAAACTGAACGGCGTCGCGCAGGCGATCGCAAACTCCAAGCGCCCCCTCGTCATCGCGGGCGGCGGCTGTATCCGCGCGGGCGCGTCCGAAAACCTGCTCGCATTTGCCAAAAAGATCCAGGCGCCCGTGTGCTCGACGCTGATGGGGCTGGGCAGCTATCCCGCCTCGGACGAACAGTTTTTAGGGCTGGTCGGCATGCACGGCACGGACGCGGCGGCGAAATCCTTCCGCCGTGCGGACACGATCATCGCGTGCGGCATGCGCTTTTCCGACCGCGTGGCGGGCGACCGCGTGAAGTTCCGCGCGGGCAAGACGATCATCCAGTTTGACATCGACACAGCCGAGATCGACAAGAACGTGCCCACCGACCTCTCGGTCATGGCGGACGTGAACGAAATTTTAAAGACGCTCGTTCCCCTTCTGGAACAGGCGGACCGCCGCGAATGGCTCAGGGAAGTGAACGCCTACCGCGACTACGAGGCGGGCAACTTCGACAGCACCCTGCCCGCGTACAAGATCCTCTCCGCGCTCGGCAGCTTCACCGACGCGGACACGCCCGTCGCCACGGACGTGGGTCAGCACCAGATGTGGACGGCGCAGTACTGCAAATTTGAAAAGCCGCGCACCTTCCTTTCGAGCGGCGGGCTGGGCACGATGGGCTACGGCATGGGCGCGGCAATCGGCGCGTGCATCGGCACGGGCAGAAAGACGGTGCTCGTGACGGGCGACGGGTGCTTCCACATGAACCTGAACGAAATGAGCACCGCCGTCAAGGAAAAACTTCCTCTCGTCATCCTGCTGATGGACAACCGCGTGCTCGGCATGGTGCGGCAATGGCAGACGCTGTTCTACGGCAAGCGCTATTCGCAGACCATGCTCGACACGAACACGGACTTTGTAAAACTCGCCGAGGCGTTCGGCGCGAAGGGAATGACGATCGCGGGTGAGGCGGACATCCTGCCCGTCCTGACGGAGGCGTTCAAAGCCGCGGACGGCGGACCCGTGCTCGTGGACTGCAAGATCGGCATGGACGACAAGGTGCTGCCCATGATCGCGCCGGGGAAATCCTTCGACGATATTATGACAAAATTCTGAGACGCACGGCGCCTGCAAAACGATGCAATGAGGGAAACTTTCATGGAAAAATATACGATCACGGCGCTTGTCGCCAATAAGAGCGGTGTACTCACCCGCGTTTCGGGGCTGTTCGCGCGCCGCGGGTTCAATATCGAGAGCCTGTGCGTCTGCGCGACGGAGGATCCGAACCTCTCGCGCATGACCATCGTCCTGAACGGGGACGATTATATCCTTTCGCAGATGACCAAACAGCTCGACAAGCTGATCGACGTGAAGAAGATCGCGCTTGCGGACGAGGCGGACAGCATTTACCGCGAACTGCTGCTCATCAAGGTGGCGGCGCCCGCCGAAAAGCGCTCGGAGATCATCGAGATCAAGGAAATTTATAAGGCGAAGATCGTCGACCTCTCCCCCGAAACGCTGATTTTAGAGATCACGGGCGAGCCGAGCAAGCTGGACGCGATCGTCAAAGTCATCGAACCGTACGGCATCATCGAGATGGCACGGACGGGTGTGACTGCCCTTGCGCGCGGCGACAAAAAGCTGAACGACATGGTCGATTATAACGAGCAGATATAAAAAGCTCCTCGCGCAAACCTCGCCGTGCTGACGGCTGCGGTTTGCTGCGATTTTGAGGACAACCCCACCACCCTCACTGCGTTCGGGATGGCGGAGGTTTTCCTCGTTGCGGCATCTTATAGGGCACACCCTTATAGAAATGCCGCAACTTCACCTTTCCTGCAAAAGGCGTAAGCATACGCCAAATTGAGTGCGCTTTCCGAAAAACGCGGTTTTCGGACGCGCATAGAATTATTGAATAGTGCTTAGCCAAAATTGCTATTTTGGCACGCACGCGTAATCATCCAAAGGCGGCTTTGCCGCAATCTATATCCGAGGCAGACAGTATGAAGAACATTTTTTCCGAAGGCACGGCAATGTCCTCCCAGCGCTCGCTGATGCGCGCGCTCGGCTGGACGGACAGCGAGATGAAAAAGCCGATCATCGGCATCATCTGCGCGCAGAGCGACATCATTCCCGGGCACATGTACCTCGACAGGATCGCCGAGGCGGTCAAAGAGGGCGTCATCGCCGCAGGCGGCAAGCCCGTCATTGTTCCCTCGATCGGCGTGTGCGACGGCATCGCCATGGGTCATGCGGGCATGCGCTACTCCCTCCCCTCCCGCGAGGTCATCGCCGACAGCGCGGAAATTTTGGCGCGGGCGCACGCCTTCTCGGGCGTGGTGTTCGTGGGCAACTGCGACAAGATCATCCCCGGCATGCTGATGGCTGCGGTGCGGCTGGACCTTCCGTGCGCCTTCGTTTCGGGCGGGCCCATGCTCGCGGGCAAGATGCACGGGCAGCGGCTCTCCCTCTCCTCCATGTTCGAGGCGGTGGGCGCTTTCAACGCAGGGAAGATCGACGCGGCGGAGCTGCATGAATACGAGTGCTCCTCCTGCCCGACCTGCGGTTCGTGCTCGGGCATGTTCACGGCGAACAGCCTCAACTGCCTCACCGAGGCGCTCGGCATTTCGCTGCCCGGGAACGGCACGATACCCATGGTCTATTCCCGCCGCATCAT
>JAGHJD010000068.1 GCA_017886895.1 Clostridia bacterium | reverse complement strand
TTGCGGTCGCATAGGGGCGCCTGTCTTTGTTTTCCTGTATTTTCTTCGCCTTTTCGCGCGTGTTCTTAGCCATGTGCGCTCACGCCTCCTTTACTTCTTGCCGGTGGTCTTGCCGCCGGAATGCCCTTTGAAGGTCCTGGTGGGCGCAAACTCGCCGAGCTTGCAGCCGACCATATCTTCGGTGATGTACACGGGAACGTGCTTGCGCCCGTCGTGCACGGCGATCGTGTGCCCCACCATCTGCGGGAAGATCGTCGAAGCCCTCGACCAGGTCTTTAAAACTTTTTTCTCGTTCGCCTCGTTGAGCGCTTCCACCCTCGAAAGGAGGCGCGCCTCTACGTAAGGCCCCTTTTTAACGCTTCTGCTCATTTCAGGATCCTCCCTTAATTGATACGCTTGAGAATGAATTTGTCGCTCGGCTTCTTCTTGCGCGTCTTATATCCGAGCGCGGGCTTGCCCCAAGGGGTCATAGGGCCTGCATGCCCGACGGGGCTCTTGCCCTCGCCGCCGCCGTGCGGGTGGTCGTTCGGGTTCATGACCGAACCGCGCACCGTGGGACGGACGCCCATGTGGCGCGTCTTGCCCGCCTTGCCGACGTTGACGATCTCATGCTCGACGTTGCCGACCTGCCCGATCGTGGCACGGCAGGAGACGGGCACGAGCCGCATCTCGCCGCTGGGCATCTTCAGCGTCGCATACTTGCCTTCCTTCGCCATGAGCTGCGCGGCGATGCCCGCAGCGCGCGCGACCTGGCCGCCCTTGCCGGGCTTGAGCTCGATGTTGTGCACCATCGTGCCGACGGGGATGCTCTCGAAGGGCAGGCAGTTGCCCGCCTTGATGTCCGCATCTGCGCCGCTCATCACGGTGTCGCCCACGTTCAGCCCGACGGGCGCGAGGATGTACCTCTTCTCGCCGTCCGCGTACTGCAGGAGCGCGATGTTCGCGCTGCGGTTGGGATCGTACTGGATGCTCTTGACCTTCGCGGGAACGCCGTCCTTGTTGCGCTTGAAGTCGATGATGCGGTACTTCCTGCGGTTGCCGCCGCCGATATGGCGGACGGTGATCTTGCCGGTGTTGTTCCTGCCGCCGCTCTTGCGCATGTCCTCGACGAGGGAGCGCTCGGGCTTGGTCTCGGTGATCTCCGTGTACGCGGAGACGGTCATGAACCGCCTGCCCGCGGACGTGGGTTTATATCTCTTGATAGCCATGTTTCCTTTCCTCCGTTAGCCTCAGGACAGCGACGCGAAGAATTCGATGGGCTTGCTGTCTTCTTTGAGCTGCACGATCGCCTTCTTATAGGAAGCGGTCATGCCCTCGTTCCTGCCCATTCTCTTGAGTTTGCCGCGCACGTTGCACGTGTTCACGCTCTCGACCTTGACCCCGAAGAGCTGTTCGATCGCGATCTTGATCTCCGTCTTGTTCGCGCTCTTCGCCACCTTGAAGGTATATTTCTTCAAGGGGATCCCGTCGTACCCTTTTTCGGTGAGGATGGGTTTGATGATAATGTCTTCCGCTCTCATTACGCTCCGTAGACCTCCTCGATCTTTTCGACTGCGCCCTTCGTCAGCACGACCACCGCGTTCGCGACCACCTCATAGGTGCTGATCTGCGCCACGGGCATGGTGGAAAATTTGGGAATGTTCCTGCTCGCGCGGATGACGCCTATATCGTCCGTGTCCATCACGACGAGCGTGCGCTTTTCCAGCTTGAGCGCCTCCTGAAAGCGGACCATCTCCTTGGTCTTGCCTTCCTTGACCTCGAGTTTGTCCACAACGATCAGCTCGCCGTCCGCGACCTTTTTGGAGAGCGCCGAGAACAGCGCCCCGCGCCTCGCCTCCACATTCATCTTTTTGGAGAAATCGCGGCTCTTGGGTGCGAACACGACGCCGCCCTTCGTCCACTGCGGCGCACGGATGGAGCCCTGACGGGCGCGGCCCGTCCCCTTCTGGCGCCACGGCTTTGCGCCGCCGCCGCGCACTTCGGTGCGGGTGAGGGTGCTCTTCGTGCCCTGCCTCTCGTTCGCGAGGCGCGTCACCACCGCCTGGTGGATGAGCGGCTCGTTGTATTCCGCGTTGAAGATCTTGTCCGAGAGCTGCATTTCGCCCGCGACGCTCCCGTCCATCTTATAAACTTTTACGCTTGGCATGTTCTTCTCTCCTTATTTCGCCTTGACGCTGTCGCACACGGTGACGATGCTGCCCTTCGGCCCCGGGATCGCGCCCTTGATGAGCAGCGCGCCGCGCGCCGCATCCACGCGCACGACTTCGAGGTTCTGCACCGTGACGCGCTCGTGACCGTACTGGCCGGGCATGTGCTTCTGCTTGAACACGCGGCTCGGGGTGCTGTTCGCGCCCATGGAACCGACCTCCCTGTGTACGGGGCCGACGCCGTGCGTCTCTTTCAGCCTGCGCTGGTTCCAGCGCTTGATGACGCCCGAGAACCCGTGCCCCTTCGAGGTGCCGACCACGTCCACACGGTCGCCCGCCTTGAAGGCCTCCGCCGTGACGGACTTGCCCACTTCGTAAGAGCCCGCGTTCTCGACGCGGAACTCGCGCAGCACCTTCTGCGGCGCGACGCCCGCCTTCTTGAACACGCCGAGCTCCGGCTTGTTCATGCGCTTTTCGCTCGTCTCGTCAAACCCGAGCTTGACGGCAGAATAGCCGTCCTTTTCGATGGTCTTGATCTGCACGACGGGGCAGGGACCTGCCTCCACGACCGTGACGGGAATGACCTTGCCGTCCGGCATGAAGACCTGCGTCATGCCGACTTTTCTGCCGATGATTGCTTTATTCATAGATAAAGTTCACTCCTTGTCTGTTTATTTATTTCTCGGATACCTTGACTTTACAAAGTATCTCTTCGGCGTAATTTGCTCCGCCCGTCCGCGCGCGGCAGGGCGGCATCTGTTACAGTTTGATCTTGATGTCCACGCCCGCGGGAAGATGCACGCCGTCCAGAAGTTTGACGTTGGGGCTGTAGATGTCGATGATGCGCTTATGGGTGCGGATCTCGAACTGCTCGCGGCTGTCCTTATCTTTATGGGGGGAACGGAGGATCGTGACGATCTCCTTCTCCGTGGGCAGCGGGATGGGCCCGCTGATCTTCGCGCCGCTCTTCTGCATCGTCTCCACGATGCGCTGGGCGGCAAGGTCGACCAGCTCGTGGTCGTACGCCGCAAGTTTGATCCTGATCTTCTGACTTACCATTGTTCCTTTTTTCCTCCGATTTTTATACTAACTTTGTAACAACTGTGCCGTGTGTGTCGAAGCCTTCCGGAAAAAGAAAAACCATTCAAATATACAGTTGAATGGCGTAACTTCGGTTAGTCGCAGAGGTCTGAGCCTCCACATTTGTCGGCATAAATTATCTTCGCTGACCCGCGCGATCGGCTGTTTTTTCCCACGCGCGGAAGAGCGATTGAAGTAACTTTATGCCTCAACCCTATTACACAGCCTAAGTATAATATCATATCGCGCAAGCGCCGTCAAGCGTTTTCACCGAAAAATTTTTCCGATTTCATATTTTTTCGGGCGGAAAAGCGCTTATTTTGCCGAAACGCAGGCGCCGGCAAGAAAACAGGCGCCGACGCACAAAAAAGCAGGCGCCCGCGCCGCAAAAGCGGCGCGGGCGCGCGGAAGCGTTTCGTTTTTTCAGCCGAACGCTTTGAGCTGCCTGTTCAGCGCGCGGATCTTTCGTTTTATCGGGAACGCCCAGAAGATCGAGACCAGCCACAAGAGCACCCAGCAGCCGCCGCTGATCCACGTCAGCGTGGAGACCGCGCCGAGCACGGCGGCGATCTCGCCGCCCGCGACCGCTTTGCCGACAAGCGGCAGCACGCCGAAGAGCAGGCAGGGAAAGACGCCGAAGATCTTCACGTACCACATGAGGAAACGCTTGTTCTTTGCAAACAGGCGGAAGAAGGCGAAAAGGAAGAGCACCGCCCATACGCCGATAAAGACGAGCAGCGCCGCCGAGACCGCAAGCATGACGGTATGGAACGTGTCCTGCGCGCCGTCGCCGCCGGGCAGCTCCCCGAGAAAGCTGCGGAGCAGTTCGGTGTAGCTCGTATAGACCTCGCCCGTCCCCTCCTCGGAACCGTTTACCATCGAGGAGAGCGCCACACAGACAAACGCTTCGGAATCAAACCTGCCGCCCGTATGCGACACCGTTTCGTCGTACCGGTCGCGGATCATCTGCTGCAGATCGGCGGCGACCTCGTCGGTCACAACGTCCGCGCCGAGCTGCGTGCGCAGATCGGCGACCAGTGCCGCGATCGCCTCGTCCGCCTGTTCGCTGCCCTGCGCCTCTTCCAGCGCGCGGAGATCGTCGAGCAGCGCGTCCGTGTCCACGCCGTCCAGCCCCGCTTCGGCAGCCGCCGCGCCCGCCGCGGCGATCATGTTCGCCGCGAGCGAATCGGACGCTTCGGCGAGTGTGCCGCCGAGCTGCTCCGCGAGCGCGTCGAGCGGCTTTTCGACAAGCCCGACTTCGATCAGCCCCAAACCCGTCACGGAGATGTCGACTTCGATCTCCGCAAGAAAATCGCCCACGGACGCTTCCGCGCCCTCCTCCGCGCCGCCCTCTTCGGACGATGCGGGAACCGCCGCATACACCGCCGCGAGATCGACGGAGAACAGCGGCAGAAACAGCAGCGAAAGCACCGCCGCGACGCACAGCACCATGACGACGAGATTGACGGGGATGAGCCGCCTCTGCCTGCGCGCAACTTCCCGCCGCAGCGCGGCGGGGTCGAGATAAGCCGTATCCATGTTTCCCTCACGCTTTGAATTGATACTATCATTGTACAGGAAAGGCGGCGCCGTGTCAATTTTTTTTACAAAAAAACAAGCCGGAACAATCGGCAAAACGCCGCACGCACGGAATTTCCCTTCCGCGGAACAGGCGACCGCGCCGCGCATTTGCTGCGCGGCGCGGCAGAAAACGGAAAAAGCCCTCCCGCACGGGAGGGCTTGTTTGTTTTTTGCACTTCGTCACTCTGCCTCAGTGTAGTCGGTCGGCGGTGTGATCTGCACGTCGTTGCCGAACTTTAAAGTGAAAACGAAATCCGAACGGTTCATCGTAACAGAGTACGAAACACTCTTCAAAGCGCCGCCCTCCACAACGATCACTAGGTCGGTCACATCATTGCTGTTAAACAATGATACCGATTCAATCAGATCGGCGGTATATGTACCGTTATTCGCCGTAAGCTCCTCACAGTAAGGCGCGATCCATTGCAGATACGGCGCAACGCTCTGTCTGATCCTAGTGATCTCGTCGGTATATGTGGAGTCCGATATCTCTTCCCTGCTCCACGTGCCCGCGTCTTCATCCAGACGATACCGATAGTACGTCTCTCCCTCCGCCGTGAAATAGTAGTGGCGATCCGACGTCAAAGTGGAGGTGGAGGTCAGCTCATAGAGGTAATACGCATTCCCGCTGCTCTGGTCGTACTTATATTGCGTCGTGTCGGATAGGGCTCCCCCCTCTGTAACGACATACGTATAATCGAACTTCTGCAATGCGGCAGAGGTCATCGTGTACCAAGTTGACGAGTCGAGGGCTGCCTCGGTGTACTCGGTCGGGACGGTGATCTCCGCCGTGCCGAACATAGTCGAATAGTCCACAGGCACAGAATCGTTCATCACGGTATAGGTTATGCTCTGCAGGCTGCCGTCCGCAAAGGCGAGCGTCATCGTCTGCGCCGTGCCGACATTGGGGACCGTGACCTCTTCGGCAGTGTAGACCCCGTCGGCGTACGTGAACGCCTCGTACTGCGAGGACACTGCATTCAGAACGACCGTGACGCCGACCTTATACACCGAAATGTACCCGTTGTACTCGCTTTCGGTAATCACGCTCCTCGTCCAGCTCTGCTCGCCGTCCGAAGAATCGTACCGATAATACACATTCTCCTCTTTTGTGCAGATCGCAGCCCTGCCTCCGCTCTGCTCGTAAAGCACATTTTCGGGTACGTTCACCTTGAGCTCGTTCGTATCGTCCTCCGATTTCGCGGTCACGGTAAAGACGTCCGTCAGCCCGTTCGCGCCGATCGCCGCCGTCCACTCCTCCGCCGTGACGTCCGTCTTTGCGGACGAAGACGGCCCTCCGTTATTGCCGCTCTCTCCTTCGTCACAGCCGACGAACACAAACAGCATACACGCGGCAAGCGCCGCTGCCGCCACAGCCAACAACTTTTTCATACGGTTCTCCTTTCCCTCCAAAGGGGCTTGTAATGGCTCCATTATACCACCCCCCCCCGAAAGTCAAGTATTTCATACATATTTTTGCAAATTCTCTGCCGAAATAAATTTTTTTCGGAACAAAAAGGCGCGAAGGTTCCCCTCAAACTGCCGCCGCGCAGTACAAAACGCGCATGCAGCCCCGTGCCGCCCTGTGATACAAAACCGCTGCACAGGAAACGCCCCTGCCCCGCGGCGCAAAGAGCGCCCCGCCGCCTCTTGCGATGCGGCGGGGCGCTGTTTTGAAAATTTACTGAAACTTTGATCAGGCAGCGATAAAGTTATAATAGTATGTCAAGGAATTTTCGCCGCTCTCTCCGTAAATCGCTATGATCGTGAGTGAGGTCTCATCAAAAGTGACATACATGTCCGCCTCGCCAAAGACGCTTGAAAGACTGTCAGAATACGCCATTCTGTACCGCCCGTCCTCTTCTACGGTGTAGTCATAGCGTGTAATGCCGCTTCCGTTATCCAAACTCCAACAAAACTGCCCGCCTTCAAAATACGCCTCGGAGCCCTCAAACATGGCACTCGCAGCCTCTGCCACCGCCTGTGAAATGGAATCGTTCGGCTCAATCGTGAGCGACTCATAAGTGTACCGCTGCGAAGTGGGCGTATCCGCGTCGTCGCAGGCAACTAACACCGCACCCAAGGCGACACACAGCAAAAGTGCGCAAAACGCATACAATGTTTTCTTCACTTCATCTCCTCCTGTTCGGCAGTACCGGCTGCGATTTATACCGCCTTGAATGTGAGCGTCTCACGAATGGCATAAGTGCCCAGCGTTATTCCGGGATAGGACTGCCCTACATCTGCCATCATATCGTCCATATCGATTACGGCATCATACGTCAGCGTAAGGGTCTCGTCGTCGAATGTAACATAACCGTTGGACATTTCAAAACCAAGAATTCCCTCAAAGGAATCATACACCGTCAAGTTATAGACGCCGTCCTCTTCCGTATAATCGCATTCGCTGCGCGTACCCGAAATTTCCCAGACAAATTTGTCACCGCTGAAATATGCCTTATTTCCCTCAAAGATCGGTTCAAATATAGACGCCACTGTATCCGCTATCATGTTATACATAGAATCGTCATCCTGCCCGATATACTCCATGGTAAAGGACTCAAACTCATACTGTTGCGCGGTAGGCTCCTCTCCTCCGCACGCGACAAAGCCGACGCACAGCGCCGCGCCCAGCACCAGCGCGCAAAGCGCGCTCAATGTCTTTTTCATTTCTTTCACCTCCTATATGAAGAAGATTTCTTCTTTCACAGAAATAATACAAGAAATTTTCTTCTTTGTCAAGCATTTTAAGAAGATTTCTTCTAAAATAGAGGCATGGGAATTGGAATGTGTATCAAAGAGCTGCGCACCGAGCGCGGGCTCTCTCAGGCTGCGCTCGCAAAGGCGATCGGCGTCAGCCAGAAGGCGGTGGACTATTGGGAGCGGGGCATGAACGAGCCGAAGGCATCGTACATTCTCGCCCTTGCGGACTTTTTCGGCGTGACCTGCGACGAACTGTTGGGCAGGAAGTGACGCGCCCTCGCGTCATTCCGAGCTTGTCGGGGAACGTGCGCCCCGTCATCCCGAGCCTGTCGGGGAGCGTGCGCCCCGTCATCCCGAGCTTGCCGAGGGATCTCTATTGGAATATCATCTCTGTGTCATCCCGAGCGTAGCCGAGGGATCTGAGCCGAAACCGTTGCAAGCCGTATGCATTCAGTAATTCGGACTGCATATGACTAACACGCAAACGAGCTCAGACCCGTTCGAAGGCGCGCGTAGTTTTACCTTGCTTGCAAGGGGTAAAACGAGCGCGCCGCAATCGGCGGCATATGGGCGTATGCCCATGGCAACTTGTTGCCGAAAGCGCCGGCTTTTTCG
>JAGHJD010000067.1 GCA_017886895.1 Clostridia bacterium | reverse complement strand
TGGGTGTTCGACCGCTCCAAGGCGGGCGAACCGATCGTCGGCGCGGAGAAGGACGCGGATTCCCTCGCGGGCATCCGCCGCATGCCGTATATTCCCGCCGAAGAGACGTGTATCGAGATCGTCGGCGCCCGCTTTTCTTTGGAGATCTTTGTGAACGGCATGGCGCTCTCCTCCGTCGTCTGCCCGCCCGCGGATGCGGACGGGCTGGAGCTGGAGCTCGATGCCGAACGCTGCACGTACAGGCGCTTTGCAGTTGAGTGAAGCGTCTCGTCCCGCAGAAAAATGCTTTGCAATGCAGAAAAAGGATGCCGCCGCCCCGCGAACGCGGGGCGGCGGCTTGCCGTGTCTGCAAGGGCGCGTTAAGGTATGTTTGTTTACCGCCGCGAAGGCGCGCCGCCCTGCTTTTCGGGCAGGTATTTCCAGTAGCGGACGGGCATGTAGCCCTTCATCTGCTTTTCGTGCGGGCGCTGCGCGATATTGACGGCGGCGTAGTATTCCCGCCACAGCGCCTGTAAAGTCAGCTCGCCGTCCGAGAGGGGGATGTCCACCTTCTCTTCGGTGCGTATGAAGGCGCGCCGTCCGCCCCTGCAGAGCACCGCCTTCTGCCGCGCCACATCGTGGATGGCGAAAGGTTGGTCTGCGAACCTGCGCGCGAAGTGCGGCACGATCAGCCCGAGGATGTCGTTATCCGGTTCGAGGGGCGCGTAGTAGATGCCGTTCGCGCACTCCATAAAGCGCAAAAACCCCTTGTAGCGGTGCGCCTCCTGCGTAACTTTTTTGATCTCGCTCATCGCCTCGAGCACTGCAGGGTGCGAGAGCCTGTCCCGCACGGGCGCGCGCTCTCTCACGATGAGCCGCAGGTATCCGAGCGCGGTCATCTCCTTCGAGGCGCAGCCGCGGCAGAGCAGCAGGGCGATCTCGCCGAGCGCACGCGCGTCGTACCTGCGCAGAAACCGCTTCACGCGCGCGCAGCGCTCTTTGTCCGCCCGCACTTCGATGAGAACGGCGCCCGCCGCAAGCTGCACCTCCCTTGCCGAGGTGACGACGCAGTCGCCGTCCGTGCATGCGGTGAAGGCGGCGGTATAAAAGCCCTCCTCGCTCCCGTCGGTCAGATACAGGTTCATAGCTGCCCCGTCCTTGCGCTCTCCGCAAGCTCGGGCAGGGAGAACAGGGAGAGCTGTTCGTATTTTTCTTCGCGCGATTCGAGGGCGAGCAGTGTGCGCACCGCCGCGTCGCTGCCCGCGCCGCAGAACTTGCCGCCGCAGGTGATGAAGTGCTTTGCGCGTTTTAAGACGACGCGCATTTTCGCAAGGTCGGCAAAGTCCAGCGCGGCGAACCTGCGCGCCTTTAAAATGCGGTAGGCGCCCATCGTGCCGATGCCCGGCACGCGCAGCAAAAGCTCGAGGGGCGCGGTGTTCACCTCGACGGGGAACAGGTGCATGTTCCGCAGCGCCCAGGCGCATTTCGGGTCGTATGCCTCGGGCAGGTTTTCGCCCGCGGGCGCGATCTCCTCGGCGGAAAAGCCGTAAAAGCGCATCAGCCAGTCCGCCTGGTACAGGCGGTGTTCGCGCAGCAGCCCCGCGCACTTGTCGGGCAGGGAGGCGTGCCGCACGACGGGCACGTACGCCGAATAGTACACCCGTTTGAGGGAGAACCTGCGGTACATCGCCTCGCTCAGGCGCAGGATCTGCGAGTCGGTCTCGGGCGACGCGCCGATGATCATCTGCGTCGTCTGCCCCGCGGGGAGCACCGTGTGCTTTTTCGCCGCCGCGTCCTCGCGCTTTTCTTCAAAGAGCTGTTTCATGGGCAGGAGCACGCTCTCCTTGCTCTTCTGCGGCGCCAGAAGGCGCAGGCTCTTCTCGGAGGGGAGTTCTATGTTGTAGCTCATGCGGTCGACGTACCGCGCCGCCCGCGAGATAAGCCGCCTGTCCGCGTGCGGGATGCCCTTGAGGTGGATATACCCGTTAAAGTTGTACACCTTGCGCAGGCGGATGACGACGTCCGTCATGCGCTCCATCGTGTAGTCGGGCGAGCGCTCGACGGCGGAGGAGAGGAACAGCCCCTCGATATAGTTGCGCCGGTAGAAGGACATGACCAGCTCGCACAGCTCCTCGGGCTCTGCCGAGGCGCGCGGGACGTCCGCGTCCGCGCGGTTGGGGCAGTACAGGCAGTTGTACGCGCAGCGGTTGCTCAGCAGGATTTTCAGCAGCGAGATGCACCGCCCGTCCGGCGTGAAGGAGTGGCAGATGCCCGCCGCGTGCCCGTTGCCGACGCCGCCCCTGTTCGCGCGCGAGGACCCCGACGAGGAGCAGGAGACGTCGTACTTCGCGCTCTCCGTCAGAATTTTCAGCCGCTTTGCGTCTATCATTTCCCCGCCCTCCTTTTCTGCTGCCATTATACGCCCTTCTCCGCGAAAAGTCAAACATTTGTTCGTATTTTGAAGGGGCGGGGCAGGGAAATTTTTTCCGCGCGAAGTTTTGCGGCAGGGCAGGAGAATCGCCGCGCCGCCCTGCATGCGCGGCGGCGCGGCGGGTTTGCGCGTGCGGCGGGCTTGCGTGCGAGGCGTCCAATACGGCGGGCTTGCGTGCGAGACGTCCAATACGGCGGGCTTGCGTGCGAGACGTCCAATACGGCTGGCT
>JAGHJD010000012.1 GCA_017886895.1 Clostridia bacterium | reverse complement strand
CCTGCCGCACCACTCCTCCCCGCCGCCTTTGCAACGATCGCTATTCCGTCGCCGCTACGCGGCTCCTTACAAGTCCCGTCACCTCGACCACAAAAAAGCGAAAGAGTTATTGCTATTTCGCTTTTTTGTTTTTGATGCAACAGTTTGAACCCACGACCTCTTTTCCTGTCAATTTACTTTTTATATGGTAAATACGCCGTGGCTGACGCGATCGGCAAAAATCTCTTCTACCCGTTTTACCGCCTTTGCAGCGATCGCTATTCCGTCGCCGCAGAGCGGCTCCTTGCAAGTCCCGTCACCTCGACCAAAACGGAGCGGAAACAGTTTTGTTTCCGCTCCGTTTTGCATTATTCACTCTCTGCTGAACCCACGGCCGTTTTTCCGCCGAAGGCAGAATATACGGCGCTGCAAAAGATCTATTTTCTTTTCATATATAAAAGCGGATAATGGCCGCCCTGCTCGTCAGTCTCCGTCCTTTTATAAACCGTAAAACCCATGTGCGTATAAAAACCGACAGCGAGAGGATTCTGCTCGTTGACCGCCAATTCGTTTACGGAATAGGTATCAACGGCATATTGAAGCAGATATTTGCCGATGCCTTTCCCTCTGTCCGCGGCAGAAACAAATAACATCTCCAATTTACGCCCGTCTACCCCGGCAAAGGCAACAAAGCGCCCGCTATCGTCTTCGGCGACAATCAAATGCGGGATCGCGTGCAATGCCTGCGGCACATATTGTTTTATGTTTTCGATCTCACTTTCCGACAAAAACAGATGCGTCGCTTTTACAGAGCTCTCCCAAACCTTCAATAACTCCGCAACAATCTGCCGCGCACTGTCTTCGACTTCATAAATATTCATAGAATAACGCCTTGATACGGATATTTGATAAACATTCTATCATACAGACAGCAAGGGCGTCCGTTTCGGACGCCCTTGTTTTTCCTTAGGCTGATTTTACGGTCTGCCCGCCGCTTTTGCTATTGTTTCCGCTTGAAGAGGATGCGGCGGCAACTGTCGCATTCGATGAAGCTCCCCCCTTCGAGGCGGGACTGCTCGGCGATGGAGAGCTCCATGCCGCACTGCGGGCAGCGGTTTCCCTTCACCTCGCAGACGACGGGGAAAATTTTCTCCTTGCGCTTGGCGGTGTATTTGACGAGTGTCTCTTTGGGGACGTTCTCGCCCAGCTTTTTCAGCTCGCTCTCGAGCCCCGCGATCTCGCCCGCGTGCGCCTCTTTGACGGCGGTGTATTTTTCGCGGTATTCCTTGTACTGCCGCTGCATGGCGATCGTCTGCTTTTTCGCCGCGGCGTACTCCTTCGCCGCCTCCTCCACGCTCTGGCGCAGGCGCGCGATCTCTGCCTTCAGCCCGCGCAGCGCATCGGCGATCTGCGTGGCGTTCTTCTTGTAGAAGCCGATCTCGCCGCCCTGCTGCCCGATCATCTCGCCGAGGGTCTCATAGTCTTTGACCGTTTCGGCAAGTTCTTCGCTCTTTTTTTGCAGGCGTGCGAACATGTGTTTCAGCTCCTCCGCGCGCGCGTCCAGCGCGTCCAGCTTTTCCGGCGCCTTTTCCAGAAACTTGCGCGCGGTCACGTACTTCTTCCGCTCGTCGGTGGCGGCTATCTTCTGTTCGACGGCGCGCAGACGCCCGTCCGTCTCCTGATATGCCAGCAATTCGTCAATCATCTTCTTACCTCCGTTCAGAGCAGCTCCGCATCCTCGTGGTATTCGCACGGGACACCGAGCTCTCCGCTTAATTTTTTATAGAGAATTTTGAAACCGTAATTTTCGCTCGCGTAATGGGTGAGCTGCACGACTTTCAGCCCGCTCTCGAGCGCGTCGCAGATGACGTTGTGTTTTATGTCCGCCGAAACGAGCACCTGCGCGCCCGCCCGCCTTGCGCGGGCGACCGCCTGCCCGTCCGCGCCCGCACCGCAGAAAGAGGCGACCTTTTCCACGTTCTCCTCTTCCCTGCCGTAGACGAACATGCGCCGCGTGTTCAGCTCTTCGCGCATGTGCGCGCAGAGCGCGCCGAACGGCTGTTTCGGCACTGCAAAGATCCTGCCGTAGCCGCCGCCTTCGATCTTCTCCTCGGGCGGGAGCTTACCGCTGCCGCCGATCGCGCGGGCGAGCTGTTCGTCCGTGCCGCCGACGGCGCAGTCGACGTTCAGGTGCATGGAGACGACCGAAATGCCGCTCTCCGCCGCAAGGAGCAGCCTGCGCCCGAGCGGGTCGGAGACTTGCAGGGAGGAGACGGGATAAAAGATCGCGGGGTGGTGCGTGACGAGAAGATTCTTCCCCGACCGCCGCGCCGCCTCCAGCGCGCCCAGCGAAAAATCCAGCGAAAAGACCGCGCCCGTGATCTCCTTTCCGCAGTCGATGAGCACGCCGCTGTTGTCATGCCCGCCGTAGGCGGCTATGTACTCGTCCGAAAGGCGTTTGGGGACGGCGGCGTCTATCCTATCGTAAATGTCGCAGAGTTTCATCATACACCTCGCGGAGCAGCTTCAGCCGCTCGTCGAGGAGCGGCACCCCGCGCCGCGCCGCGGCGATGCGGCGGGCGCATTTCTGTATCTCGTTTTCCAGCCACGCGGCGAAGTCCGCGGTCGGCGCATGCACGTTGTCATACCCGAAGGCAAGCTCTTTTTCGCCGTATGCGCGCTCCCTGCCCTGCCGCTCCGCATCCGCCGTGCCCCTCTCGCCGCGCAGGATGTCGTAAAACTTCCCGTCGCGGAAGGTATAGTCGCGGGTGACCGCATAGCCGTTTGCGAGCAGGAACTCCCGCACGCGGCGGGTGTTGCGCATGGGCTGCAAAACGAGCACGGGCGGCAGGAACCCCGCCGCGAGAATGTCGGCGATCTCGTCGCCGCCCATCCCCGCTATGAGCACCTGCTCCGTATCCCGCGGGACCTGTTCCAGCCCCGCGCAGCAGACGCCCCGCGCCCTGCCCGCGCGGACGTACGGCTCCAAGAGGCGCTCCGCCTTGGCAAGGCTCGCGGCGCTGATGTCCGAAAAAACGGCGCTGCCGCACAACTCCCGCTCCAGCATGTACTGCGTGCAGTAGCCGTGGTCGCAGCCCACGTCCGCAAAACTTTTACAGGACAGCAGTTCCCCGCAGAGCGTGCGGATACGCTTAGCCCTGCGCATCAGTCGAGGAAGTCTTTCAGCTTTTTGCTGCGGGAAGGGTGGCGCAGTTTGCGCAGCGCCTTCGCCTCGATCTGGCGGATGCGTTCGCGCGTGACGTTGAACTCCTTGCCCACCTCTTCGAGGGTGCGCGGCTTGCCGTCGTCAATGCCGTAGCGCAGGCGCAGTACCTTCTCCTCGCGGGGCGTGAGCGTATCCAGAACGCCCAGAAGCTGCTCTTTGAGCATGGTGAACGCGACGGAGTCGGAAGGCGTCGTCGCGCGGTCGTCCTCGATGAAGTCGCCGAGGTGCGAATCCTCTTCCTCGCCGATCGGCGTTTCGAGAGAGACGGGATCCTGCGCGATCTTCTGGATCTCGCGGACGCGGTCCTCGTCCATGTTCAGTTCCTTTGCGATCTCCTCGGGCGTAGGCTCTCTGCCGAGCTGCTGCAGCAGGATGCGCGATGCGCGCGTGAGGCGGTTGATCGTCTCCACCATGTGCACGGGGATGCGGATGGTGCGCGCCTGGTCGGCAATGGCGCGGGTGATCGCCTGGCGGATCCACCACGTCGCGTATGTCGAAAATTTAAAGCCCTTGCGGTAGTCGAACTTCTCCACCGCCTTCATCAGCCCGAGGTTGCCCTCCTGGATGAGGTCCAAAAAGAGCATGCCCCGCCCGACGTACCGCTTTGCGATGGAGACGACGAGGCGGAGGTTCGCCTCGGAGAGCCGCTTTTTCGCCGCCTCGTCCCCCTCCTGCATCTTCTGCGCGAGCTCGATCTCCTCGTCGACGGAGAGAAGGGGCACTTTGCCGATGTCTTTCAGGTACATTTTGACAGGATCGTCCAGCCCGATGTCCTTGAGCGCCTGCTCGAAGAGTTCGCGGTCGCGCTCGTCCTCGTCCACGATCTGGATGCCCGCCTCGCCGATGGATTTATAGATATAGTCGATCTGGTCGGGGCTGGTGTCGATCTTTTCGAGGATGTCGCACAGCGTGTCGGTGGAGATAGAGCCTTTCTGGCGGTACTCGCCGATGATCTGCTTTAAAATGTCGTTGAGTTTCTGTTCGGATACGCTCATGATGTCTTTTGCTCCCGTAATTTAATTCAGTGTTTTGAGTTTCAATGTAAGTTCCAGGATCCTGCGCGTGAGGTTCCTGCGTTCGGCAAGGTCGGTCTCCGCGTCGAACCGCGCGGAGAGCGCGTCCAGCTCTTCCTCCGTCTGCGCGCGTTCGACCGCCCTGACGCTGTCCGCAAAGTACCGCGCCGCGCCCTCGCCCTCGAGACTGTCCCCGAGGCTGAGATCGAGGATCTGCGAAAGCTCGGGATCGTTCTCCTCTATGATCTCGAACAGCGCGCTCGCGCGCACCCGCTCGCCGTTTTTCTGCTGCATTTTTACATATTCGGCGATAGTATTATGCACGGGATCGCTGAATCTGACACGCGAAAGATCGAAATTTTTCGCATATTTTGCGGCGAAGAGCACGGATGCGAGGATAAAGCGGCATGCCCTGCGCAGCCCGTCCGCGCCGTCCTCGCGCGGTTTCGGGGCCTGTTCGGCAGGCGGCGGCGCCTGCGGCGCGTTCTCGAGGTCGCGCCTGAGCGACTCGTAGGTCGTGCCCGTACGGTCTCGGAGCTGTTTCAGAAGGTCCTCGCGCACGCTCGCGCTCTCCTCGCCCGCGATCACTTTCAGCGCCGCGGCGGTGTACTCGCGCCGCTGTTCGGTGTTTTTCAGATCGTACCTGCGCGCGAGCGCCTCCAGCTTGAAGTCGACGAGCGGCATCGCCGCGTCCAGACAGCGCCGATACCCCTCGCTGCCCTGCTGTTTTATCACGTCGTCGGGGTCCAGCCCCTCGGGGAGGGGCACGACGCGCACGTTGAGCTGTTCCTCGCGCAAAATTTCCAGCCCGCGGATCGCGCCCTTCTGCCCGGCGAAGTCGCCGTCGTAGCTGATCAGCACGCTGTCCGCATACCGCTTGGCAAGGCGCGCCTGCTCCTTGGTGAGCGCGGTGCCCATGCTCGCGACGACGTTCTCGAACCCCGCCTGATAGAGCGAGATCGCGTCCATGTACCCTTCAACGATGATGATGTTCGTCAGCCCGCCCGCCTTTTTCAGCTTTTTGACGAGGTTGATATTGTACAAATTCTTGCTCTTGCTGAATACGGCGGTCTCTTTCGTGTTCTTGTATTTGGCGAAATCCGTCTTTTCCAGCATCCTGCCGCCGAAGGCGACCACGTCGCCGAGCGCGTTGATGACGGGGAAGATGAGCCTGCCGCCGAGCGCGTCGATGAATTCTCCGCTGCGCTCGGAGCGCGCCACCGCGCCGCTCTCGAGCATCGCCTCCTCCGAATACCCCTTCGACCGCAGAAAGCGCGGCAGATCGCGGAAATTGAGGGAGGCGCCCAGCCCGAACTTGCGCACGACGGAGGCGCTGATGCCGCGGCGGAGGATATACTCCACATGCTTGTCCGCCTGCCCGCCGTTGAGGTTGTTCAGGTAAAAGTGCGCCGTTTCGCGCAGAAGGCGCAGGATCTCGTCCCGCTTTTTCTTCGCGCGCGCCGCCGCCTCGGTGTCGTACTCCGTTTCGGGCAGCGGCATCTTCGCCCGCTCGGCGAGGATGCGCACCGCGTCCATGAAGTCCACAGATTCGATCTCGCGGATGAAGGTGATCACGTCGCCGCTGACGCCGCAGCCGAAACAGTGATAGAACTGGGCGGCGGCATTGACGGAAAAAGAGGGCGTCTTTTCATGGTGAAAGGGACAGCACGCCCAGTAATTCGCACCCTTTTTTTCGAGGTGCACGTAGCTGCCGACCACGTCTACAAGATCGTTCTTGCTCTTCAATTGTTGCAGGTATTCCTGATCGGCTTTCAACGCTGTTCCCCTCCGCTCAGTCCTCCACGTCCTTCTCCGTCAGCGCCCAGCTATGCGGCACAAATAAATTATTGAACACCGCAACGGCGAACTTGTCCGTCATGGACGATAAATAGTCGCAGACGACCTGCTCGGGCGGAAACCGCTCCGCAAGCGTCCGGTAAAAGGCGGGGAGTTTGTCCGCATGCGACATGAAATACTCGTACATGGCGGCGAGCATGCGATTTGCGCGCTCCTCCTCCTTCTTCGACTGCTCCGTTATGTACACGTTTTTGAACATGAATGCGCGCAGGCTCTCCAACGCCTCCGCCTCGCGCGCGCCCATCGTGACGGTGTTCCTGCCGCTGCTGTGCTCGTAGATCGAGGTGATCATCGTATTGATGCGCTCGCGCGTGCTCCGCCCCAGCACGGCGATCTCGTCCGCGGGCAGGTCTTCCTCTTTTAAAAGTCCTGCGCGGATCGCGTCCTCTATGTCGTGGTTGACGTACGCGATGCGGTCTGCAATGGAGACGGCGCACCCCTCGAGCGTGGCGGGTCTCCCGCCCTTCTTATGGTTGAGGATGCCGTCGCGCACCTCGAAGGTGAGGTTCAGCCCTCTGCCGTCGTTTTCGAGCACGTCCACCACGCGCAGAGACTGCACGTTGTGCGCAAAGCCCGCGGGATTCAGCGCCGCGAGAGAGCGCTCGCCCGCATGCCCGAAGGGCGTATGCCCCAGATCGTGCCCGAGCGCGATCGCCTCGGCGAGGTCCTCGTTGAGCGCGAGGCAGCGCGCAATGGAGCGCGCGATCTGCGACACGTCTATGGTGTGCGTCATGCGGGTGCGGAAGTGGTCGCCCTCGGGCGAAAAGAACACCTGCGTCTTGTTTTTCAGACGCAGGAACGCCTTGCTGTAGATGATGCGGTCGCGGTCGCGCTGGAAATCCGTGCGCATGCCGCAGGCGCGCTCTTCGCGCTCCCGCCCGCGCGTATCCTTCGATTTGCACGCGTACGGCGAGAGGAACGCCTCCTCCATCTCGTACCGCCTGCGCTTGATCTCGCTCTCCATCTCTCCCCCTTTTTTTACCCGCGGCGGGCTGAAAAATTCTGCCCTGCGCGGCTCCGCCTTTGCACGGCGCGGCTCTGCCTCTGCACGGCGTGGCTCGGTCTTCGCACGGCGCGGCTCTGCCTCTGCACGGCGCCGCCACGCACGGTTTTGCTCTGCCATGAAATATATTCTCCGCAAAGGCAAAAATCCCTTTTCTTTTTACAAATTTTTTATCCGCCCTTTTTCGCCGCCGAAAAAAGGAGGTTTTTTTCGTTCAGATGAGCGCGCCGCCGTTCACGCGCAGCACTTCGCCCGTGATGTAGCGGCTTTGGGTCAAAAACAGCGCCGCCGACGCGATCTCTTCGGGCGTGCCCTGCCGCCCGAGCGGGACGCCTTCGAGGAACGCCGCCCGCTCCGCCTCCGTCAGCCGCGCGTTCATGCGCGTATCGACAATGCCGCAGGAGACGCAGTTGACGCGGATGCCCGAGGGTGCAAGCTCCTTCGCCGCCGCCTTCGTAAACCCGATGAGCGCGGCTTTGCTCGCCGAATACGCCGCCTCGCAGGAGGCGCCCGTCTCCCCCCACAGCGAGGAGATATTGACGATGCTGCCGCCGCCCCGCCGCAGAAAGACGGGGACCGCCGCGCGTGTGCAGAGGAAGGCGCCCTCGCAGTTCACGGCGAACACCTCCCGCCACTGCGCAAGGGAGGTATCCTGTATCTGCGAAAAGAGCGCCGTGCCCGCATTGTTGACGAGCGCCGCAAGCCCGGGGACTGCGGCGATGAGTGCGTTCACCTGCGCCTCGTCGCGCACGTCGCAGCGCACGGCGACCGCGCCCGCTCCGCACGCCTCGATGCCCCGCCGCGTCTCCTTCGCGCCCTCTTCGTCCGCATGATAGCAGAATGCCACGTCCCAGCCCGCGCGCGCGAAGGCGAGGCAGCACGCCCGCCCGATCCCGCGCGAGCCGCCCGTCACAAGCACCGCCGCCATTACTTTACGCGCGGGAGGGAGAACACGGAGACGATCTCTTCCGCGACCTCGTCCGCGCTCTTCCCGTTGGTATCGACGGTGTAATCGGCGCAGCTCTCGTAGATGGGCGTGCGGTAGTCGAGGATCGCCTTCATCTTCTCCATCGTCGTGTTTTTGAGCAGCGGGCGGTCGTCGCCCGTGTGCCCCGTGCGCTCGAACAGCACCTCGATGTCCACTTTGAGAAAGACGATCTTCCCGCCGCCCTGCTTGAGCGCGGCGCTGTTTTCGGGGCGCAGCACGCACCCGCCGCCCGTAGAGATGACGCAGTTCTCCTCCTCCGCCACACGGCGCACGATCTCCGTCTCGTATTGGCGGAAGCGCTCCTCGCCGTAAAACTCGAAGATATTGGGGATCCTGCCGTATTTCTGAGTGATGAGCTCGTCCGTATCATACCAGCGCATGCCCGTCAGTTCGGAGAGACGGATGCCCACGGTGGTCTTGCCGCAGCCCATCATGCCGCACAGAACGATATTCATAATAAAAAGCTCTCCGCTGCAAGAAGGTAACTGTTCTTCCCGAACCCGACGACCGTGCCGCGGCACACCCCGGAGATCACGGACTTATCGCGGAAGGGTTCGCGCGCGTGCACATTGGACATGTGCACCTCGACGACGGGGGTATCCACCGAGGCGATCGCATCGCGCAGCGCGTAGCTGTAGTGCGTGAACGCGCCCGCGTTGAGGACGATGCCGTCCGCGTCCGCCTGCTGGATCGCCGTGCACAGCTCGCCCTCGATATTGGTCTGGAAAAAGCTGCACTCCGCGCCGCGCGCCTTGCAGAACGCGGCGATCTGCGCGTTGATCTCCTCCAGCGTCTCCGTGCCGTACACGCCCTTTTCGCGCCTGCCCGTCATGTTCAGGTTGACGCCGTTCAAAAACAGAAGTTTCATAGACCTTTTTCTCCCGACAAAAATTTGTACGCCCGTGCCGCGGGGTTCAGTCCCTGTACACGTCTTTGTAGCCGATAAACAGCGCCTTCGCCTCGTCCGCGCGCGGCTCGCGCCCCAGAAAGATGCAGTCGCCGTAGTACGCCTGATAGAAGAGCATCCCCTCGCCGTTGACGACGGGTTTGCCGAGGCTCTCCGCGATGCGCAAAAACTCGCTCTTGCGCGGGTAATAGATGAGGTCGATCGCCGCCTTCGCGCGCGAGAGGAACTCCTCCCCCACGGGCGAGACACCCTCCGTCCTGTGCATGCCCACGCCCGTCACGTTGATCATGACGTCATACTCCGCGGGGACAAGTTCATGCAACGGCGTGAAACAGCCGAACTCCCTATACACCTCGTCGAGGTTCTCCCTGCGCAGGTCGTAGGCGTACACCTCCGCGCCCGCGTCGGCGAGCTTTTTGATGACGCTCCTGCCCGCGCCGCCCGCGCCGAGCACGAGCACCTTTTTCCCCTTCGGGTCGATGCCGTTGTTTGCAAGCATGAGCATGAACCCGACGCCGTCCGTATTGTAGCCGACCCTGTCCTTTACGACGTTGACCGCGCCGAACGTCGCCGCATCGCCTTCGATGCGGGCAAGGTGCGGGATGATCTCAAGTTTGTACGGAATGGTGACGCAGAACCCGTCGTATTCCAAGATGAGTTTCTCCGCGTATGCGCCGAACTCTTCCCCCGCGACGGACAGCAGTTCGAAGGTACAGGAACTGCCCAGCCCCTGCATGATATACGTGTGCATCTTCGCGCTGTCCGATTTGGAGACGTCCTTTCCGATGACCGCAAGTTTGTACATAGCCTACTCTCCTTTTGCAAGCATTTCATAAAATCCGGGGAAGGAGATATTGACGCACTCCGCGTCCTCAATGCTGCCGCCCCGCTCGCTCGCGGCGAGCGCGACCGCGCCGCTCATGGCGATGCGGTGGTCTTTCAAAGAGCGCACCCTCCCGCCCGCGAGCGTCTTTTTCCCGCGGATAATGAACCCGTCCTCCGTCGGCGTACAGTCGCCGCCGAGCGCGTTGAGCATCGCAGACGTCGCCGCAATGCGGTCGCTCTCCTTGACTTTCAGCTCCTCCGCGCCCGAAATGACGCTCTCCCCCTCCGCGAACGCGCACAGCACCGCGATGACGGGGAGCTCGTCGATGAGTGAAGGGACAAGCTCCGCGCCCATGTGCAGCGGGCGGAGCGGAGAGCGGAACACGCGGATGTCCGCAACGGGTTCGCCGCACTCCGTGCGTTCGTTCTCCAGCCGATAGCGCACGCCCATCTTATCGAACACGCGCAGCAGCCCCGTACGCGTCGGGTTCACGCCGACGTTTTTGCACACGACCTCGCCGCGCAGCGCGCCGAGCGCGAGGAAATACGCCGCCGAGGAGATGTCCGCAGGCACGTTCACGTCCGTCGCGCGTAAGGCGCTTTGCCGCACCGTGACGCGCGGCCCCTCCGCAAGGATGTCCGCGCCCATCGCCGCGAGCATGCGCTCGGTGTGATCGCGCGTGAACAGCGGCTCTTCGACGACGGTCTCCCCCGCCGCTCCGAGCGCTGCCAGAATGACGGCGCTCTTGACCTGCGCGCTGGCGACCTGCGTCTGCACGAAATAGCCGTGCAGGCGCGCGGGAAATACAGTGACGGGCGCGTGCCCGTTCTCCGCCTCTATCTCCGCGCCGAGCAGGCGCAGGGGCCGCGCGACCCGCTCCATGGGGCGGGCGGACAGCGACGCGTCGCCCGTGAGCGACGCATGCACGCCCCTGCCTGCCAGAAGCCCCATGAGGAGGCGCATGGTCGTGCCGCTGTTGCCGCAGTCCAGAAGGGGCGCGTCGCAAAACTCCCGCGTGCCGATAACGCGCACGTCCGCACCCGAAATTTCCACCTTTGCCCCGAGCGCGCGCATGCAGGAGGCGGAAGAGAGGCAGTCCTCGCCGAGCAGCGCGCCCGCGATGTGCGCCTCGCCCTCCGCCGCCGCGTTGAACAGGATCGCGCGGTGGGTGATCGATTTATCCCCGGGGACGGTGAACTGCCCGGAAAACTCCTTCCTTGCCGCAATGTTCATCGCCCGCCCTCCAGCATGCCGAGATAGTCCGCATATTTTTCCGCGGAGAGCGCGAGCACCTTCCATTCCCCCTTCCCCGCGGAGAGGGTCAGCGAAACGGCGCCGCGCGCGCTGTTCTTCTTATCGAGAAGGGCGTATTTCACGCAGGCGCGCGCGTCTTTGAACACGGGGATGCGCGGCTGCACGAGCGCGACCGTATCGCGCACATATTGTGCGTGCGCGGGCGTGCACACCCCCTCGCGCTCGGCGATAAAGCTCTCCAGCCACATGCCGATGAGCACGTATTCGCCGTGCGAACGGCGCCCGTACGCAAGTTCCAGCGCGTGCCCCGTCGTGTGCCCGAGGTTCAGGCACCTGCGCGCGCCGCTCTCGCGCTCGTCCTCCGCGACGATGCGCGCCTTGAAACGGATGCAGTCCGCCGCAAGCTCCGAAAGATAGGAGAGGTCGGAGAGCCGCTCCCTGCTCTCCCACAGCTTTTCGCCGATCGCCGCGTCGAGGATCCCCGTTTTGAGCACCTCGCCCAGCCCGCATTTGACCTCGCGCGGCGGGAGCGTGTGCAGAAAGGCGGGGTCGCACAGCACCGTTTCGGGCTGGTAGAACGCACCGACGGCGTTCTTCACGCCCGCGTAGTCGATCGCCGTCTTGCCGCCGACGGAGGAATCCACCTGCGCAAGGAGGGTGGTCGGCACCTGCACGAGGCGGGTGCCGCGCATGTACAGCGCCGCCGCAAGCCCCGCCATGTCGCCGATGACGCCGCCGCCGAGGGCGACGACGACGGACGAACGGTGGAGCTGCGCCGCAAACATTGCGTCCAGAATTTTAAAGAGGGTGTTCCTGTTCTTGCTGCGCTCGCCCGCGGGGACGACGCACACGGGCGCATGCGGGAACAGTTCGCCGATGCGCGCCGCGTACAGGCGCGCCACGTTCGCGTCCGTCACGACGAACGCGTCGCAGCCCGCGTACAATTCCGAAAATTTTTCCGCCGCGCCCTCGCCGCAGTACACCTTCGACGGGCGCGATTTTGTGTTGACCTCTATGATCTGCATAATTCCCTTTTTTCCTGCCGCTCTGTGCGTTCAGCCGAGTTTTTCATAGCGCTCTTTCACGTCGCGCAGATTGTCCGCCCCGAGGCGGTCGAGCACCTTCTGCGCCAGCACGAAGGAGACGACGCTCTCCACGATGACCTCGCAGGCGCAGATCGAGCAAACGTCGCTGCGCTCGGTCGCCGCGCGGGCTGGTTCGAGCGTGTCGTAGTCGACGGTGTTCAGCCCGCGCATGAGGGTGGGAATGGGTTTCATCGCGGCGCGGAGCACGATCTCCTCGCCGTTGGACATGCCGCCCTCCAGCCCGCCTGCGCGGTTGGTCTTGCGGTAGAACCCGCGCTCCTCGTCGTAGAAGATCTCGTCGTGCGTCTCGCTGCCGCGCAAAAGCGCGGCGGCGAATCCCTTGCCGATCTCCACGCCCTTGATCGCCTGTATGCCCATCACCGCGCCCGCGAGCGCGCCGTCCAGCTTTTCGCCGTAGCTCATGCAGCTTCCGAACCCGCTCTTCAGACCCTTGACGCGGATCTCGACGATGCCGCCCGCCGTGTCCTTCTCCTCTTTGATCGTGTCGATGCGCGCCATCGCCTCGCGGCAGAGCGCCTCGTCCGGCATGAACAGCGGGGACTCTCTGACGCGCGCAAGCTCTTCAAAGGTGTATTCCCGCCCGTCCGTCAGCCCCGCGACGGAGCGGACGTAGCCGCGCACCTCTACCCCGAGCTCGCGCAGAAGTCCCCGCGCGACGGTGCCCGCCGCAACGCGCGCGGCTGTCTCGCGCGCGGAGGCGCGCTCCAGAATGTTGCGCGCGTCCGTCTGGTCGAACTTCTTCACGCCCGTGAGGTCTGCGTGCCCCGGACGCAGACGGGTAAGGCGGCGGTGCGATACGTCCGCGCCCTCCGGCGCCATGTACTCCGCCCAGTGCACGTAGTCCTTGTTCTCCACGGCAAGGCAGACGGGGCTGCCGAGCGTCAGTCTGTTGCGCACGCCCGAGAGGATATTCACGGTGTCCTTTTCGATCTTCTGCCGCGCGCCCCTGCCGTAGCCGCCCTGCCGCAGCGCGAGATAATAGTTGATCTCCTCCTCGCTGACGGGAAGGTTGGCGGGAAGCCCCTCGATGACGGCGATCAGCGCCTTTCCGTGCGATTCGCCCGCAGTCGTAAGTTTCATATACAGATACTCCGCTTAAAAAAATTTATTTCGTATGATAGCGGCGCCGCCCTCTTTGAAAACGGCGCCCGTGCGGCGGCGTTCAGGGAAAACAAGCGGCGCCCGTGTGGCGGCATTCGGGGAAAGCGCTGCCGCTTTCACCCGACCGCACAGACGGTATAGTCTCCGTCCGCCCCGACCGTGACCATGATGCTGCCGAGCTCGTCCGTGCGCCAAAGCTCGGCGTCGGGCAGGATCCCGCGCACGCGCGCGATGCAGTTTGCGGACGGGTGTTCGTACGAGTTGCCCGCTCCCGCGCTGAAAACCACCGTTTCGGGCGTGCACAGCGACAGGAGCGCCTCACCCGAAGAGGAATTGCTCCCGTGGTGCCCCGCCTTATACAGCGTCAGCTCTTCCAGCGCAGGCGCGAGCACAAACTCCTTTCCGTATGCCGAAACGGGCACGGAAAACGCCTCGCCGTCCGTTTCGAGAAAGGCGCGCACGAGCGCATTCTCCCGCGCCTCGGGCGCGTCGCCCGTCACCAGCAGGCTGACGCCCGCATACTCCAACCAAAGGATCGCGGAGGAGTCGTTCGCGTCCGCATAGCTCTCCTGCGGGAGGGGCGAGAGGAACAGGAAATACCAGAAGGTCTCCTCCCGCTCCGAAAGGGCGTACGCATACGTCTGCGCGGAGCACAGCTCCGCGCCGCACTCCTCTGCTGCGGAGAGGAAGTTCGCATAGGCGTCGCCGTCCTCGCTGCCGCTCTCCGCAAAGTCCGTGCGCGGAAGAAAGACCGTCTCCGCGCCGAAACAGGCGAGCACGTCTGCAAGCCCCGCGGCATGGTCGGCGTCGGTATGCGTCAGCAAAACATAGTCGAAGGTTTCAATGCCGAGCGCGAAACAGTAGCCGAGCACCGCCGAGCGGGCGGTGACGCTGCCGTCGCCGCCGTCGATCATCATCGTCTGCCCGTCGGGGAACTCCGCGATCGTACAGTCTCCCTGCCCCACGTCCACAAAGTGAATGCGCATCTCGCCCTCGCCGCGCGCCGCGATCTGCGGCATGTGCGTGAGCGCCGACGCATACCGCAGCGGGAATATGCAGCAGTCCGCAATGACGGCGACGATCACGAGCAACGCCAGCGCGAGACAGACGAGGGTGCGCGGCTTCCTGAAAAACGCGCGCAGCGCCTTCCCGCGTTTCTCTCCTGCGGCGGACATGCTCAGCAAGGGAGCGCGAACTTCTTCTCGCGCAGGCGCTCTAAAATTTCGGGCATGCGCTCTTTCGCGCACGCGTAGCCGATGTCGAAGATCTCGTTCGTGTCGAACACGCTCGTCGCCGAATAGGCGGAGAGGTCGGGTTCGAGCAGGATGTCGCAGGAAGCGATCCCCTCCTGCCGCAGCGCGATCTGCCTGCCCGACGCCGTCTGATAGGCGACTTCCCTGTACCCCTCTGCGGGAGAGAGGGTGACGCCGATCACGAAATCCGCGCCGAGCGAACGCGCCACGTCGCCGGGGACGGCGTTTGCGAACGCGCCGTCCGCAAGGTCGCGCCCGTCGATGCGCACGGGCTTGAAAAAGGGCGGCATTGCGGAGGAGGCGAGCACCGCCCGCGCGACGTTCCCCTCCCGCAGCACGATCTCGCCGCCGTCGGCGGTGTCCGTCGCGACCGCGGCGAAAGGTTTTTCGAGCTCTGCGAAGGTGCATTCGCCCAGAACGCCGTCCAGCAGGCGGTGCAGCGGCTGCGCCGAGCGCTCCAGAAGGAGAGAGAGCACCGTCTGCTTATAGTCCACGCGCGCCAGAAGTTCCGCAATATCCGCGGGGGAATAGCCTTTCGCATAGAGCGAGCCCGCGATCGAACCTGCGGATGTGCCCGCGAGCACGTCGAACCGCACGCCGTTCTCCTCGAACGCCTGCAGGATGCCGAGATGCGCCAGCCCCTTCGCCCCGCCGCTGCCCAGCGCCGCGCCGAGCAGCTTCTTTTTTCTTCTGAATACCGCCATAGCTTTGCCCCGCTCAGCCGCAGACCAGCGCGTACGCGCCCCAGATGCCCGCGTCGTTCCCGAGCGCGGCGCGTACGAGCGCGAGCGGGATGCGCGCGGCATCCACATACAGCCGTTCGCCTACCCGCCTGCGCAGGGGTGCGAGCAGCGCCTCGCCCTCGCCCGAGATGCCGCCGCCGAGCAGGATCGCCTCGGGACGGAAGAGCGCGACGAGGTTTGCGATCCCGTCCGCAAGATACTGCACAAAGGTATCCACGACCTTGCGCGCGGCAGCGTCCCCCTCTCGCGCGGCGAGGAACGCCGTCCTGCCGTCCACGTTTTCGGGCGTGCCCGCGATGCGCCAGAGCGCGGAATTTTTGTTTTCGAACATTGCGCGCTTGGTGTCGCGGATGAGCGCCGTTGCGGAGGCGTACTGCTCGAAACAGCCGCGCCGCCCGCACGGACAGGGCACCCCGCCCGACTCGATGACCATGTGTCCCGCCTCGGCTCCGCCGCCGCAGGTGCCTTCGAACAGCTTGCCGTCCAGCACGATGCCGCTGCCGATGCCCGTTCCGAGGGTGAGGAGGATACTGCTTTTATACTTCTTCCCTGCGCCGAACTTCGCCTCGCCAAGCGCGGCGGCGTTCGCGTCGTTCGTCACCCGCACGGGAACGCCCAACCCCTTTTCAAGGTCGGCGGCAAAGGGCTTGTCCTCCCAGCCGTAATTCGTCCACCGCACGACGATGCCGTTCTCCCCGTCGATGACGCCGGGCGTGCCCATGCCGACGGCCGCAAGCTGCGCCGCGGGAACGCCCGCCTTCGCGCATGCGCCGCGCACGGTCTGCACCGTCTTTTCGACGGTCGCGGCGTACCCGTCCTCCTTCGAAGTCGCGGCGGAGAGTTTCGTCAGAAGGTTCGCACGGTCGTCGAACAGCCCGACTTTGACGCTCATCCCCCCGAAGTCGATCCCGGCATAACAGTTCATATTCTTCCTCCGTTCTTCCAAAGTTCTTTCTTTTCAAGAAACTGCGCGTTGTTCTCCGTCGAGCGGAGAGCGGCGAGCAGTTTTTCCACCGCCGCGGGCGAAAGGTCGCGCCGCAGATACTCCGCACAGGCGCGCTCCTCCTCTCCCGTCAGGCTGCCGCGCGTGTAGGATCGCGCAAAGTCGATGATCGGGCAGCCCTCCGCAGAGACGCGCCCCGCCGTAAGATACACATGCGCGTTCGCGGCGGGGGCGCACTTCGCCGCAACGTCCTCATCCGCAGCGCCGCCCTCGGCGACTGCGGCAAGGATGGTGACCGAGCCCGCGTCCTCTAATTTACGCGCCGACGCAAAGACGCTCTCGCATTCAAACAATACGTTGAGGTCTGTGCCGCCCGCCGCACGCCGCCCCGAAGAGGGCAGCGCCTCTCCGTACGCGCGCGCAAGCGACGTCATCGAATCGAGCAGGATAAGCACGTCCCCGCCCGCGGCAGCCGCACGCCGCGCATGCGCGAGCGCAAGGCGCACGCCGCGCACACAGCCCGCCGCGGCTCTCCCGAAGGGCGCGCCGACGACGTACGCCCGCGGAAAACGGGCACGCAGCGCCGTCTCCTCCTCGGGTCCGCAGCCGACCGCGATATAGCACAGTTCCAGCCCCGGAAGATCCGCCGTCGCCCGCGCGATCTTCCCGAAAAACGCCGCCGCATCCGCGCCCGCGGGCACGTACACGAGCCCGCGCTGCCCTCTGCCGACGGGAAGAAGAAGATCCGCCGCACGCAGCACGGGATCGCCCGCCCCGCCGAGCGGGAGCCGCTCCGTCGGGTAGATCGCAGGGAGAGACTCGAAGGCGGGCAACTCCTCCTTCGACTTTGCAAGCCCGTTCACCGTCTCCAACTGCACGAACATGCGCACGCCCTCGATGCGTTCGACGTAGCCCGCGAGCGTATCGCCGCTGCACAGGGAATATTTTTCGATCATGGACGCGGGGACGACGGGGTCGTCCGCCCCCTCCGCGCAGGAGAGCGCGCGGAGGAACCCGCCGCCTTCGCCCGTCTCGAGCACGCCGCGCACGAGCGTATCCCCGTAGCCGTAGGCGCGCTTTTCTTCGCCCGAATCGCGGAAATAGAACTGCGGCACGGGCGTCTCGCTGAAATCGTAATTGCGTTTGGCGTTGCACTCCGCGATCAGTTCGCGCACGCGCGCGACGCTCTCTTCGGAGGCGTCCTCCGCCTTGACGCGCGCGCCCTTCCTGCTGCGCAATCCCGCGGGCACTTCGCCGCTCGCGACGCCGATCAGGCGCAGGATGAGGTCGTGCTTTCTGCCGTAGGTAGGCGTCTTGACGCCGAACGCGCGCGCAAGGTTGCGCACTTCGAAGATGCCGAACCCGTCGATATATTCATAGACCGGTCTGTACAGCTCGAGAAGTTCCGTATCCGTCACCGTTTCACCTCCAGAAGCACAGTCTTTCCCTCCGCCGCAGGGCAGGGAAGAACAAGCTCGCGCATGCGGAGACAGTTCTCCTCCCCCGTCTCCCGCAGGAAAGCGCCCAAGGGAGCGATGCCCAGCGTGCCGCCGGGGAGATCGTAGTGCATGGGCAGCACGATCCGCGGGCGGATGAGGCGCACGTATTCCGCCGCCCCCGCGGCATCCACCGTGTACACGCCCCCGACGGGGATGCACAGCACGTCCGGCTGCCCGATCTTCTCCAGAAGAGCGGGCGTCGGTTCCTGCCCGATGTCCCCCATATGGCACACGCGCGCGCCGTCCGCCTCGTAGAAAAAGACGGTCACGCTGCCGCGCTTTGCGCCCTGCACATCGTCGTGCCAGGCGGGGAAACCCGTGACGCGGAACCCGCCGAGCGTGTATTCGCCCGCCTCCGTGACGACGCCCTTCACGCCCGCGACGCCGCGCACGTTGGCGTGGTCGCCGTGCAGGTGGCTGCACACGGCATAGTCCGCCGCCGCGCGCGGCATGGGATACCCCACCCCCGCATAGGGGTCGGTGACGATGCGCGTGCCGTCCGCTGCCGTCAGTAAAAACGCCGAATGCCCGAGATATTCGATCTTCATATTCCCCTCCTTATCCCAAAATGCAGAACTTCTTCCGTATTTCAGTAAACTTCCCGTGCGGCAGGACCCGCCGCACAGTCATTTTTCATCGTGAGCGCCTTCCTTCGGGCGGAAGGCTATTTTCCGCCGCGAAGGCCGGCCCGCAAAAACGAGCGTGTACTCCGCCTCGAATCCGCCGTTCTCCGAGAAAGAAAGGCTGTGCGTGCAAAGCTCCGCCGAAAGCGTACCGAAAGGCGTCTCGATCTCGGCGGACGTCGTGCGGAGCAGGTCGAACTCCAATTCATAGGAGAGTTCTCCCCTGCACGCGACGCGCAGCACGGCGCCCCTGTGCACGGTATAGTCCGCGCCCGCCGCGGTAAAGCTGTACCCGCCGCCCGCAGCGCGGAAGAGCCGCGCGGCAACGCGCCGCTCGCCCTCCTCGTCCGCTATGAACAGTTCCGCTCCGCTCTCCCGCATACGCGCCCCTCAGCCGAAAATTCCGATATATACAGTATAGCACAAACCGCGAATTTTGTAAATTTATTTGAAGGCGCTGCGGCATTCCTGTAAAAAAACAACCGCCGGAAAAACAGCCGCCCGCGGCGGGGAATCCCTCCCCGCCGCGGGCGCAAAATCCTGTTGTCGCAGCGGAAGGTCCCCGCCCCTTCTGGCGGAGCGCCCCGCCGTTTTCCTGTTCAGACGATCCTGCGCTCGAGGTCGAGGTGCTCCTTGCGCAGCCTGCCCGCGCGCAGCAGCTCTTTGAGCGCCGCCTCGTCCCCCGCGCGCAGTGCGGAGAGGTACTCCGAGAGGTGCCCGATGAGCTCCTCCAGCTCCTCCGCCGCGGCGGGAAGATTGAGCATGTACAGGCGCGTCCACACTTCCTCGTCCACGCCCGCAATGCGCGTCATGTCCTGAAAGCTGCCGCCCGTAAAGCCCGAAAAGCCGTCCGCCGCGCCGCTCTTGACGTAGGCGTTGGAGACGATGTGCGCAAGCTGCGAGGTATAGGCGATCTTGCGGTCGTGATACGCCGCCGTACAGCGCGGCAGAGAGGCAAAGCCCATCTTCGCGAACAGCTCCTCAAGAACGCGCACCGCGTCCTCGTCCGTCCGCTCGTTCTCGGTGACGATCATGCTCGCGCCGTCGAACAGCGTGGGCAGCGAATTTTCCAGCCCCGAGACCTCCCTGCCCGCCATCGGATGGCACCCGACATAGCGGTACCTGCGCGGCTTTGCGTGCACGCACGCCTCGATCGCGCCCTTTACGCCGCAGAAGTCGGCGACGATCGCACCCTCTTTGAAATCGCCCTCATCGAGAAGGCGCATCGCCGCATCGGGCGGAAGGGCGATGAATACGACGTCATACGCCGCAAAGGACTGCACCGCAGCCCGCACCGTGCCCTCTTCCGCGGCGCGGCGCACAACGGCGGGCAGGTCGTACCCGTCGCATACATAGCCCGCGCGCGCGAGCGATTTTGCGGCGGAGCCGCCGATCAGCCCCAGCCCTGCAACCGCAATTTCCATGCTTTTCTCCTTTGCGCTCTCCCGCGCACGGGCGGCACGCCGCCGATTCCCCGCCGCCCGCAGGCGGTCAGACCTCCGTGCCGCGCTGTACGGCGCATCACTCCAATCTGATCTCCGCGAGCTGTTTGGGCGGCACCGCCTCGGCAGAGGTCTCCACCGTCTTTTTGACGAGCGCCGCCGCCTTGCCGACGGGGATATTCGTACCGCGCCCGCGACGCAGCCGCCGGGGCAAGCCATGCCCTCGATCAGGCTCCCGTTTTTCCTGCCCATCTTTGCGAGCAGCAGCATCTTGCGGCAGTCCTCCAGCCCCTCGACGTGGTCGATCTGCAAAGGCGTATCGGGGTAATAGGCGCGGATGCACTTCTCGATCGCGCCCGCGACGCCGCCCGCGCAGGCATAGCCGCGCCCCGCGCCCGTCGCGTCGTTCATCTCCTCGTCGCTCTCGATCGCCTGCGGATCGATGCCGCGCGCCTCGAACACGGCGGAAAGCTCCTCGAAGGTGAGCACGAAGTCCACGTCGCTGCGGATGGTGCGGCGGGACGCCTCCAGCTTTTTCGCCGCGCAGGGCCCGATGAACACCACGCGGTGATCGGGATATTTCTGTTTGATCGTGCGCGCCGTGGCAACCATAGGCGTGAGCGTGTTGGAGATCTTGTCCGCCGTTTCGGGGAAGTAATGCTTGATGAGCATCGCCCACGCGGGACAGCAGGAAGTGAACATATACGGCTGCTTGCCCGTCGCAACCGTCTCCGCATAGTGGTGCGCCTCGATCGCGGCGCCCATGTCCGCGCCGAGCGCGACCTCGAACACGTCCGCAAACCCGAGCTGTTTGAGCGCCGCCTTGAACTTCGCGGGCGTCACCTTGTCGCCGAACTGCCCGACATAGGAGGGCGCGACTTCGGCGATGATCTTATCCCCGCGGCGGATCGCGCGGATGAGCTGGAAGAGCTGCGACTTGTCCGCGATCGCGCCGAAGGGGCAGTTGACCATGCACATGCCGCAGGAGACGCAGCGCTCGGGCACGATCTTCGCCCTGCCCAGCTCGTCCGAATCGATCGCCTTGACGCCGCACGCCTCCGCACAGGGGCGGGTGTGGTGCGAGATCGCGTCGTACGGGCACACGCTCTTGCACCTGCCGCACTTGATGCAGCGGGACTGGTCGATGACCGCCCTGCCGCTCTCGACGCTTATGCACTGTTTGGGGCAGACCGCCGTGCACGGGTGCGCGACGCAGCCGCGGCAGTTGTCCGTGACCTGATATTTGTTCGGCGAACATGCCGCGCACGCGGAGGGAATGACCTGCATGAGCGGCGGCTCGTAGTATTTATCGGCAATATCGCTCGCCCGCATGCCGCTCGAAAGGTGCACGGGCACGTCCTCGGGGCGGAGCGAAAGCCCCATCGCGAGGCGCACGCGTTCCGAACAGATGGCGCGCTCCCGCCAGATGCTCTCGCGGTATTTGGGTCGGTCGCCCGGGGTGATCTTGTAGGGAATTGCCTCCACCGCGTCTTTGAGGTTTTCCGTCTCCGTCTCGTACGCCATGCGCGCGACTTCGACAAAGACCTGCCTGCGCAGTTCTTTCAGGGGCGTCAGTAACCCGCGTTCCATATTCTATCTCCTCTATTCCGAAACATTCCGAAGTATTGTAACACATTGCATGCCGGGCGGCAACCGCCCGCGCGGCGAATGCCCGCCCGCAACGAAAACGGCGGTATTTCAAAGCCTGCCCGCAGTCTCTGCCCCCGCGCGCAGGCGCCGTTTGCGGCCGCCCAGCCAATCCCGCTTACAGCCGTCCGCTCACACAGTCTTTACAGCCGCCCCGCCTCGCGCAGCGCCGCGCGCAGGCGCGCCGCGCACGCGGCAGACGGGATGCGGCGCAGACGGAACTGCCAGTTCTCCCCGCTCGTGGAGGGGACGTTCATGCGCGTCTCCGCTCCCGAAAGCAGAATGTCCTGCACGGGCAGGACGGCGAGCGCGGAGCGCACCGAGAGCGCCAGCCGCGCGATCGCGCGCGCCGTGCTCTTCACCCCCGCAGGGCGTTGGGCGATCCCCGCCTCCCTCAGAAGAGGCTTCAAGATCCCCGTGAGCCGTTCGTACTCCCATGCGGGCAGCGAAGAGAGATAGCCGACCAGCGTGTCGTTGTCGTGCGTGCCCGTGTAGGTGACGGAGTTCTCCCCGATATTCTTGGGAAGATAGGCGTTGTTCGGGTCGCCGTCGAAGGCAAATTCAAGCACCTTCATGGAGGGATAGCCGCTGCGCTTGATCAGTCTGCGCACGCCGTCGTCGATGGTGCCGAGGTCCTCCGCGATGAAGTCGAGCCTGCCCAGCGCGCGCTCCGCCGCGGAAAACAGTTTCATCCCGGGGCCCTTCCTCCACCTGCCGCCGATCGCCGTTTCACTGCCCGCGGCGATCTCGTAATAGCGGTCGAACCCGCGGAAATGGTCGATGCGCACCGTATCGTACAGCGCAAAGGCGCGGCGGATACGGTCGATCCACCAGGCAAACCCCTCTTCCTCGTGCACTTTCCAATCGTACACGGGGTTGCCCCAGAGCTGCCCCGTCGCCGAAAAATAGTCGGGCGGAACGCCCGCCACCTTGCGGCAGGTCAGGTTTTTGTTGAGCTTGAAGAGATGCGGGTTCGCCCACACGTCCGCAGAATCGTACGCGACGTACAGCGGCAGGTCGCCGACGATACGCACGCCGCGGGCATGCGCATACTCCTTCAAAGTTTGCCACTGCCGCGAAAATTCATACTGCACGAACAGCCAGAAGCGGTATTCCGCCCCGTTCTCCCGCAAAAACGCTTCGAGCGCGGCGGGGTCGCGGAAACGGTACTTCTTCTCCCAGCGGTCGAAACTCTGATTGCCGTGCGCCGTTTTGAGCGCCATGTACAGCGCGTAGTCGCGGAAACTCCCCTCCTCTTCAAAGGCGCGGAAGGAGGCGTCGGCGCAGTCGAACCTCGAAAAAGCCCTGCGCAGGAGTGCATATTTGCGCCCGTACAGAAAGCCGTAATCGACCCGCCCCGCCGCATACGCGCAGGAAGAAAGCTCGCTCTTTTTCAGCAGCCCCTCTTCCGCGAGCGTGTCGGGGTCGATGAAATAGGGATTGCCCGACCCGCCGAACACGGACTGATAGGGCGAATCGCCGTACCCCGTCTGCACCAGCGGCAGCACCTGCCAGCGGCGCATGCCCGCCGCCGCCAGAAAATCGACGAACCTGCGCGCCTCCTTCCCGAGCGTGCCGATGCCGTACCTGCCCGGCAGGGAGGAAATGTGCAGCAGCACGCCCGCCTCGCGCGGGGCGCGCTCCCCTTCTTTTTTCATACCGCACCTCTTTCCGGACTGTCCGCGAAGGGCTTGCAAACGCCGCCCGCCGCAAAGACGGTCCGCCCGAACAAAACCGAACCCCGCCGCCCCGCCGCCGCGGAAAACGCGCACGGCGAAAAACGGCTGAAAAACAAGAAAATCAAGTATTGCAATTTTATCATACTTATAAAAAAGTGTCAAACAAAAACCGCCGCAGAGCGCTCTGCGGCGGTTTTCCGTATCTCTTGCTGTTTGTTTTACGGCTCCGTCAGGCGGCGTCCGTCTGCTCCCCCGCGGAGGGCACACTCACACCCGTCTCGGCGGCGTCGCCGAAGGCGGGGCAGTAACCGCCCGCACTGCCGTATTGGTAGGTCACGCCCGTAAAGGAAGTGCGCAGCAGCGCGCCGACGCTGTCCGCATACAGGGCGCACCACACGTCCGTAAAGGAACTGTCATACACGCGGAGCGTGCTCCCGTCCCCGCTACTTTCGGACGAAAGCGCGAGGTTCGCGCCGTACACCTCGCCGCCGAGCGAGGCATAGCGCAGTTCGAGCGAAGCACCGGCGCCCGAAACGGAGACCGCGCTCTCCTTGTCCTCGGCTGTGACCGTCATACCCGAGAGGAAGCACGAGCCGCCGCCCGCAAAGGTGACGGAGCCCTGCACCGTCACAAAGCTTGCCCCCGCGCCGACCAGCGAGACGTTCTGCGCATTAAACGTGACATCGTCCGAATACGTGCCCGCACTGAGCGCGATGACCGCGCCGTTCTGTGCGGCAGCGGCAGCCGACGCAAGCCCCGCCGCGTCGGAGACGACCGTATCCGTGACCGCGACGACGCAGGTCGCGCTCTTGTTGCCCGCCGTCGCCGTGATGACGGCGACGCCGTTCCCGACCGCCGTGACCGTGCCGCCGCTGACGGACGCCACCGCGCCGTTGCTCGTCGACCACGTCGTATCCACTTCCGCGCCCTCTTCGGAGAGATCGAGCGTCGCCGTCAGCGCGACGCTGTTCTCCGCGCCTTCGGATACGCTCAGAAAGGCGGATGTCTGATTCAGAGTGACGGACGAAACGACCCCTGCGGGATCGATCTCCTCCTCGCTGCCCGAGTTACATGCCGTAAACGCCAGCGCCGCAAACGCGAGCACGAGCACAAACAGCGGAGCAAGGAACTTTCTGCTTGCCTTCATTGTAAAAACCATCCCTTTCGGAAACTTAACGGCACGATTATAGCAGGTTTGCGCGAAACTGTCAAACAAAAGCGCGTTTGCCGCCGTTCCGACACGGTTTTTTCATCTGATGCGAAGCGCGCGGCAATAAAAAGAGCGCGGGCGACCCGCCTTCCCCTTTCACAAAGGGGAATACCAACTTGTCACCCTGAGCGGAGCGGCGGCACAGCCGCCGCGAAGTCGAACGGGTCTGGGCTGTTCCGCGCGTTAGCCGTATG
>JAGHJD010000066.1 GCA_017886895.1 Clostridia bacterium | reverse complement strand
TGAAAAGCTGGCGCTTTCGGCAACAAGTTGCCATGGGCATACGCCCATACGCCGCCGATTGCGGCGCGCTCGTTTTACCCTTTGCAAGCAAGGTAAATCTTCGCGCGCCTTCGAAATGACACAGGGGACGGTATTCCCATAGAGATCCCTCGGCTGCGCTCGGGACGACATAAAGAGGATAACCTTCCATAGAGATCCTTCGACAAGCTCGGGATGACAGGTGACGGTTTTCGGACGCGCAGGAAAAATATTAAAAAGTATTTTGGCAAAAGTTTCATTTTGCCGCGCGCAATTTAATTTTTGCAACTGTTCACGCAAATCCCGCGCAAAGGCGCTGCGGGCGGCATTCGAAACTTGTATGGTCCAGCCGCAGCCGACGGCTGCGGCTGGCGTACAAAAAGACCGCGCTTTGCGCGGCCTTTTTGCATTCTTTTAAGTGTCTTTATCTGCACCCGCCGCACGTCTTGCAGTTGCCGCTGCATTTTTTGGCGGGTTTTCCCGTCGCGGAGAAGACCTCGCCGCTCCAATCGCGCCGAGCGGGCGCGCCGCAGGCGGGGCAGACGACGGGGTCGTCGTATTTTGCTACAAGTTCTTCGAATTTTTTTCCGCATTTTGTGCATGCGTATTGCAGGATAGGCATTCCGTCTCCTCTTTTGCGTGCGGGGCGGGCAGCTCCGCCGCCGTGGTTTCTTCTTTTGCGGGCGGAACGGGCTGTTCCGTCCTTTTCTGTGCCGTATTTGCGTGCGGAACGGGCTGTTCCGCTTTTTTTGTGCCCGTAAAATCGCGCTTGAAAAACCCCATGCCGAGGTCTTTCTTACTCCACAGGTGCGCGAGGTAATGGATCGCGAACACGATCGCGCCGCCCGTGTTGCAGAGGATGTCCTCCATCGTGTCGCGTACGTCTACGACGAAACTGCCTGTCACCGTCTCGACGGGCGTTCCCTGCGCGGTGCCCGCGAGCAGGAGGTCGGTGACAAACTCATAGATCTCCCAGACCGCCGCGACCGCCAGCGAGACGGCGACGCAGACGATGACGACGAGCGCGGGGCGCATCTTGTTCACGTCGGCGAGTTTGCAGACGATGAACAGCCCCAAGAGCGCCGCGACGTAGCCGACGACGGTGTGTACGGCGGCGTCGTACCAGCTCACGGAATCGTACAGCCGCACGCACGAGCCGAGGAAGGAGGCGAAGAACAGAAAGATCTCCAAGATCAGCAGCACGCCGTCGCTCACGGCGCGGCGGAACCAGACCGTGCAGGCAAAGGGGATCAGCCAGAGGGCGAGATTGCTCAGAAGGAGCGCAAGCCCTGCCGATTCAAACCCGTTCACGCCGTGCCACACCGTCACCCCTGCGGTGGCGAGCAGCATCAGCCCCGAAAAAATGAGATCGAAGATGCGCAGCGGCGTCATCGCCGCCCGTTCGCTTTCGTTTGTCCTGCTCTTTTCCGCAACCATACCTCTCTCCTTTTGCGGGCAGTATAGGGCGGACTTGTAAGCGAAAGGTTAAAATTACGGAAAAATCCTGTTAAAAATGGTTTCGCTTACAGTATAGCACTCCCGCGCGCAAAATGCAAGCCCGCGCGCCCCGCCCCGCATGACCCGTGCGTCGTCCGCAGACCGCCGCCTGTTCCCGCCCGCGCCCTGCGGCGCTCTCATAAAAAGCGCCCCGCGCACATACTTATACTGTATCGCACCGCCGCCCGCTCTGCGGGCGGCAGGCGCCGCGCGCCCGCGGCTTTGCTATGCTATTGTAGGCGCGGGAGGAGGATTTTATGCGTCTTTTTGAAGAGATCCTGCGCTGCGCGGGCGACGGCGGGGAGATCGCGTTCGGCGGCGCGAAGGCGGTCTTTCTCGGCGGCAGGTGCGCCGTGCTCGAAAACGTGCGCGGCATCTTCGCGTTTACGGCGGAGGAGATCGTCTTTTCGCTCGCGCGCGGGCGGGTGCGCGTGGCGGGGAAAGGGCTTCGCATTGCGCGCTACGGCGAGGGAGACGCGCTCGTCGAGGGGGACGTGCGCGCCGTCGAACTTGTGGAGGAGGAGAATTGAGACCCTTTCTCTGTGACTTTCTGCGTGTGGAGGGCATTTCGCCGCACCGCGCGCTGGATAAGCTCGCGCAGCGGGGCGTGCGCGTGTATGACGCGCAGAAGGCGGGCATCGCGGCGCTGAATTTCGCCGTGAGGAGCAAAGATACGGAAAAAGTTTTTGCAATTTTCTCCCGTTCGTGTTATACTGTAATAAAAACGGGGCAATCGCGCGCAAAGCGGCTGCTCGCCGCGGTGCGCCGCCGCCCGGGGTTCGTGTGCGGGGCAGTGCTCTTCTGCCTGTTCTCCTTTGCCGCGGACCGCGTGATTTTGCGCATAGACGTTGCGGGCAGTGCGGCGCGGTACGCGGAACGCGCCGAAGAGGTGCTTGCGGCGGCGGGGCTGGGCGTATTCTCGCTGTACAGCGCGGATGCGGCGGACGGCGCGCGGGCGCAGCTTCTGGCGGCATTCCCCGACGTCGCCTTTGCCGAGGTGGAGAAGAGCGGTTGCGTGCTCCTCGTCACCCTCGAGGAGGGGGACACGGCGGAGGTGCCCGTCCGCGCGAACGAACTGACCGCGCCCGTCGCGGGAACCGTCGAAGAGCTGACCGTGCTGCGCGGCGAGGCGTGCGTCGCCGAGGGGCAGCAGGTAGAGGCGGGGACCTTGCTCGTCGCGGGCAGGATCGTTTCGCAGGACGGCTCGTATACCGAGACCTTTGTCTCCGCGCGGTGCGTGCTGACGGCGGAGTACGCCTATACCGCCGCGGGCAGCGGCGGGGAGGCGCAGAAACTTGCGCTCGCGCAGGCGCGCCTTTCGGCTGAACGCGAGCTTTTGCGGGGCGCGGTCTCCGAACTTACGGTGACAGAAGAGCGCGTTTCGGAGAGCGGAGGAGAGATCGCCGTCACCCTCACGCTCAGGCTGATCTTGGCGGCGAATTACTGAAATTATCCCTGCGGAGGAAACGGATACGGAACAACAGGCGAAGAGGAGAGTGGATGCGGGCAGTCTCGACGACCTGCAGCGGCTCTTGGGCACATTCGACGAAAATCTGAACATCATCACGGCGGAGCTCGGCGTCACGGCGTCCGTCGAGGGCGCGTGCGTGAAGTTCTCGGGCGAGGAGGAGAGCGTGGCGCTCGCCGTGCGCGTCTCGGAGGGCATTTTAAAGCTCATCCGCGCGGGAGAGAGCGTGGACAAAAACCGCATTGTCTACTGCATCGAGCTCGCGCGCGAGGGGAACCTCGACGATATAGAGCAGGTCATGAGCGGCGTCGTCGCGATCACCTTCCGCGGCAAGCAGATCAAGTGCAAGACGCTCGGGCAGAAGAAGTACGTCGACGCGGTCAAGAACAACACCGTCGTGTTCGGCGTGGGGCCTGCGGGCACGGGCAAGACCTATCTTGCTGTCTGCCTCGCCGTCAGCGCGTACAAGGGCAAGCAGGTGGAGAAGATCATTCTCACCCGCCCCGCGGTGGAGGCGGGCGAAAAGCTCGGCTTTCTGCCCGGCGATCTGCAGACTAAAGTCGACCCGTACCTGCGCCCGCTGTACGACGCCCTGCAGGAGCTGTTCGGCATGGAGACGTACGGCAGGCTGATGGAGAAGGGCGTCATCGAAGTCGCGCCGCTCGCGTACATGCGCGGGAGGACACTCTCCAACGCCTTCGTCATTCTGGACGAGGCGCAGAACACCACCATCGAACAGATGAAGATGTTCCTCACGCGCATGGGCGACGGGAGCAAGATGGTCGTCAACGGCGACGTCACGCAGATCGACCTGCCCGACGGGCGCAGGAGCGGGCTGAAACACGCCGTCTCGGTGCTGAAAAACGTCGAGGGCGTCGGGATCGTGACGCTGACCGCGCAGGACGTCGTGCGGCACCCCATGGTCATGCGCATCGTGCGCGCCTATGAGCGCGACGCCGCACGCCGCGAGGCGGCGCGGGAGGAGAGGAGGAAAAAATGAAACAAGAGGGTCTCGCGCACGAATCCTTCGGGGCGCGCAACGCCGCAAAGAGCATCAGTATTTTCTTTGCGAACTATGTGCTTTTGTTTGCGCTCATCCTTCTTTTCATGCTGCTCAATGCGTTGGATGAGGCAAACATGGACTTTCTTCCCTTCATGCGGGAAGAGATCACTTCTTTTATCTATCTGCTGATCTGCATCTTTATCCTGTTCGTCATCGTCTACTTTTACTTTTTCTTTGAGGACAGGCAGTCGCTGACTGCGGCGAAGAACATCTGGCTCGTCTTCATCCTTCTGGACGTAAGCATCATCGTCTGCTACTTTTTCGGGTTCTTCTTCAACGTGTATTCCCGCCCCGTGGCGATGCTCGCGCTGCTGGCGCTGCTGCTGCTCGGAAGGCGCACGGCGATCTTTTTAAACGTCATCTTTGCGCTGATGATGTTCGCGATCGACCATTTCTCCAATTTCACGGTGACGGGCGTGAACGAGAACGCCGCCGTCGTCACGCCTCTTCTGACCTTTTCGGCGGGCATGATCGGCATCTTTGTCGGCAGCAAGGTCAAAACGCGCGTCTGTTCTTTCCTGACCGGTTTTGCAGTGTGCGTGCCCATCCTCATCATGATCGCCTGCCTCGAATTCGGCGAGGGGATGGAACTTTTGTACGCGCTCCTGTACGGGCTGGAGGCGGGCGTCTGTTCGGCGGTGCTGTTCATGGCGTTTTTGCCCGTGTTCGAGGTGTGTTTCAACTGCATCACCGATTACCGCCTGCGCGAACTGACCGACCACGACGCGCCGCTCATGCGGGAGCTGAAAGAGCGCGCGTTCGGCACCTTCAACCACTGTATCGTCGTGGCGCACCTTGCGGAGGCGTGCGCCATCGCGCTCGACGAAGATACGGCGCTCGCGCGCGCCGCGGCGTACTATCACGACGTCGGCAAACTGCGCCAGCCCGAGTACTTCACCGAGAACCAGTCCGGCTACAATCCGCACAACGAGCTTTCTCCCGAACTTTCGGTGGACATCATCCGCTCGCACGCAAAGGACGGCAGCGAGCTCATCCGCGCGCGCAGGCTGCCGAAAGTGCTTGCGGACGTGGCGCTCCAGCATCACGGCACCATGCCCATCAAGTATTTTTACGCGAAGGCGCTGAAAATGACGGACGGCGAGGTGAACATCGAAGATTATTCCTATGCGGGGCCCAAGCCGCAGACCAAGATCGCGGCGATCATCATGATCGCGGACGCGAGCGAGGCGATCTCGCGCACGCTGCCCGACCGCACGCCCGAGCGCGTGGAGGCCGCCGTCCGCGAGATCATCGAAGAGCGCGTCGATCTGGACCAATTCGACGAGTGCGACATTACGATGCGCGATCTGACCGCTATCAAAGAGGCGATCGTGAACTGCCTGACGGGCGTCTATCACAGCCGTATCCGTTACCCGAAACTCAAACTCGGGCGCACGCAGGAGGAGGAAAAGCAGAATGGCTGAGCTGTATATCGACTGCGGGGACGAAACGTTCGACGCCGCGCCCCTTGCCGCCCACGGATCGGTGGGGACGGAGAGCGACGTGCCGCTTGCCTGCGAGCTGCTCTTTACGGACGAGGAGGGCATCCGCGCCCTCAACGCGCGCACCCGCGGCAAGGACGCCGTGACCGACGTTTTAAGCTACCCGAGCCTCGACCTTCGCGGCGGCGCGGTGCGCGGGGAGGACTATCCCTATGACCGCGACGAGGAGGGGCGGCTGTTTTTGGGCAGCATCGTCATCTGCCGCAAACGCGCCGAGGAACAGGCAAAGGAGTACGGGCATTCGCTGCGCCGCGAGCTGTACTACCTCGCCGTGCACGGGCTGTGCCACCTCTTGGGGTTCGACCATGAAACGGAGGAAGAGAGGCGGGAGATGCGCGCGCGGGAAGAACTGATCCTGAACGCGATGGGTATCCCGAGGGAGGAGACATGAAGGCAGGTACCGTAGCCGTCATCGGCAGGGCGAACGCGGGCAAGAGCACGCTCGTCAACGTGCTCGTAGGCGAGAAGGTTGCAATCGTCTCCCCCAAGCCGCAGACCACGCGCGACCGCATTCTGGGCATTTTAAACGAAGCGGATGCACAGGTCGTGTTTGCGGATACGCCCGGCATCTACAAGGCGGGCACCGCGCTCTCGGGGCGCATGCTGCGCACGGCGGAGAGCACCGCCAAGGACGTGGAGCTGATCTTATTCGTGCACGACGGGCACAAGGGCGTCTCCGAAGAGGACATCGCCCTGATGAAGCATTACCAAACCATCGGCGTGCCTATGCTCGTCGCCTACACAAAGACGGACATCATGCCCGCAGAGAACATTCCGCAGGACGTGAAAACGCTGTACGAGGGGGGTATCGCGTGCGACGTGTATCCCGTTTCGGCGCGGAAGGGGCGGGGGATCGAAAAACTCCGCCGCGCGATCGTCGCGGCACTCCCCGAGGGCGAGCCGCTTTTCCCCGAAGACGTCGTATCCGACAAGAGCGAGCGGTTCATGCTCGGCGAGATCATGCGCGAAAAGATCCTTTTGAAGTATGAAAAGGAGATCCCGCACGGGATCGCCGTGCTCGTCACAAAATTCGAGCGCGGCGGGGGCGGCGTCGCCGAGGTGTCGCTCGACATTATCTGCGAAAAACCCAACCACAAGGCGATCCTCATCGGCAGACAGGGCGCCGCGCTCAAAGAGGTGCTCTCTTTCGCCCGCAGGGACATGGAGAAGTTTCTGGGCTGCAAGGTCTTTCTGACGGGCTACGTCAAGGTCAAGGAGGGCTGGCGGGACAGCGCGAACCTTCTGCACGAGTACGGCTACGACGAGGAAGGCTGATTTTCAGAGCGTTTCGCCCGCCGCGGGGTGCACCCCGCGGCGGGCTTTTGGCTTTTATGCGTTCGGCGGCATATGCGCCGCGGCGCAGACGTCCCTGAAAAAGCAGAGAGATGCGCGGGGCGGCATATGCCGCCCCGCGCATGTTGCGTTTTTTGCGGGAAAAACCGCCCTGCGGCAACGCCGCAGGGCGGAGAGAGGTGGGTCAAAGAGACGTTATTCTTTTTTCGGCGTTGCGGTAGGCGCGCTTTCCTGTGCCGCGCCGACCGCAGTGGCGCTGTCCGCCGTTCCCTGCGGCTCTGCCGCAAGTTCCGCCTGCGGGGCGGGCGCGGCTGCGACCTGTGCCGCCGCGGGCTTTGCGGGGCGGTTATAGCGGTCGACCACCGTCATAAAGGACTTGGACGAAAAGGCAATAACGCCAACAATGATTGCGATCGCGATATCCGCGAACACAAAGCTGTTGTAGGTGAGGCTGTACAGCCAGTCGCTGTCAAACCCGTAATAGGAAGCAAATTGTCCGAAAGCAAAGACGCCCGAGAACAGATGTGAAAGATAGCGGATCGTCGAGCCGACCAGCGCGCCGAGCAAAAATTTGACTTGTGGCGCCTTGTCTAAAGCGCGCACGCTGCGGAACATGCCCGCAAGCCCGATGCCCGCAAACGCAATGGGATAGTCCAAAAACATCTGCGCGGGATGAAGAATCATCGGGTCTTGGATGATTTGCAACAGCCCGTAGATAAGTCCCGCAAACACGCCCTTGCGCACGCCGAACATGTAGGAGTAGATCATCAGCGGCAGCAGGCTCGCAATGGTGACGGAGCCGCCGTAAGGCAGGTGGAATATGGAAAGATAGGAGAGGGCAAAACTCATGGCGATGCATACCGCCGCATACGAGATGGTGCGCGAATCGAATCCCTTCCTGTCCTTCCTGCCGAAGAAGAAGGTCAGAAGTGCCAGCGCTACGATCAACCCCGCCATGCCGAGGTAAAGTCCGAGGTCATTGATTAGGGAGGGATCAGCCTCGTTAGCATCGGAGGATGCACCGGAAGAATAGTGAATGGAGATGCATACAATGAGTGCGATCACCGCCGCCGCAAACACGCCGAGCGTCGTCCACAGCGAAATTTTGAACGCCTTTTTGGAGTACAGCGAGGCGACGTAGGTCGCTGCCGTCCCGAGCACGACGACGCCGAAGAGCACCGCCGAGGGGACGAGCACGAGTTCGAACACCGAGCCGCTTTCGCTCATGTCGAAAAATTCGAGCGAGAGCATGACGACGAGGATGACGACGGCGAGCCCCGTGGCGAAGGCGACGGCGTACTTCACGTAGGTGCGGAAGAAATCCGCCCGCTTGATGCGGATGAAGATCCCGACCGCGAGGAGCACGACGGCGAACGCGACGACCAGCCACAGCAGTACGTAGCCGAGCCCGTCTTTGGCGTACGAAGTCCAGACGTCCTCGTACAAGTAGCCGTCGTCCGTTTCGGCGACGTACGAGGAGAGCAAATTGAGAAACATAAAACCTCCTTTGTTTCCGCCGAAACGACGTTGAAAAAACGGCGCGCCCTTTTTCAAAAGGGCGCGCCGAATCAGTCTTTGATTACCTCCCGTTCAGGTATTATCCTGTCCGGTTCAAAGGGTATGATCTCAGCTTTTTACAGCACCCCCGGCGGATTCAGTTGTTTAGTGACTGTATTATAGTACAAACCGCATGCAAAGTCAATTGAATTTTACGGGGGAATGTGCTATAATGGGGAAACCAAGAGAGAGGTTTTTTCTATGTCCTACGATTTTTACGCCTTTTTGGACAGGATGAAGTACATCCGCCGCTGGTCTCTGATGCGCTCTTCGCGCGAGGAGAACGTGATGGAGCACAGCCAGCAGGTCGCCGTGTTCGCGCACGCGCTCGCGCTCATCGATACAAAAGTCTGCGGCAATGCGCCCGATATTGAAAAGACGGTGCTCTGCGCGCTGTACCACGAGTGCGCCGAGGTGATGACGGGCGACCTGCCCACGCCCATCAAATATTATAATAAAGATATTCTCGGCGCGTATAAAGAGCTGGAGGGGCGGGCGGCGGAGAAACTTCTCGGTATGCTCCCCGACGTGCTCGCCGAGGGGCTTGCCCCCTTCGTGAACGCGGATACGGACAGTTACGAGCACAAGCTCGTCAAGGCGGCGGACAAGCTCGCCGCGTACGTGAAGTGCCTCGAAGAGCTGAAGAGCGGCAACATGGAGTTCAAAAAGGCGAAGGAGAGCATCGAAAAGGAGCTGAAAAGCCGCAAAATGCCCTGCGTCGATTACTTCATGAAATACTTTATCCCCGCCTTTTCGCGCACGCTCGACGAGATGGAGGGGCTTTGAGCCGCCCGGACAGGGTTTGAAAGGATTTGTTTGACCGCCGCGCGGCTCCGTTCGGAGCCGCGCGGCGGCGCTTTGTGTGCGGAAAACGCGCAAAAGAACAAAAAGAGGAGGGCGGCATTGCCGCCCGCGCCCGCAAGGGCAGGGGAGGGGGCGCCGTCGGCGGTCAGAATAGTAGAGGGAGGAGTTTTGCGGATGCAAAACTCCTCCCTCTTTGAGTGCAGTATTTATTTTTTGCGGCGACGGTACAAAAAATTTGACCATGTCGCCGTTGCGGGAAGAATTTAAAAAAATAAAGAATGGCGCGTGGCAAAACCACGCTTTTGCCTAAGCGCACTCAATTTGCCGAAAACATTCGGCTCACGGGAAGAGGGTGAATTTTTGCCCGTTCTATAATACGTAGCCCTAAAAAAGGGCAAAAAGAGGGGGGAACCAACATCCCGTTGAGGGTGTCGGTTTCCCCCTTAATTCACGGCAAATCGCAGCGCCTTTGCGCGAGATTTGCGTGAATTACTTGCTCATGCCTTCCTGTACCGCAACGGCGACGGTACAAAAATTTGACCATGTCGCCGTTGCCGCCCAAAGGGCGGTTTACTTCGTCATTCCTTGCTGAACGGCAACGGCGACGGCGACGCTCGCGCCGACCATCGGGTTGTTGCCCATGCCGATCAGACCCATCATCTCGACGTGCGCGGGGACGGAGGAGGAGCCGGCGAACTGCGCGTCGGAGTGCATCCTGCCCATCGTGTCCGTCATGCCGTAGCTTGCGGGGCCCGCCGCCATGTTGTCGGGGTGCAGCGTCCTGCCCGTGCCGCCGCCCGAGGCGACGGAGAAGTACTTCTTGCCGTTTTCAACCGCCCACTTCTTGTAGGTGCCCGCGACGGGGTGCTGGAAGCGGGTAGGGTTGGTCGAGTTGCCCGTGATGGAGACGTCGACCTTCTCCATGATCATGATCGCGACGCCCTCGTTCACGTCGTCGGTGCCGTAGCAGCGCACCTTCGCGCGCTCGCCCGTCGAGTAGGGGGTCTCTTTGACGATCGTGACCTTGCCCGTGTAGTAGTCGTACTTGGTCTGCACATAGGTGAACCCGTTGATGCGCGAGATGATATACGCCGCATCCTTGCCCAGCCCGTTCAGGATGACGCGCAGGGGATTTTTGCGCACCTTGTTCGCGTTCTTCGCGATGCCGATGGCGCCCTCCGCCGCGGCAAAGGACTCATGCCCCGCGAGGAAGCAGAAGCACTCCGTCTCTTCGCGCAGCAGCATCGCCGCAAGGTTGCCGTGCCCGAGCCCGACTTTGCGCTGGTCGGCGACGGAGCCGGGGATGCAGAACGCCTGCAGCCCTTCGCCGATCGCCTCCGCGGCATCGGCGGCTTTGGTGCAGCCCTTCTTGATGGCGATCGCGGCGCCCAGCGTGTATGCCCAGCCCGCGTTCTCGAATGCGATGGGCTGTACGCTCTTGACGATGTCGTACGCGTCGAATCCCTTCTCGTTGCAGATGCGCTTTGCGTCCTCGAAGTCCTTGATGCCGTACTTCTTCATGACGGGCTCGATCTGCTTGATCCTTCTCTCGTAACCTTCAAACGTAACGCTCATTCCCGTGTACCTCCTTACTGTTTGCGGGGGTCGATGTATTTGACCGCCCCGTCGGCCTCGGTGAACCTGCCGTAGTGCCCCTGCGCCTTCTTGAACGCCTCGTTCGCGTCCATGCCGCTCTTGATGAAGTCCATCATCTTGCCGAAGTTGACGAACTCATAGCCGATGACCTCGCTGTTTTCGTCGAGTGCGAGGCGGGTGACGTAGCCGTCCGTCATCTCGAGGTAGCGCACGCCCTTCTCCGCGGTGGAGTACATCGTGCCGATCTGCGAGCGGTTGCCCTTGCCGAGGTCCTCGAGCCCCGCGCCGATGACCAGCCCGTCGTCCGAAAACGCGCTCTGGCTGCGGCCGTAGACGATCTGCAGGAACAGTTCGCGCATCGCGG
>JAGHJD010000065.1 GCA_017886895.1 Clostridia bacterium | reverse complement strand
GGCTAACGAAGCCGATTTTGCGAAGCGGCTGCTTGCAGACATTTATGCAAAATCGGCGAAGTTGACGGCGGCGCAGCCGCCGCTTTTTACGATTTGAGGGAGAAACCGACACCCTTACGGGATGTTGGTTTCTCCCTCTTTGCGGCATCTGTTTTGGCACACATATTTATAAATGCCGCAAATTCACCCTCTTCCGTCGCACCGCCCGTGCGGTGCAGGGTGCAAAAGCAAAAAGTGTGATTTTTGCTTTTACGAGGGATTATAGAAATCGCGTGCGTTCACCCCTTTTCATAAAAGCCGCAGGTGTGCGGCAAATTGAGTGCGCTTAGGCAAAAGTGTCATTTTGCCACGCGCAGTTGGATTAATAAAAGGCGGTTTTGCTACTTTCTTGTCATCCTGAGCGAAACGAAGTGAAGCCGAAGGATCTCTATTCAAATCCTGACGATATTCTAATAGAGATCCCTCGGCAGGCTCGGGATGACGGGGTAAGCAGTTTTGCTTGCGCGCAGGAAATATTTTGCCCGCGGCTCTCTCGCCGAGAGGCGATTTTCGGGGGCATATGCGGGCGAAATATTTTTGAGTATGATTTTGCAGATAAAAGAAAAGGGCGGTTATGCACCGTCTTTTTTGAGTTTTATTGCAAATGGATAAATTTATTTTGGATAATCGGACTTGCGCGGTCTGCGCTGCGTATTTGCGTCGGCGTTTTGCGGGGGCGCAGAGTTTGCGCTGCGTGGGTCACTCCGCGGCGCGGGCGGTGTCCTCTTCCTCAGACTGTGCGGAGAGGAGCAGTTCGTCGGGGAAGTCGCCGCCGCGGGCGAGCACGCGCGCGCGGGCGCTCTCAAAGTACTTTTCGTACGAATTTTTGCAGTAGCGCGTGTGGCGCTCCTCTTCCTCTTCCGCGGGCGGGAGGAAGGTGTACGCCCCGTTCACCTTCCACTTGTTGAACAGCCCGATCTTAATGGCGTTTTTCGGGCAGTGGAAGGCGCAGCGCATGCACATGAGGCAGTCTCCGCCGAAACGGAATTTCCCGTCCTCGTAGGTGATATTGTGCGTGGGGCAGGTCTTTACGCACTTCATGCAGTGCACGCAGCTCTCCTCCACGCGGTATTTTTTGCCGTTCCAGCGCCCGCCCCAGTGCTCCACGCGCATGATGCCCGCGAGCATGCCGCCGAAGGGGAACTTCTTTTCGGGCGGTTCTATCCCTGCGGCTAGGTCGGCGCAGTCGAGGGGAATGAGCCGTTTCGCCGTCTCCCACATGCGGTACGCCATCGCGTCCGAATGGCGGAAGATGATATTGTAGGGCATCACATAGTGATATTCCCCGCGGAACACAAAGTTCTTCTTCGCGAGCACCGCGCGCAGTTTGTACGAAGAAATATTGTTCAGCGCGAGCGGTTCGCCCGACGTTTTGAAGATATACAGCGGTTTTTCCGTCTCCTGCGCGGGCAGTGCCTCGGCAAAGCGCAGCACGCTTGCGGGCGCGTTGAACGCGTGCACGGGGTAGGCGATGCACAGGCTGCCGCATGCGGCGACCGTCTCGGGCACGTTTTCTGCCTGCTCGATGGCGCAGACTTCCGCGCCCCAGCCCAGCGCGCTGAGCGAACGCGCCGCTTCCCGCACCACCTTCTCGGTGTTGCCCGTTCCCGAAAAATAATAGATGACCGTTTTCATGTCTCTCACTCTCTTTCGCTTTCGATCTTTGCGCGGAACGCCCCGTCCATCGAATAGACGAACGCCTCGTCCTTTGCGTGCGTGTCGTACCAGATCTGCGCGTACACCCTGTCTCTGCGGGCGAGCCTGTCAAACTCCCAGACGTTTTCTTTATAGGTGCGGTTGAACCAGTGCCCCGCGCGCAGCACGCTGTAGGGGCGGGCGGTGAACGCCTCGCCGTCCTGCGTCCTCCATTCGACGGGCGCGTACATGTCGCCCGTTTTGAAGTTCTCCGTCACGAGCGCCCCGCCGTGCGCCGCCGCGGCGGCGCGCAGGTCGTCTATGGTGATGTCCGCGTCCGCTTTCTCTGCGTCAAACCCATAGTCGAGCGCGGTAGCGCTGCGTATGTCGCGCAGCGCGTCGTAATCGACGGGCTCGCCGCGGCTTTCTTTTCCTTCGCACAGGAGGGGGAAGTCCTCCCAGCGCGAAGGCTGCGCGTCGTACTGCGCCTCGCCGCCGAAAAAGGCGGTCAGCTTGCCCGTCTCGCCGTGTTTTTTCCAGTACGCGGGCGCGTTCGCGTCCTTGCGCAGGTGCTCGATGACGAGCCTGCGGATGAGCGCTTTCGGCACGATCTTCGCGAGCGAATAATAGCGGTGCGTGCGCCTGATCTCCGCCCAGTAGTCGGCGGTGGACTGTCTCTGATAGGAGAACAGCGTCTCCAGCCTGTCCGCGTCCGCAAACCATACGCCGTGGAAGTTGCGCACGGCGTTGTAGTCGGGGCTGAAAAAGTTTTTCGCGCTCCCGCCGATGAGGCGGAACCCCTCGTTGTACGTCTCGTACCCCGTGATGCGGTTCCTGGCGGGCGCGCCGATATTGAACACCCGTTTCCAGAACCCTTCGACGCCGCCGTCGCGCACGTCGCGCTCGATGATATGCGCGATGAGCACGCCGCTGTCGTGCGCGGTCACCCATTCGAGGGGCGCGTTGAAACAGGTATGGAACATGAGCCCGTCTTTGAGGTTGTCGGCGAGCATGTTCTTGTGCAGCATCGCGCTCTGGCGCAGCACCGCCCAGTGCTCTATGCCCGATTCCAGCACGCGCAGCTCCCCGCGCAGCTTGGTCGCCGAATAGACGTCGTACGGGCTGACGAGCAGGGGGTCGCCGACCCGCGCCCACAGGTGCTTTTCGTCGCGGTTGCCGTACAGCGCCACGGTGCTGATATGGATGAGTTTCGGCTGCGGCTGCGCCCGCTCGATCGCGGAGACCAGCACGTCCGCGCCGACCTGATTGCACTCGACGGCAAGCGCGGGCTTTTGGTCCGAGAGCGGCGGGATGACCGCCGCAAGGTTCACGACGTAGTCCGTACCCGCGATGAGCGCCTGCACCGCCGTGGGGTCGGCGAGGTTGCCGTACACGATCTGCAGTTTGCCCGCCCTGATGAGGGCGGCGTATCTCTTTTTCAGTTTCTTTGCGCGCTTTTTATCGTCCGGCAGGACGAGCACGCGCAGCAGGAGGGGGAGCTGCGACGCCGTAAGCTGTTCCAGCACCGCCTGCCCCATGTTTCCCGTCGCGCCCGTTACGGCGACGGAGATCTTCTTTTGTTCCACGTCTGTATTCTCTCTTTTCCCGAACCCGTGCTTGCCTGCACGTTCGGGACGTTCCAAGTATAGCACGCCCGAGGGGAAAATGCAAGAAAAAATTTATGGAAAGTTATTACTTTGTCATGTTTTTTATGACAAAAAGGCGGGTGTTCCGCGCAGCGGGCAGGCGCCCAGCCCCTCGATGCCGTACTCTTCGGCAAGATCCTTCTGCAAGGTCCTGCGCAGCACGGTGATCTTCACTTTATTCATCGCCCTCCTCCTTTGCGGCGCCGCCGCTCTTCGTTTTTGTTCCTTCCGCGCGCCCCGCGGGCGCGCCCAAAAGCTGCGGCAGGCGCGAAAGG
>JAGHJD010000064.1 GCA_017886895.1 Clostridia bacterium | reverse complement strand
GAGAGCAACTTCGACTTTGACGAGCGAACCCGAAAAATATACTTTGAGAGGCACGAGGGTGTAGCCGTTCTGGTTGACCTTGCCCGCGATCTTGGCGATCTCCGCCTTGTGCAGTAGCAGCCGCCTGTCCCTGCGGGAATCGCGGGTGTTGAAGGCGCCGCTCTTGTCGTACACGGCGATGTGCATGTTTTTGAGGGTGACCTCTCCCGCGCGGACAAAGCAGAAACTGTCCGCAAGGTTGCAGTTGTTCTTGCGGATGGACTTGACTTCGCTCCCCTCGAGCACGATGCCCGCCTCGAATTTTTCCTCGATGAAATATTCAAAGGACGCGGATTTGTTCACCGCAACGACTTTCATAACACACCTTTATTCTCTGACGAGCGCGTACAGCCGCGCGTCATGGAACGCGCCGCCCTTCCACACGCTTTTGCGGAGCGTGCCTTCGAAGGCAAACCCGCACTTTTCGAGCACGCGGCAGGACGCGGCGTTGTCCGCAAACGGCTCGGCGAAGATGCGCACGAGGTCGCTCTCCGCAAACACCTGCGCGCACAGCCGCCCGACCGCCTCCGTCATGATGCCCTTTCCCCAATATGCGGGAGAGAGCCAATACCCGAGCTCGCCGCTGCGCTTTGCCACATCCTGTCCGCGCGTGACGGCGACGCCGCCGACCGCTCTGCCCTCCGCAACGACCGCACGGTACCATTCGCCGCGCGCGTTTTCCGCCGATGCAAAGGCGATGAACGCATCCGCGTCTTCCCGCGCATACGGGTGCGGGAACACGTCGCGCAGCCATTTTGCGATGCGAAGATCGTCCGCAGCCGCCGCAAGCGAGGGCGCAAGATCCGCGCGCCATTCCTCCAAAACAAACCGCATAGGGCGCTCCTTCCGCGCGCCTGTTACCATTATAGCACAAACGCGCGCGATTGCATACAGATTTTTATTTGTCCGCGAGCAAAAATTCGCACTTTCTCGCGGCGAGGTCACAGCCCGCGACGGTGACGCGCACCGCATCGCCGAGGCGGAAGGCATGCTGCGCGCTCTCGAGCGCGTACCGCTCTTCGGAAAAGACATACCCCTCCCCGGGGAGCTGTTCGACGCGCACCAGCCCTTCGGCGGTGTTTTCAAGCTGCACGAAGATGCCGAAGGAGGTGACGCCCGAGATGACGCCCTCAAACTCTTCGCCGAGATGCCCGCGCATGTACCAGACCTTGTACAGCTCGTCCACACTGCGCTCCGCCTCGTCCGCGCGCCGCTCGCGCGCCGAACAGTGCGCCGCCGCGTTCGGAACGAAGGAACCGAACAGCTTTTCCGCTTCCGCAGCCTTTCCCTCCAGCACGGCGCAGACAACGCGGTGCACGATGAGGTCGGGGTAGCGGCGGATGGGCGAAGTGAAATGACAGTAGCACTTTGACGCCAGCCCGAAGTGCCCGCAGTTTTCGGGGCTGTACTTTGCCTTCGCCATCGAACGGAGCATCACGTTATTGACCACCCCGCGCAGCGGCTTGCCCTCCAACTGTTCCAGCACCTTCGCATAGTCGGCGGGGCGCACGTTTTCGGGCTGGAACCGCGCGTTGACGCCCAGCTCCCGCAGATACGTTTTGAACGCCGCCGCCTTCTCCTCCGTCGGCTGTTCGTGGATGCGATAGACGAAGGGAAGTTCATACCCCGCCGCAAACTCCGCGACCGCCTCGTTGGCGAGGATCATGAACTCCTCGATGATGCGTTCGGAGACGCCGCGCTCCCGCGCGTCGAGCCGCACTTCGCCGTCTTCGCCGAGCGTAATGTGCGCCTCCTTCACGTCGAGGTCGACACATCCCCGCGCCTGCCGCCGCGCTGTAAGTTTTTCCGCAAGCTCCCGCATCAATTCGAACATGGGCACGAGGGGCGCGTACTGCTCCCGCAGCGCCGCATCGCCCGCAAGGACGGCGTTTACTTTATTATACGTCATGCGCGCGCACGAACGGATGACGCCGCGCACGAGCTCGGAGCCGAGCACCCTGCCCTGTCCGTCCAGACGGATGAGGCAGGAGAGGGTGTAGCGGTCCTCCCCCTCGTTCAGCGAGCACGCGCCGTTGGAGAGGGATTCGGGCAGCATGGGCAGCACGCGGTCGGGGAAGTACACGCTCGTGCCGCGCTCGTATGCCTCTTTATCCGTCTCGCCGCCCCGCCGCACATAGTGCGAAACGTCCGCGATGTGCACGCCGAGGAAGTACCCCTCTCCGGTGCGGGAGAGGGTCACGGCGTCGTCGAAGTCGCGCGAGTCGTCGCCGTCGATGGTGACGATAGGCTCCTCCCTGAAGTCGCGGCGCATGCCCAAAATGACGCGCTCTTCCGCGGCTCTCTCTGCCTCCGCAAGGGCGCGGGGCGGGAATGCCTCGGGCAGCCCCGCCGAGGCGATGAGCGCGTCCTCCTCCACTCTGAGGTCGCCGCTCCTGCCGAGCACGCGCACGAGCTCCCCCTCGGGCGCCCTGCCGTCGGGATAAGCGGTGATGCGCACGAGCACCTTTTCGCCCGTCACGGCGCGCGCGCCGCCCGCTATGCGCACCTTGTCGGCAAACCTGCGCTCGTCCGGCTCGATAAACCCGCCCTTCTTTTCGCGGTAATAGGTGCCCGTCAGCTCCTTCATGCCGCGCGCAAGGACGGCGTGCACGCGTGCCTCGTCCCCGCGCTCGCCGCCGACGACGGCGGCGTACACCGTGTCGCCGTGCCGCGCGCCGTGCATGCCGTGGCGGGGGATGAACAGGTCCTCCCCGCCGTCTTCGCGCAGAAGAAAGCCGAATCCGCGCTCGCTGCCCTGCACCGTGCCGCGGACGAGCCCCAGTTTTTCGGGGGTGACGAACCTGCCGCGCGCGTCGCGGACGAGGCTGCCCTCCGCCTCCGCGGCTTTGAGCGCGCGGGAGAGCGCGTCCCGCTCGCCGCGCAGGGAGACGCCCAAAAGCCGCGCGATCTCGTTCCCCTTTTTGTATTGCAGTTCCCCGCTCTCAAAGCGGGACAGAAGATCGGAAAACTCCATTCTCCTACCACCCTTTCCGCGCGCCGCGCGGAGCATAAGCATGACCGCGATCATACATGATCATAACCGTCCCGAACTGTATAAGACGCGCCTGTGAAGGTACAAAAAACGGCGGCCGCTTCTCACGAAGTCAGCCGCCGAAAACGTCCTGCGAAAAACGGTTACCTGTCGTAGCCGATCCACCAAATCGTTTCAAATTGCAGAACAAAGAACACGATCGCCAGCACCGCAAGGATGACGAGGACGATGATCGTCCACTTCTTCATCTTGCTCTCCATCGAGCGCCCCTTGTTCTTCCCGAAAAAGGTCTCGCTCGACCCGCCCAGCGCATCGATGCCCTGCGAATTGCCCGGCTGGAACAATACGAGGATGATCGCGGCGATGGCGCAGAGCAGCATCAGCACGACCAAAACGATGATGACGACGTCATGGATCGTCTCGATAGTTTGTGTAGGGAAAGGCATACTTACAACTCCCGTAAACGTAATACTTCAAAAGCAGCTTGTACAGTATAGCATACAAAACGCGATTTATCAACCGTTTTTAAGCCGCGTTTGCGAAAAATTTCTGCTTTTCAGCGCACGATGAGCGTTTTGCCCGTCATTTCGGCGGGAACGGGGATGCCCATCATGTCGAGGAGCGTGGGCGCAAGGTCTGCCAGCACGCCGCCCTCGCGCAGTTTCACGCCTTTGAGCGCGTCGCACACGAGCACGACGGGCACGGGGTTGGTGGTGTGCGCCGTAAACGGCGAGCCGTCCTCGGCGATCATCCTGTCCGCATTGCCGTGGTCCGCCGTGAGCAGCGCGCCGCCGCCCATCTCCAAAATCTTTTTGAGGACGCGGTCGACGCACTCGTCCACCGCGGCGACAGCCTTCTCCGCCGCCTCCAGCACGCCCGTGTGCCCGACCATGTCGCAGTTGGCGAAGTTCAGGATCATCACGTCGTACTCGCCCGTGGAGAGCTGTTCGAGGACCTTGTCCGTCACCTCGTAGGCGCTCATCTCGGGCTTTAAATCGTAAGTCGCCACCTTCGGCGAAGGGACGAGCACGCGCACTTCATTTTCGTTGGGCGCCTCGACGCCGCCGTTGAAGAAGAAGGTGACGTGCGCGTACTTCTCCGTCTCGGCGATGCGGAGCTGCTTTTTGCCGAGGGAGGCGAGGTACTCGCCCAGCGTGTTTTTCAGGCTCTGCGGCTTGAAGGCGACCTGCACGTGCGAGAACGTCGCGTCGTACTGCGTAAAGCACACATAGTACGGCGCAAGGTACCCCGTCCTGCGCTCAAACCCCGCGAAATCGGGCTCGGTGAAGGCGCGGGTGATCTCCCTCGCGCGGTCGGGGCGGAAGTTGAAGAAGATGATGCTGTCCCCCTCTTCGACGAGCGCGACGGGCCTGCCGTCCTTCACGACGTTCGTGGGCAGGATAAATTCGTCCGTCACGTCCTTTTTATAGGACTCTTCGATCGCGGTGGCGGCGTCCTCCGCCTGCACGCCGTTGCCGAGGGTGAGCATCTCGTACGCCTTGACGACGCGCTCCCAGCGGTTGTCGCGGTCCATCGCGTAGTACCTGCCGCACACCGACGCGACGGTGCCGAACCCGAGTTTCTGCATCTCGCCCTGCAGCTCGCGCACGAACCCCGCGCCCGACGTGGGAGAGACGTCGCGCCCGTCCATAAAACAGTGCACGTAGGCGTTTTCAAGCCCCTGCTCCTTGCACATCTTCAAGAGCGCATACAGGTGCGTGTTGTGGCTGTGCACGCCGCCGTCGGAGAGAAGCCCCCAGATATGCAGCTTTTTGCCCTTCTTCTTCGCGCTCTCCATCGCGCCCAAAAGCGCCTCGTTTTTGAAGAACTCTCCGTCCTGTATCTCCTTGGTGATCTTGGTGAGCTCCTGGTACACGATGCGCCCCGCGCCCATGTTCAGGTGCCCGACCTCAGAGTTGCCCATCTGCCCGTCGGGGAGCCCGACGCTCATGCCGCTCGCCCCGAGCTGCGACGAAGGGTATTCGCGCTCGTACTTTTTTACGTTGGGGCTGCCCTCCAGCTCGATGGCGTTGCCCTTCTTCTCCTTGTTGATCCCGTACCCGTCCATGATAATGATGGCATAAGGTTTTTTCATACCGCTTGCACCTCGCATCCGATTTTTCGCTGAATATTATAAACCATTTCTCTGTATTTTGCAAGCGGCGCGCGGGGCTGTTCGCGAAAAACCTGCACACCGTTTCCCGCCGTCTGCGGCGGTATCTCCGCCGCCGCATCCATACATAAAACCCGTCTAGAAGAAAGTACGGAATGTTCTCATCATATTCCGAAAAGTCCGCAAATATTTACTTGACAAAGCAAGTTTAAAATGATATGATATTCATGAATTATGGGTTAACAATACGAAGGTGAAATTAACCCGTTTGTTTCAATTTTTAACGAATTTTCACCCTTTGGTTCCCATAAATAAATTACAATTCTACATCCATGAGAGTACTCGGCGCACGCAAGCCGCAACCGCTTAAAAATTTATCGCGCCGAAATGAGGTTCAATTATGTTTGCTAAGATTTTGAAAACGCTGCGCAAATCCAACGGCACCACACAGTGCGAACTCGCCGAAAAACTCGGCGTCAAACAGTCCACGGTGAGCAGTTGGGAGATCGGCAGGTCCCGCCCTACCTTTGAACAGGTCATCGAAATTTCAAATATCTTCACCTGCTCTACGGACTACCTGCTCGGCAAAGCGGACAACGACAACAATTACGTCTACACCGACAACAAGACGATGCAGAATTTCTACGTAGATTTTGCACAGCTCTCCAAAGCGGAGCAGACGTTCCTCGTCAAAGCCGTCAAAGCGTACGTGCAGAGCCAGAAATAAACGCCTTTGCGCGGACCCGGAACGCGCTTCCGATTTTATTCGCAACGGTTCGGCGCGGGAGTTTTCCCGTGCCCTTTTTTATGCCTTTTTTACAAGATCCGGGCTGTTTTCTTCAGAAACTTAACGGATGCGCTCCGCCCCTCCGCTCGTGCAGGCGCGGCGGAACGCACTGCCGCAGAGAAAGGACGCGCGCCCGCGGGGTCTCCCGGGGGCGCGCGTTTCGGTCGTTTCCGTATAACCGTGCCTTCTGCCCGGTCACCACAGCCCGAGCGCGACCTGCATGCCGATGCTCACGCCCGCGATCGCGACCCAGCAGACGAACCCCATGAGAATGGGCTTCCAGCCTGTTTTGACGAGTTTTATCACGTTCGTATTCAGCCCGATCGCCGCCATTGCAAACGCGATCATGAATTTGCCCGCTTCGCTCAGAAAATCCGAGACACCCTCCCCGATCCCGACGGCGGGAAACAGCCAGGTATTGACGACCGCCGCCGCAAGAAAGAAGATGACGAACCACGGGAATACTTTGACGAAGCTGAACCCCGTTCCGCCCGCCGCCGCGCCGCCGCCCGCTTTCGCCTGCCGCTTTGCGCGGATCCCCTGCCAGAGCGCGAGCAGGAGAGTGATGGGAATGATCGCGAGCGTGCGCGTGAGTTTGACGATCGTCGCATATTGCAGCGCGGTATCGTCCCCCGTCATGCTCGCCCAGCTCTGCCCTGCCGCGACGACGGAAGAGGTGTCGTTGACGGCGGTGCCCGCCCACATGCCGAAGCCCGTATCGCTCATACCGAGCGCCTGCCCGATCGCGGGGAAAGTGAACGCGGCAATGACGTTGAAAAGAAAGATAACGGAGATCGAAGTGGCGACTTCTCCGTCCCTGGCGCGGATGACGGGTGCGGTCGCGGCGATCGCCGAGCCGCCGCAAATCGACGAACCGACGCCGACGAGCGTCGCCACGTTTGCGGGCGTCTTTAAAAGTTTGTACATCGCAAAGGAGACGAGCAGCGAAGTCGCGATCGTAGAGAGGATGATGAGCAGCGAATCGCCGCCTACCTGTACGATCGTATAAAAGTTCATCCCGAACCCGAGAAAGACGATGCTCGCCTGCAAAACTTTCTTAGACGTAAAGCGGATGCCCGCATCCAGCCACTTCGGGCGGCGGAAGAAAGCGACGATCATGCCCATGACGATCGCAAACACCGCGGGTCCGATGACGGGCACGAGCTTGCCGAGGAACCATGCGGGCACGGCAATGACCGCGCAGAGAACGACGCCCGGAACGGTGCGCTTCAGCCAGCCCCACACACGGAGCCAAAAGCCGGGCTTCTCCTTCTCTCCCGCAGTTTGCAAAGCGGCGGGCGCGCCGCCCTGTCCCGCTTCCGCAGCTTTCGCGCATTCCTGCTCCTCCGCGCTTTCGGCGGGAAGGCAAACCGCGTCTGCCGCCGCAGTCCCTGCAGCTTCAACCGCCGAAGAAGCAAGCTCCGCCGGTGCAGTCACCCCGGCGCTTTCCTCTGCCGCGGCATTTTCCGCGGTCAAAGCCGCAGCAGCGGCGTTTTCTGCCGCAGCATCCTTCCCGCCCGCTGCGGAAAGGTCTTCCCGTGCGGGCTCTTCTTCCGCCGCACAGGCGGCGCGCCGCTCTCTCTTCTCTCTCTTCATCCGTATAGACCCTCTTGCATCCGTCTGCCATAAAAAAGCGCCTGAACACTTATCCCGCGTTCAGACGCCCCTGCCTTTGGCGCAGAGAGAGGGATTTGAACCCTCGGTACCCTTGCGAGGTACACACGATTTCCAGTCGTGCTCCTTAGGCCGCTCAGACATCTCTGCACAGTCGCAGGCATTGCGGCGACAGTGCATGCCGCGCAACCTGACTGTTTTTTAGTTTAACTTTTTTCGCCCCGTTTGTCAACGATTTTTGCGCAAAAATTGTTATTTCCTGCGGACGAATCGCTTTCTCCGTCCCCTCCCCGCAAAGTTCGGGCGCGTGCAGAATGCGCGCGCCCTTCCGATACGCTCTTTGCTCCGTTATAACGCGTCCGCGAGCGCGACCCATTGCGCAGGGCTTACGCCCGTAAAGGCAGCCTGCTCCGCCGCCGACCACGCGCCGAACGCCGTCTCCGTACCGCCGGGGATATTCGCGCGCGAGCGCACGCCTGCTGCGATGCGGTAGTCGGAGATCTCGTCCGTACCGAATACGCTGTACGGCACGAACAGCTCGAAGGTATAGCCCTCATCCGCATCGTACGCCTGGTTGGGCGTGCCGTCGATGCACAGCTCCCGCCTGATCCCCTGCACGCGCTCCGCCTGCGAGTTGTACAGGTTCGTCACGCTCCAGCCGCTGTACGCGGCGTTGGGCGCATAGACGCGCAAAAGATCGCTCGCCGTGCACCGCACGGTCAGGCTGTCCTCCGTGAGCGACGCAGACGCGCCGCCGCTTGCGTCGATATAGACTTCGATCCCGTCGTTCTGCCAGAGGTTCCAGTCCGCCGCCGTCGTGAGATTGTAATTGGTCGCGAGTTTCGCATCCTTCACGACGAAGGCGAAATAGAGCCCGTCCTCCCCCGCATAGACCATGAACGCCGCCTCGGCGGGATAGTACGGCGGCAGCCCCGTGCCGTCTGCGGTGAGCGCGATCTCGTGCACGGTCGCATCCTGCCAGACCGCGTCGCCGAGCGAGCCGTCCACTTTCGCGCCGTCTTTAACGGTCAGCTCCGCCTCGAAGGAGAGCCCGTAATTCTCGCCATACAGAACATACCCGCCGACCGTATGCGAACCGACGGCGGCATAGTCGGACGGTTCGAGCTCGAACCGCGCGGGGAACAGGCAGAGCCTGCCGTCCGCCGTGCGTGCCGAAACGTACTGCGGCAGAGACGGCGCCTCGCCGACGCCCGTCTCAAGCCGAACGGGCTCGACGGAGACGGGGACCTTCTCCCCTGCCGCAGCGGTCAGCGCGCCCGCAAACCGCCTGCCCAGCTCCAGCATCGACGACGCCCTGAAATGCCACCAGTCCAGAAGCCCCATCTCCAAATCGGAGCTGTCCACGAAATAGCAGTCCGGCAGGTTCCTGTCCGAGACGACGGCGCCGATATACAGCCCCTCGTCTGCGGCGATGAACCGATAGGTCGTGTTTCCCGAAACGCCGAGCGTATAGGACGGGATCGCAAAGTACTCCTTTTCGTTCACGATGCCGTCCATGACGATGCCGCTCTCCGTGACCGCCGTCACCGTCACGGCATAATCCGCCGAGACCTGCACGCCCTCGGTATCCTCCGCGGTATATTCGACGGTATAGCTCCCCGCCTCCGTAAAGGTGTACCGGTGCACGATGTCCGCCGTACCCGAAGAGAGCACGGACCCTCCCGCCGCGCGCAGTTCGTAGGAGACGGCGCGCTCGCCGTCCTCATAGTCCTCCGCCGTGGCAGGCGCGATGGCGAGCGTCTCCCCGACGAAGAGCGAATAGTCCTTCGTCGGCGCATGCAGCTCGGGCGCGATGTTCGCGGACGAAACGACGGTGAGGCGGTAGCTCTTCTCCTCTGCGGAGAGCCCCGCGCTGTTTTCGAGGGAGTAGGAGACGGTATACGTCCCGACCGCAAGCCCCGTCAGCGCGTGCTCCGCGCCGCCGACGCCCGAAAAGACTGCCTCGCCCTCGTAGTCCGTGACCGAGACGCGCACCGAATCGGTCAGGTCCTTATCCACCTCGTCGTACCCTTCCGCCGCGCGCGTAGATCCGCCCTCGTCCTCGTAGAAACTCGCATAGGACGTATCCACGCGGATGACGGGCGCGCTGCGCGCGGGTTCGACGGGCGTATTATCGTTCACCTGAATGTTGACCGTGTAGGTATCGGAGAGCACGCTCTCCCCTTCCGCGACGAAGTAATTTGCGGTATAGGCCCCCTCCTGCGTCGGAGTGAACGTGTTTTCCGCATTCCCCTTCCCCGAGAACACCGTGCTCCCGCCGAAAGTCACCGTGACCGAGACGGACGCGGAACAGTCCTTCCCGTCCGCATCGGCGGCGGTCGCGGCGGGCAGCGTGACTTCCTCCCCGACGCGCGCGTACAGCGCGCTCTGGTCCACCGTCACGGTCGCCTTTCCCGCCTGTGCGCTCTCCGCGCACGCACACAGCGAGAGCGCGAGCAGCGCGGCAAGCAGACAGCCCAAAAACCTCTTCATCAAGACCCTCCTTATACGTTCGGGGACGCGCCGAGGCGCGCCCTCATGCTTATACTTTCAGCCCGCTCATGACGATGCCCTGCACGAAATATTTCTGCGCAAAGAAGTAGATGAGCACGCAGGGCAGCATTGCGAGAATGCTCGCCGCGAGCACCACGGGCAGGTTGAGCGAGTTGCTGCTCGAAAACATCTGCAGCGCGACCTGCAGGGTGTACATCGTTTCGCGCGTGCAATAGATGAGCGGATTGAGATAATCGTTGTAGCAGGCAATAAAGCCGAGGATCGCCTGCGCGAACAGCGCGGGCAGAGAGAGCGGCAGCATGATGCAGAAGAAGATGCCGAGATAGTTCAGCCCGTCCACTTTCGCCGCGTCGATAAGCTCCGTCGGGATGCCGAAAAAGTACTGCCGCAGGAAAAACACGCCCGCCGCCGACCCGAACATCGCGGGCGCCATGAGCGGGAAAAAGGTATTCAGAAGCCCGAGCTCGCTGTACAGGAAGTAGGACGGGATGAGCAGGATGATCCCCGGCATCATCATCGAGAGCAGCAGCAGCCCGAACAGCGGCTTTTTGAATCTGAACTCGATCTTTGCAAAGGCAAACGCCGAGATCGCCGAAGAGAAGATGCCGACGACCGTGACGGGGATGGCGATGATGAGGGTGTTTTTCAAGCCCGTCAGCACCATGCTCTCGCCCGTGAGAAAGATCGTGTACGACGTGAACACCCGCCCGTAGGGGTCCGCGGAGAGCTGATCTGCCGAGGGGAACCAGATGAACGGCACCGCCGTCGCGATCGCGTCCGTCGCCTTGAACGAGGAGATGATCATCGCGTAGAAAGGTACGATATACCAGCACGCGAAGAAGATGAGCACCGCCATGCAGATGACGGCGGAGACGATCCTGCCCGTCTTTCCGTGCCGTTTTGCGGGCCTTGCCGCACACTGCAGATCAGTCATAGTGCACCCACCTGTTGGAAAGTTTGAAATTCAGCACCGTGATGACCGCAATGACGATGCACAGCAGCCAGGAGGTCGCCGCGGCGATGCCCATGCCCGTCGTGTTGTTGAACCCGTAGTTGTACAGGTAGAACACGATCGTGAGCCCCGCGTTGTCCGGCCCCGTCGGGCTGATGAGGTTGGAGGAAACGCCGTTGATCGCCTGGAACCGCGTGAACTCCTGCAGGCCCGAGATGAGCCCCGTCACGAGCACGTAGAAGGTCGTGGGCGAGATCGCGGGCAGCGTGATCCTGAAAAACTTCTGGAAGGCGTTCGCACCGTCCAGCGCCGCCGCCTCGTACACCGATTCGTTGACGTTGGTCAGTGCCGCCGAGAAGAGCACGATCTGGAACCCCATGCCCGACCACACGCCCATGACGATCATCGCGGGCATGAACCATGCGGAGTCGGTCAGCCAGGCGGGACCCTGTATGCCGAACAGCCCGAGGAACGCGTTGAGCACGCCGTAATCCGCATTGAGCATCACCGTGCGCCACATCGTCGTCAGCGCGACGATGGAGCAGACATACGGCAGGAAAAAGAGGGTGCGGAAGAGCTTGCGCATGCGCACGAGCTTATTCGCCAGCAGGACGGACAGCACGAGCGAAAGCACCATCGTCAGCGGCAGAGACACGAGCGAATACAGCGTGTTGAGCACCGCCTTCCAGAACAGCGGGTCGTTCACCACCGCCGCATAGTTCCCGAAGATGTTTCCGTCAAGGGGGTGCATGTTCTCGATCAGGAACCCGTCCGTCGAACAGAAACTCATATACAGGGAAAAGATGAGCGGGACCACGCCGAACACGAGGAACCCGATGATCGGGAGGGACGCGAGGGAAAGTCCCCAGGCGTCCTCCCGCGTAAATCTTTTCCGCTTTTTGCGGAGTTCTCGCAAGTTTGTCATTCTCGTCCCCTTTCGTTCAGCGCAGCGTGTATTCCCTGAGCTTTTCGTTTACGTCGCCTTTATATGTGTTGAACAGCGCGTCAACGCTCGTCCCTCCGTTGAGGACGGGCCCGTTGAGCGTAGGCGCCCAGATCTCGATCCACGCGTCGTCGCTGACGTACGTCCAGTCGCCGCCGCGCTCGATCTCCGCCGCGCGCAGGAACACCTCGTTGTTGTACGGGCGCTGCGTGCTCGAGAGGAACGCGCCGTTCGGGTCGGTCGCCACGCTGATCTGGTTGGGCACGTTGAAGCCCGTCTCCGCGAGCGCGTTCTGCCCCACGGGGCCGCAGGCGTACTCGATGACCTTGAACGCCGCATCCTTCACCGAGGACTTTTTGGACATCCCTAAGCACATCGAACCGCTGTGCCCCGCCTCGACGCCGTCCGTATATTTGGGCAGCGGCGCGACGTCCCACGCAAAGTCGCAGTTCTCGCGGAAATCAACGACGTTGTACCTGCCCTCCACGAACATGGAGACCTGCTGGTTGATAAAGAGCGAGACCTCGACCGAGAAGTCTTCGGGTTTGGGCGAAGTGCCGTCCCCGAACAGCCCGACCCAATACTCGAACGCATCGCGGATGGAGGGCAGCTCCTTCACCTTCCCTTCCGAGACGAGCCGCGCCGTATCGGAGGAATGTTCCGCCATGTAGTCGAGGCTGTAATAGTCCACGAACTCCCCTTCCGCATACGTCCTGTTGTCGATCGCAACGCCGTCCTCGAGCACCATGTAGTTGGGCAGGTCGTTGTCCAGCGTGAACTCGTAGTAACCGCCGTTATACGCGGGGTCGTCCGTCTCGACGAACTGCACGCAGTCGCCGCCGACCGACCAGCCGAAGCAGAACCACCAACTGCAGTAGAACGCCCACTCCGTCGAATGCGTCGCCGTGTTGGTCGTGCCGGATGCGAGCAGGTCGTTGAGCTGATCGAAGTCCGAATTGCCGCTCAGATCCCACTCCACCGCGATGCGGTTGTTGAACACCTTCGTTTCGGGATCGTAGCCGCGGGCGGGATAGGTGTTCCCGTTATAGGTGACCTGCCCGTCGCCGTCCTCGTCGTCCGCGGAGATGACCGTGATCCCCTTAGCTGCGAAGGCGTCCGCATTGTAATAGATGACCGTGGGGCCGATGTCCTTGGGCAGCCCCCACACGGGCGCGTCCTCCGAATAGCGGTAGGTCTCCGTATCGAAGATATAGCGCTCCATGAGCGTGCCCCAGATGTCGTCGAGGTCGATGACGTCGCTCTCTGCGATATACGACCGCAGATCCTCCATGTAGTTCGCCGCATAGCGCTTGACGTTGGAATCGCCGACGTAGAAGAGGTCGGGCGGTTCGCGCCCGCCCAACGCCGTCTCCAGCGTGGTGTAGTAGCTTGCGCTCGGCTTTTTTACGAAGTCCACGAAGATATTGTCCGTGTTGGTCTCGTTGTAGTCGCGGAACAGCTCCGTAAACGCGTTGATCTCCGCGTCGTCGCCCCACGCCCAGAGCGTGACGACCGTCTTGCCGCTGAGGTCGGGGCCGCTCGCGCAGCCTGCGACCGCCACGAGTGCGAGCAGCGCGCACAGCGCCGTTGCCAGGATCTTTCTGATCTTTTTCATTGCCTTCCTCCTTTTCTTACAATGCAGTGCCCGTTATGGAAATGTTGGAAACAATGCCCTTCATATAGCGGGACTGGAACTGCAAAAAGTCAATTACGTTCACGTTGTCGTGCGCGTCCGCAAGGTGATGCACCGCCTCGATCTCATCGTCGATATAGTAGGTATAGGTGACGGAGCCGTCCTCTTCGGTGCTGCACACGATCTTCCAGTTATGCGTGCCCGTGCCGTACTGCGTGTAGGCGGACGAATCTCTGCCGCAGCCGATGCTCGTATCTTCGGGATCGGGCAGAAATTCCGTTGTGACATCCTGCCAGACGGAGCGCCACTGATAGGTCACCCACGTATCGCCGTTTGTGCCGACCGTGCCGAGCGTGCTCGATTCAAAGCCCCACAGGTCGTCGTTCACGTTGCCGCCGACCTGAAGATCTTCCCATGCGCCCGTCACGCCGTCCGCCGTACGCGACCAGAGCATGAGGTTGAGGCTGCCCTGCGCCGTGTAGTCGAGCTCGGTGATGTCGAAAGAGATCGTCCAGTTCTGCAGCCCGCTCGTCGGCAGGGATTCGGGCGCGATCTTTGCGCTCGTCGCCGCAAGCCCGTCCGTAAAGACGAGTTTGTCATAGCACAGGATGATGCCGTCGCCGCCGAGCTGCAGGTCATACGACTTCCAGCCGTAGACGGCGCGCTCCCCGCTGTTGTCCGAATACACCGTAATCGTATAATCGACGCTGTGCGAATTGTCCTCCGCGTCCGTCGCCGCGCAGGTAACGGTATAGACCCCTGCCTCCGTCGGATAGAACACATAGTACGTTTCGCCGTCGACGCCGTTATGCGTATAGAACGCCGAAGAAGTCACGTCCGTCCCGCCCGCGTTGAACACGGAGAACGCCACGCTGCCGCCCGAAGAAGGATCGGTCAGGTCGTTCCCGTTATAGTCCTCGGCGGTGACATAGAGCGCCGTGCCGATATACGCCACCGTCTCGCTCGCCGTCGCATACTCACCATCCGCAAAGGAGATGACGGGCTGGTAGGGATCGCTCTCCTGTGCGGTAAAGGAAAAGCTCGCGCTTGCCGTGTTGCCCGAAAAATCGGTGACGGAGGCAGTGACGTTATACGTCTCCCCGCCGACGAGGGTGATGACGCCGTCCGTGACGGTGACCTCGTCCCCCGCGCCGTCCGTGACGGTAAAGGAGGGAACGAAGATGCTCTCATAATCTGCATCCGATCCGCTGACGGAAGAGACGTTGTCCGTCACCGTGATGAGGCGGGCGAGATTGAGTTCGCTGCCGCCGAAGTATTCGCCGCTCGTATCCGATTCGATGACGGGCGCCTGCGTGTCCGCACCGAGACGGGCATATCCTGCCACGGAGATCGTGCAGTTGGTGCTGAGAGACTCCACCCACAGCCCCGCGACGGAGGAGGTGAAGTTGTCATCCACGTCGAGATAGGCGAACGCCTCATAGTCCCACAGCAGAACGTAGACGCACCTGTCGCCCGCCGCATTGATCCAGCGCTCGATGGTGAGGAAGTGCGTGGTATCCTCGAGGTGCTGTTCATTCGCGCCGAGAACGGACGCGTTCGTGTTGTACCAGACGTTGAAGTTCCAGCCGTTCTCTTCGTTGTTGCTCAGATCCGCCTGATTCGTCCCGTCCCAGATCCACGTCGCGAAATTCCCCGTACCCGTGGAGAGTTTGATGCAGTCGTCGCTGCTGTTGTCGTCCGTGCGGTCGAACCCGAAATACAGGGCGGGGTCGTCGGCGCCGACGCCGTCCGAATTGTCATTGAAGGTGCCGTACGCGATCTTGTAAGTGACGCTGAAATTGCCCTCAAACGCCAACCCCTTGACGGTGTACTGCCCCGAATCCAGCCCCGCGGCAGTCTCGTCCGTCGCATAGCTTTCGCCGAAAGTGATCGTGACGTTGTCCTCGTCGCTCTCGTCGATGGTGACGTCCGTGCCCGCGGACGCCTTTGCCTCAAAGGTGAGGATAGAGACCTCTATCTCCACCGTGCGGGTGAAGTTGTTGCCGTCCTCGTCGACGGCGAGTTCACCCGTCTCCTCGTCCCGCGCGGTGAACTGCACCGCATAGGTGCCCACGTCCGCGGGGCTGAAGAGTTTTGTCTCCGCATTGTACGAGGCAGCCGTCACGTCCGCCCCGTCGAGGCGGACCGAAACGTCGTAGCGCGCGTTCTCCACCACATCGCCGAGGTTGCGCACGACGGGGTCGAGCTCCTGCGATTCGCCCCTGAGCATGACGGTGGCAATGCCCGACACGTCGAACGAATAATAGTCGCTGTAAGTGCCGCCGTTCCCGCCGCCTCCGCCGCCGTTTTCGTTGTCCGCACAGGCAGCAAAGACGACGAGGCACGCCGCGCACAGCGCGGAGAGCAAAAGCAAGAGCCAAAGCCGCATCTTTTTCATCCGTTTTTCCTCCTTACCTTGATTTTTTACGCATTGCCGAGATGATCGACAATGATACAGTCGATATAGATACTCTGATCGCAGCTTATGGAGATCGTATTGTTCCTGTCCGGCCGCACATAGAGCGGGCAGTAGGTGTACGTCTGGGTAAAGCTGTCCGAATACCACGTCTGCGGCGCATACAGCGCGTACTGTTCGCCGTTGACAGAAACGTTGATGGTCGTCTGCGTCGCCTCGCGGTTGGAGAAGCGCACGTACAGCAGATACTCGCCGTTCCTCGGCACCGACACGTCAAAGTCGATGCTGCCGCCTTCGGGGACGGTGACTGCCCTGTCCCCCGAGGCGCAGCCCGTGCGCTCGAGCGAGATGACCGTGCCGCCGTTCAGTTCCGCATCCTCCGCCTCGTAGCGGACGCGGCTGACCTCCTCGCCCGAAGGGAGCGGGACTTCCTCGCTCGTGCCGTAGATGCGCTCAACGACGGGCTTGTTGTCCACCCACTCCATCTTCTGCAGCCGCGCCATGCGGTCCCAGCCCGCGCCCGAATATTTGGCGGAGTGGTAGCAGATCCACGTCTCCGTCCCGTCGGGGCTGGGCGCGACGGAGCAGTGCCCCGGCGCGATGACGTCCGCGCCGTCGGGATTCTCGTCGCTGTAGATGCTCGTCTGCATGAGCGGCTCTTCCGACTTCGTCCAGGAGGAGGTCTGCATGGGGTCCTCCCCCGTCAGTTCGAGATACCCGATACAATAGGCGTCGCCGCCGCTGTAGCTGCCCGAGTAGAGCACGAACGGCGTGCCGTCGGGCGCGAAGCAGACGCACGGCCCCTCGTTCTGCACGGCGCCGTTCATCTCCCAGTCATGGGTCGGCTCGCTGATGAGCACGCGCGCAGCCGCATCGGTGCTGTTCTTTGCTTTGAGCGGGTTGCCCGTCTCAAGCTCGGTGATGTACAGGTTCTGCCTGTAATTCAGGTTGGTCGCCTCCGGCCAGCCCGACCAGATGATATACTGCCTGCCATTGTAGTCCATGAAGGTCGCGTCGATGGAGCGGAAATCGCAGGGAAGATCGATCTTGACGGCGGTCTCCCATTCGCCGAAAATGTCGTCCGTCTTGCTCTTCATGCCGTAGGTGCGGCGGTTCGTATCCTTTTCCAGCTCGTCGGTGCTGTCCGTCGTGGCGGTGAAGTAGGCGTACCAATGCCCGTCGAAGAAGAATATCTCGGGCGCCCAGATCTGCACGACGTTGATGTCCTTCTGGCGGAAGATGACGCCCGTCACGTTCTCGTCGTTCGTGTTCTCGACCACGTTCGTCATCCAAGGCGACTTCGTCACGCGGATGCTCGTGCCGTAGCTGTGCGTATAGTAGTAATAGCCGTCGTGGTAGTACAGCCACGGGTCGCCCATCTGCGCCTCAATGCGGATGGGGTTGTAAAAAGTTTCGTTCATCGCCTCGCCGCCTCCGCTGTTCCCGTCATCTGCACAGGCGGCAAACGAAAGCAGCGAAAACGCCGACGCCGCCGCGAGCAGCATGCACAGAAATCTTTTGCCGAATTTTCCCATTTGGTTCCCCCTTTGCGTTTATTGCAAAAATTCCAGACGCTTGATGATCTGATCCTGGTACACGGTATCCAATTCGTTGAAGTAGCCGCTCCAGCCCCAGACGCGCACGATAAGGTTGGGATACTTCTCGGGGTGCGCCTTCGCGTCCAGCATCTTTTCGCGGTTGACCGCGTTGAGCTGCATCTGATGCCCGCCCTTCTTGACGAACAGCTCGACGAGCTTTGCCACCTTCTTCGTGCCCTCCTCGTTGCGGAAGAGGGTATCGTGAAATTCGAGCGTCAGCGGCCCGCCGTTGCACACGCGGGTGAGGTGCGGCTTGGTGAAGGACTGGATGACGGAGAGCACGCCTTCGAGAGGCACGTCGAGAGAGGGCGAGAAGTTCGCCGCAAAGGGCGCGCCCGCCTTTCTGCCGTCCGCCGTCGCGCCGAGCTCGCTTGAGCACCAGATATAGTACATCGCGCTGCCCGTTCCCGCGCGGAAGATGCCGCCGCGGTCGTTGTGTTTGCCCTCCAGCCCGTCCGCGAGCCAATCCAGAAGCTGCACCGCAATGCCGTCCGCATAGTCGTCGTTCTGCCCCATCTTGGGCGCGGCGAGCAGTTTGTTGCGCACGTCCGCATACCCTTCGAAGTCCGCCGCAAGCGCCGCAAGGAGCTGTTCCGCAGAGACGCTCTTCTCCTCGTACACGCACTTGCGCACCGCCGCGATGCTGTCCGCCGCGGTGGAGACGCCCGCGCCGTGGAACCCGTAGTTGTTGTACTTCGTGCCCTCGGAGATGTCCTTCCCCTCCTCGATGCAGTTCGTCATGAGCACGGACTGGAAGGGCGAGGGCATGAGGTACAGCCCCTTCGTCATCGAAGTGAGGCGGTCGCACTCGGCGAGAATGTCCTTTTTCACTTCCGCGAGGAAGGAACCGTAATCGGGGAACTCTTTGATGCGCTCCGTCACCTTTCTGACGATCCCGGGGAAGTTGAGCGCGTCGATGTTGGGGATGTCCATCGCAAGCCCCGGGATGATGAACTCCCAGCAGGCGGCGACGACGTAATTGCGCGCGTCCGCGAGATCGTAGCCCCAGTTCACGAGCGCGGGGATGACCACGTCGTCGTTGGAGTACTGCGGGAACCCGAGCCCCTGTTTGGTCAGCTCCGTGCCGAGCAGATACACCTCTTCGGGCGTGTTCTTATCCACGCGCAGATTGATCTTCGGGTCGATGATCTTCAGTTCGAGCGACGCCTCGAGGCAGAGTTTGCTCAGGTCGTTGTAGACGGGCATGCCGTCCGCGTCGCAGCCGCCGAGCACCATGCTCTGCCCGTTGTCGCCCTGCTGCACGCCGGGGTACAGATCGGCGTCGAAATTGAGGTCGATGAAGAACTCCTGCGTGAGAGAGAGCGCCTCTTCGCGCGCGAGCGCGCCGCTCTTTATGTCCTTCTCATAGAACGGGAACATGTACACGTCGAACCTGCCGAGCGTGTTGTGCTTGTTCGCGTTCAGCCAGAGCGTGTAATTGAGCAGGCGTAGCATGACGAGCGCCTCATAGTACCCGCGCGGCGTATTTTCCGGCACGTTGGAGAGCGCCTCCGCGAGCCGTTCGTTGCCCATGCGCTCCGCCTCGGCGCGGTACTTCTCCGCGATCAGGTACAGCGCGTCGATCGAGGTGAGCATCGCGGTATAGAGCACGTATTTTTTGCTCCCCTCCTGCTCCTTCGCGCGCAATTCAAGGATCCTGTTCCTCTTCTTCTCCATGCCGCCGTCAAGCGCGGAGGCATAGTCGGAGGAAATATTGTTGACCTGCGCGCCGTCGAAAATGAAGTGTTCGGCAGCAATGGCGGCAAACTCCTCATCGGTGAAGATGGGCGGCACCTTTTTCACCGTGCGCATCATGCCGATCCTGTCCTCGGCAAAGAGCACGGCGCGCTCCGCCTGCGCCATCTTCATCAGCCTGTCCGCCGCGCGGAGGGCGGGGTCCGTCCCCGCCGCGGCATAGTCCTGCGCGAACGAATACTCTTTCCCGCTGCGCAGAGAGCGGTACTCCCTGCTCTGCAAACGGTCGTAGATCGTCTGAACCCGTTTATCCATTTTTCTTTCTCCTTATAAGATCCTTACTTCGATGCCCCGCTCTTTGAAAGGAGTGAGGTCGGGAACGCCCGCCTTGCTCTCGTCGAACATGGGCGCGTACGTTTTCCCGATGAGTTTGTATTTGCTGCCCGCCATCTTGTTGTAGGCGAGAAGTTCCGCTTTATGCAGCCCCGCGGAGGCGATCGTCTCCGCGACGGCGTTCAGATTTTCGGGCGTGTCCGTCACGCCGGGGATGAGCGGCGTGCGGGGCAAAAGTTCGACCCCGCTCTCCGCGGCGATGCGGAAGGAGCGCAGCACGACGGAGAGGTCGCCGCCGATGTATTTTCTGAACTGCGCCGCGTCCAAAAGTTTCAGGTCGAACATCACGAGATCGAGATACGGCAGCAGCCCGCGCAGCTTGTCCGCGGGCGCGTACCCGCTCGTCTGAATGGCGAGGTGCAGTTTTCCGTGCAGTTTCTTCGCAACTTCCGTGAGGAAGTCCGCCTGCATGAGGCACTCCCCGCCCGAAAAGGTGACGCCGCCCCCGCCCGCGCGCAGAAGATCCGCGTTTTTGAGCAGTTTCGCGCACAGTTCGTCCGCGCCGTACCACACGCCGCTCGGGCGCAGCAGGTGCCGCGGACAGGCGTCCGCCGCCTCCTGCGTGTATTCGCCGCCGTGTTTTTTCGCGATCGCGTCGCACCTGCCGCAGCCGAGGCAGCCGTTCGGGCTGCGCACGATCTGCGCGCGCATCTCCAGCCCCTCGGGGTTGTGGCACCAGTTGCAGCGCAGCGGGCAGCCCTTGAAAAAGACGCTCGTGCGGATGCCCGGTCCGTCGTATACGGCAAATTCTTCGATCGAAAAGATCAGTCCTTTCAGTTCATCCATTGAGTTTCGCTATCTCGTCAAAAGGTATTTTCGGCGCGTGGTGCTCGTCGAGCAGCCCGTTCACCTCCTGCTTTACGTCGGTGAGCTGCGTGTAGCAGTACCCCGCAAAGCCGCAGGCGCGCGCCGCGTCGGTCAGGTTCTTATAGCGGAGCAGAAAGCTCTTCGCGTCCTTATCCACCACATACCCCCACTTGCAGTCGCTCTCCGCGTCGAACCGCGCGTCCGCGCCGCTCGCCTTGAGCGCCGCGCCGCCGTATTCGGTGAGCAAAACGGGCACGCCCGTGTACTTCTCGCCGAACCCCATCAGCCTGCGGCGCATGGGGTACAGCTCCGAATACTTTTCGCGCACGTATTTGTCCGCGAACGCATCGCCCGTCGGGGCATAGTCGTGTATGCCGATGAAGTCGGTCTCCTCTACCTGTTCCCAGCCGTCGTTGCAGCAGACGAGCCGCCCGCCGCTCTCCGCCTTCGCCTGGTAATACAGCGAACGCACGAAGTTTTTCTGCTGTGCATCGTACAGCAGGTTGCGCACGCCCCAGCTCTCGTTCATGGGCACGATCGCGATGACGGAGGGATGATTGTACAGGCTGCGGATCCCCTCCGCGAGCAGAGCGTGCAGGGCGCGCATCTCGTCGTGGCAGAAACTGTACGCGCTGGGCATCTCTCCCCAGACGAGGAACCCGAGCCTGTCCGCATAGTAATAATAATAAGGATCTTCGAGCTTCTGGTGCTTGCGCGCGCCGTTGAACCCCATCGCCTTGCTGGCGAGGATGTCCTGCCGCAGCGCCTCCGCGGACGGGGGCGTCAGGTCGGTCTCCGCCCAATACCCCTGGTCGAGCACGAGTTTCTGATACAGCGGCGCGTTGTTGAGCAGGATGCGGTCGCCGTCGACGGAGATCTTGCGCATCGCGAAATACGTTTCCACCTCGTCAAGGGTTTCTCCCCCGCGCAGAAGTTCGAGTTTTACTTCATATACATTCGGATGCTCGGGCGACCAATAATGTATTTCGTCGATGCAGTCCGCCTCGCAGAACCGGAACACGCAGGGCGTGAGTTTCCCGACGACGGATTCCTCCTGCACCTTGACAAGCTCTCCGCGGTAGGACGCCGAAATGCGGATCGTATCCGCCGCGCCGCGCACGGAAAACTGCATCTCCACGCAGCGGCGGTCAATGTCCGGCGTGAACAGCGCCTCGGTGAAATACGCGCCGCCCGTCTCCTCCAGCCACACGCTCTGCCAGATGCCCGAAGTCGCGCGGTACCAGCAGCGGTTGGGCGTCTCCTCCCAATACTGCTTGCCGCGCGGCTGCGCCGCGTCGTTGCGGTCGGTCGCGCGCACGACGAGCGTATTCTCCGCGCAGAGATAGTCCGTCACGTCGAAGGAAAAGGGCGTGTAGCCGCCGACGTGCCCGCCGACGTACTTCCCGTTCAGCCAGACGTCCGCCTCATAGTCGACGGCGTTGAAACAGAGCAGCACCCGCCGCCCCGCGCCCGCCGCATAGGAAAACGTCCGCTCGTACCAAAGCACTTCGTGCTGTTTCTTATCCTCCACGCCCGACGCCGCGCACTGGTACGCGAACGGGACGCAGATCCCGCATCCCTTGCCGATCCCCTGCGGGAACCCCTGCGCAACGCCCGTCTCGGCGTCGTCGAACCGCAGTTTCCATGTGCCGTTCAGGCTCGTCCATACGCGCCGCGCGAACTGCGGGCGGGGATATTCGTTCCTTTCGTAATTGTGTGCCATCCTTCTCTCCTTGATACTGCCGGTTGAACGCATGCGGAAAGACGCGCTCCCGCGTTTCTACGGCTTTATCGTAGCATAGAAGGGAAATTACGACAATCCACCTCCCGAAAACAATTTCAAACGCGTTTCTCTTGTTCAGGATTTTTGAAGAACCACCCCTTTCGGTTTTTTTGAAAACCCCCTTTCCGCACGCTTGACACCGCCCCGCCGAGGCGGTATACTTAAAAAAAACGGGGGGGGAAAAAGCTATGCTGAAAAACAAGGAATATACGGTATCGGACAGCATCCCGCTCAGCGACCTCGGCAGGGCGCTCTCGTCGCCGCAGCGCATCGAAATTCTGGAGACGCTCGGCGCGCAGAGCCTGAGCATCACCGAACTGAGCAGGGTGCTGAAACAGCCCATGTCCACGATGACGACGAATATAGACATCCTCGAAGAGGTCGGGCTGATCTCGACCAAGGCGCAGTATTCCAAAAAAGGGAAATCCCGCCTTTGCACGCGCATCTGCGACGGCGTATACGTGCGCCTGTTCGACCCGCAGACGCAGAAGGAGAACAGCGTCAGCATCGAGATCCCCGTCGGCAGCTACAGCAATTACAGCATAGACGACAAGACCTCCTTCCTCTCCTGCGGGCTGGCGACGCGCACGCAGAAACTCGGCAGGGACAACAACCCCGACAACTTTTTCCTGCCCGAACGGTTCGGGGCGAAACTTTTATGGTTCACGAGCGGGTTTGTGGAATACCGCGTGAGCAAGGCGGACATGCCGCAGCACCTCAAAGAGCTGGAGATCTCCTTCGAGGCATGCGCGGAGGCGCCCTTCTTCCGCAACAACTATAAATCGGACATCACGCTCTGGCTCAACGGGATAGAAGTCGGCACCTGGACCTGCCCGGGCGACTTCGGCGGGCGGCGCGGCGCGCTCAACCCCGACTGGTGGCCGGACAGCATGACGCAGTACGGCATGCTGACGAACTGGCGCGTCACCAACGAAGGGAGCTGGTTCAACGACGAGCGCATCGGCGAACGCACGCTCGCAGACTATGCGCTCGCCGAAAACCCCTTCCTTGCCATCAGGATCGGCGTCAAAGACGACGCCGTGAACAAGGGCGGGCTGAACCTCTTCGGCAACGCCTTCGGCGATTACAACCAGGAGATCGTGCTGCGCATGCGCTGGTGAGCGCATGCGCTCTCCTCTCCCCGCATTGCGCGTTCAGCGCATGCTCTGCCCCATCCGCGCACCCTGCCTGT
>JAGHJD010000063.1 GCA_017886895.1 Clostridia bacterium | reverse complement strand
CTCTTTCACAGCCGAACAGACCTCTTCGGCAAAACGCCTGCCCGCCTCTTCGCTGAGCATCAGCGAACCGAGGTGCACGATGTCTGCATCGGCGAGCAGCGGTCTCACCGCAGAAAGCTCCAGGGCATAGTCCGCCGTGTGTCTGCGGTAAAAGGAAAAGCTGCGCTCGCCCTCCTCGCTCAGGGTCACGAACGCGAGCGTCGTGTTGCGGTCGGGGGAGACAGAGATCCTGCTCTGCAGCCCCTTCACGCCGTCCGCGTATTCCCGCAGAAACCTGCCGACGGCATCGTTCCCGACGCACCCGAAAAATGCCGCGCCGCAGCCCAGCTTTGCAATGCCGCACGCCACGTTGAAGGGCGCGCCTCCCGCAAAACAATCGAACCGCATCGACTGCTCTCTTTTTGAACCGATCATGTCGGCGAGGATCTCGCCTATGCAAAGAATCATCACAACCCCTCTTGCGTCTCGTTTCTGCGCACCGCGGCAGCGCTCTGCGCAATCACCGCCACATGCGCGTTCGCCGTTTCGTTCCGCGCTGTTGCATTCCGACGCGCGTTCGCCGTTTCGTTCCGTGCTGTTGCATTCCGACGCGCGTTCGCCGTTTCGTTCCGCGCTGTTGCATTCCAATGTGCGTTCGCCGCTCCGTCCTGCCGCCGACCGACACACGCGCGCCGCCGCGTCCTGTTCTGCATTTCCCGCGCTCTGCCGCCGCACAGCTTGCGGCGTTCCACATTTTGGAAACGTTTCCATTTGTTGGCAAAAAAATGCGGGCGGTTGCCTTCGGCTCTTTCCGAATTGCTTGGAAACGTTTCCATTTTTCGATTATAGTATACTACCGCTTTTTGATTTTGTCAACCCTTTTTTCTCATTTTTTTTCGATTCTCTTCACGCAGCCTTACTCTCCCCCTCCGTTTACGCGCTATCCGTGCTGCGGCACGACGATCATCCCCCCTTTTTTTGCACTGCCACCGCCGTTTTTCGCGCAGGCGGCGGACGCAGAAGCTGCTTCCGCAAAAGCGGCGCACGAGGAGGCAGCCCTCTCGCTTAAACGGCACGCAGCGTATCCCCTTCCGCAAACTCTTCGGGCAGGCCGCTCCCCGCCGCCTACGGCGCCGTACCCAAATCGTACCACAATTTTAACGAAAAAACGCCCTGTTTTCGGCATATCCGTCCCGCAGACGACCAAAAACAGGGCAAAAATGCATGAAAAAAGGACATTTTCTTGCGAAAATATCCTTTCTTATGCGTGGCGCAGAGAAAGGGATTTGAACCCTTGTTACCCTTATGGGGGTAAACACGATTTCGAGTCGTGCGCGTTCGACCGCTCCGCCATCTCTGCATCAAGCCTTTCTATTATAGCGGGTCATTTGAATTTTGTCAATCTTTCGGGCAGGTGTTTTATAGAAAGCACCGTCAAAACACCTACTAAAATGCCCGCAAGCACGCTGAACGCGCACACAAAGGGCAATTGCACGTACAGCGACGGCGTCTCCATGAGCAGCGAGGCAAGGCAGGTGCGCGCGATATTGCTGCACACCGCCCCCGCAATGCTGACCGCGACCAGGCTCACTTTCGGAAAGGCGACCCGATACAGCAGCGCCATGACCAGAAAGGCGGCGAAACTGCCCGCGACGTTGAACACGAACACGAACGACGAAAAGGACCAGAGCGCGGAGATCGCGTTTTTGACGACCAGAAAGATCACCCCTTCCGCGAACCCGAAATAGATGATCACGAACAGCACGAAACAGTTCGCCAGCCCGATCTTCACATACGGCGCGAAGGGCAGCAGGGGCGGCACGAGCGATTCGACGATGAACACAATGCTCGCCGCGGCGAGCAGGACGCCCAGCACCGCGACGCGCTTAGCGGTAAATTTTTTCATCAGTAGTCCGCAGGCGGCTGCGCCTCCTCCCCGTTCACTTCGATGCGCATGCCGTGCGGCAGGCAGACGATCTCGCCCCAATCCGCCGCGCCGCGGTAGACGCAGTCCTGCGAGCGGCAGTCCGCCTCGCGCACGCGCACCGTTCCGTTCACAACTTCTATAATGTTGTACTCCTCATAGTCCGCGCCCTCTTCATAGCGCGCCACGGCGCCGCTGCCGACCGTAAAGACATAGACGGCGTCCTCTTCGAGCGACGCGGTGAACACCGCGCGCCCCTCGTACCAGACCGTGAAGCTGTTCCCCTCCTCGCGCGGGGTCAGGAAGGCGACCGCCGTCAGTGCGGCGAGCAGCGCGAGCACGACGGCGAACACGATGAGGTCGCCGCGCACAAAAAATTTCTGCCCGCGCACGAGCGCGGCTTTCTGCTCCCTGTCCATCAGACCAACCCCGCGACGTATGCGATATACGCCTCCTCCTGCGCACAGCGCACGACCCCGTCCTGCGCGGCAGAGACTTCCGCATAGGTAAAGACGTTTTCGGCGGTCAGCGACGAACCGATATATTCCACATAGTCCTCGCGGTTCAGAACCGTCTCCCCGCCGACGGCGTAATAGCGCCAATCCTCCGTGATGACGACGGCGGTCACGCCGCGGCTCTCATACAGCGTTTCATAAAAAGCGAGCGCGTCGGTGAGCGGCATGCAGAACCCCGCCGTGGAATAGGCGTCCGCCCGCGCGCCCGCATTCTCTTCCGACAGCGGCACGCAGACGGTCACGCTGATGACGCCGTTCTGCGACGGCGCACCCGTCGCGGGGTCGAGGATATGCGAATAGATGTTCCCCTCATAGACGTAGAAGCGGTATTCGTCAGAGCTCGTGCTGATCGCAACGTCCTGCACGCCCGCAAGGTACAGGCACTGCGCGGCGCCGGTCGTTGTGACGCGCGGGTTCGCGATGCCGATATTGTACCCGCGCAGCGTCCCGCCGTCGCGCACCTGCCCCGCAAGGAGCAAATTCGACATGACCTCCGCGGAATACTCCACGCTGTGCCCCGCATAGCGCTCGGCGATCAGCTCTGCGACGAGGTCGGTCATGTACCCCTTTGCCACGCCGCCGAGGTCGATCTTCGTCTCCCCGTCCGTCTTGACGACGGCATTCCCCTCGCCGAGGGTCACGGCGGAAAAGTCACAGTGCGCAAGCGCCGCGGCGATGCTCCCCTCCGAGGGGGACGGGCGCGGGTCGGAGTACCTCCCCTCGAACGCGGGCGTGAACCCCCACAGTTCGCTCAGCGAATAGAGCGCGGGCGTGAACGCACCGCCCGTCTCCGCATGCAGCTCCTTGCACAGCGCGAGCAGTTCATACGTGCGCGCGTCCACCGTAACCGTCTCGCCCGCCGCGGCGGCGTTGATGCGCGAAACATCGCTCCCCTCCGCCTCCGCGTCAAAGAGCGCCTCCGTCTCCGAAAGCAGCTCTCCGACCTCTTCGGCAAGCGCCTCGTATTCGGAGGAAGAGACGCGCACGCCGTCCACATACAGCGCGTCCGAGAGGCTGTATTCGATGAACCCGCCCTCTTCGGCGCAGCCCGTGAACAAGGCGCCCGCAAGCGCGAGCGCCGCCGCGGCAAAGACCGCCAATACTTTCTTTCCTTTCAATTCCTCTTCCTCAACGGGCGCAGAGCGCGCGCCCGCCCGTCAGTTTTCCGCATAGAATACGAGCCCGAGCGTACCGGGGCCGCAGTGGGTGCCGATGACGGGCCCCACGGGCTGGTAGTGAATGACCGTCTCCGCGCCGAACTCCTCTTTGAGCGCCGCGACGAACGCGTCACCCGTCTCGGGGCAGTCCGCCTGCAGCACTTCGACGGGGTAATCCTTCACGTTGCAGCCGCGCTCGTGCATGATGCGGATAAACTCCGCAAGCACCCGCTTTGCGCCCTTGATCTTCCCCACGCTCGCAAGCGACCCGTCCTCCATAACGGAGATGAGCGGCTTGATATCGAGCAGCGTGCCGACCGCCGCCGTCAGCGCGGAGATCCTTCCGCCGCGTTTGAGATATTTGAGGTCTTTCACCACGAAGTACACCGCCGTATGCGCGCGGACTTCGGTCAGGTACGCCTCCAGCTCGTCCATCGTCGCGCCCGCGCGCCACTTCCCAGCGGCGAGCCGCACCTGAAAGCCCGCGCCGAGACTGATGGAGCGGGTATCGAACCAGCGGATCACGCGGTCGGGGTAGCTCTTTTTCAGCGTTTCGACCGCGCGCTCCATGCTCGCGAAGGTCGCGGAGAGCTTGTGCGAGAAGGTCACGTAATAGATGTCCTTCCCCTCTTTCAGCACGGGCTCGAAGTAATCGATATAGTTCTGTTCGTTGATCGCGGACGTGACGGGAACGGCTCCCTCGCGCATGCGGTCAAAGAAGTGCTTGAAATCGGTGTTCTCGCCGAGGTCGTACGCATGCTCCTCGCCGTCCAGCACGTAGGGCATGCGGATGACGCAGAGCCCCAGCTCCTTCGCCTCGGTGTGCCACAATTCACAGTTGGAATCGCAAAAAAGCTGATACATCTTTCTCCCCTCTCTTGTTCGGAATGCCGCAAGCGGCTTGCACCTATTATACAATATCGGCGCGCCGTTTGCAAGCCCTTGCGCGCGGAGAAATTTCCGCGCAGCGCACAAAAAGGAGGAAAAAAGGCTAAAAACGCTTGCTCTCCTTGCGCAGCCCGCTGTGCTCGGCGAGGCAGCAGTTGAAGATGACGCCCACGACGAAACAGATCATCAGAATGTACAGCCACAGCAGGAAGAGGATGAAGAACACTGCCGCGCCGTACAGCTTTTCCGCCGAGCTGAAGCGGGTATAGACCGAAAACCCGAAGGAAGCGAACCCGCCCAGAACGAGGGACAGAAGGCTCCCCCAGACAGCGTCGCGCACGTGCAGGCGGTACGGACAGATATAGAGATTCATCAGGAGCAGGAACGCATAGGCCACGACGGCGACGAGCAGATAGACGGAGATCTGCGCCACGAACGAGGGGAACAGCCGTTCGACGAGCAGGTTCCCCACGAGGAACAGCCCCACGCCCGAGAGGAAGAGCACCATGACGACGAAGATGAGCGCCAGCGCCGAGAGACGGAGCACGAGGCTCCCCTTCCTGCGCTTGTACTCGTAGATGATCTCCCCGCTGCGGCGCATGTGGAAAAAGAGATTGGTCGAAGAGTACAGCGTCGTTGCGAGCAGCACGACGGACGCGCCCGCCGTCGCGGACCGCGCGGACTCCTGAAAGTACAGGATGACGCCGCGCACCTCGTCGAAGAGCGAAAAGTCGAGGAGCTGTTCAAAGTCGATGTTGAGCCTGCCGAACAGCAGCGTCAGCCAGAAAAGGAAGGGCACGACGGACATGACCAGAAAGAAGGTCAGCGTGCCCGCGAGCGTCGTATATTTCTTTGCCGAGAGGTAGGAAAACGCCGCGCGCACCTTTGCGTACGCCGCGCGCAGCCGCCCGGTTCTCTCCTTTTTTTTCGCGCTCTCCTTTTCCATACCCGTATTGTATGCAAAACGCGCGGCGCAAATGCGCCGTGCGCCGAAAGCGCCGATACTATACAGACACCCGTCACCTGCTCTTTTTCGGGATCAAAAGCCCCACATCGCCGTTCCCGCGCAGGTACACCACGCGCACCTCGCCCGTCTCCGCGTCCTGGAAGATATAGAACGAATGCCCGAGAAGGTCGAGCTGCTCCGCCGCCTCCTCCGTCGTCATGGGCGTGAGGTCAAAGGTCTTGACCTTGACGGGTTCGCCCTCCGCCGCGGGCACTTCGCCCTTGAAGAAGAGCTGTTTCTCCGCAAACGCGCCCTGTTTCAGCTTGGATTCGAGCTTGCTCTTGTGCTTGTAGATCTGCTTTTCGAGCTTGGGCAGCACGGCGTCGATGTTGTCGTAAAAGTTCTTGCCCGTGACCTCCGCGCGCACCATGTTCCCCTTGTAGAGGATGGTCACCTCCGTCTTGCACAGCCTGTTCTCCGTTTTGAGGTAGACGGAGCACAGCGCGTCCTCGTCGAAATATTTTTCGAGGCGGGCCGTCTTTTTGTTCACGATCGCAAGCAGTTTCTCGCTCGCCTTGCAGTTCTTTTCAATGATCTCGATTCGCATAAGTGATTCCCTCCGATGCTTTTATTTGACGGGCGAAAAGACAAATTTTCCGCCCTGCACGTCCACGTTCACAGCCTGCCCGGGGGCAACCTTGGATTGCAGGATCTCCTCGCTGAGCGCGTCCTCGATGCGGCGCTGGATCACCCGCTTGAGCGGGCGCGCGCCATACACCTCGTCGTACCCCTCGCGCACGAGCTCTTCCTTCGCCGCCGCGGAGACGGCGAGGGTGATCTCCCGCTGTTTCAGCCGCTTTGCAAGGGAGGAGAGGAACAGGTCGCACACCTTCGCAGCGTCCTCGCGGCTGAGTTTATGGAAGATGATCGTCTCGTCGATGCGGTTGAGAAATTCGGGTTTGAAGTGCGCGCGCAGCGCGTCGGCGATGCGCTCTTTCATGCGCTCGTACTCATTCCCCCCGCCGCCCTCGGCGAAGCCGAGCGGCGTCTCCTTCACCTCGCCCGCGCCGATATTGGACGTCATGATGATGACGGTGTTTTTAAAGCTCACGACCCTGCCGCGGCTGTCCGTCAGCCTGCCGTCGTCCAGAAGCTGCAAAAGCACGTTGAACACGTCGGGGTGCGCCTTTTCGATCTCGTCGAAGAGGACGACGGAATAGGGCTTGTGCCGTATCTTTTCGGTGAGCTGCCCGCCCGTCTCGTCGAACCCGACGTAGCCCGGCGGCGCGCCGATGAGCTTGCTCACCGACTGTTTCTCCATATACTCGCTCATGTCCAGCCGCACGAGCAGTTTCTCGTCGCCGAACAGCGCCGCCGCGAGCGCCTTGGAAAGCTCCGTCTTGCCCACGCCCGTGGGTCCGACGAAGATGAACGAGCCGATGGGGCGCCCCGGGTCCTTCAGCCCCGCCCGCGCGCGGCGGATCGCCTTCGCGACGGCGGAGACGGCGTCGTCCTGCCCGATGACGCGCGCGTGCAGCTCCTCTTCGAGACGCAGCAGTTTTTCGCTCTCCTCCTCCGTCAGCTTTACGACGGGGATGCCCGTCCAGCCCGCGACGATCTTGGCGACCTCCTCCGCGCCGATGGTCGGGTGCGTCTCGCCCCGTTTGCGCTCCCACTCGTCGCGGATCTCCTCTATCTTCTTCTCGGCGTCGCGGATCTTGTTCAGGCACTCCTGCGCCGCCAGAAAATCGTCCTTCTTCACGGCGCGCGCCTTTTCGGCGTTGAGATATTCGATCTCCTCTTCCAGCTCGTCGATGCCCGCAGGCCCGTTGTAGCTGTCGAGGCGGGCGCGGCTCGCCGCCTCGTCGATGAGGTCGATCGCCTTGTCGGGCAAAAACCTGTCCGTGATATAGCGGTCGGAGAGATTGACCGCCGCATCGATCGCCGCATCGCTGATCGTGACTTTGTGGTGCGCCTCGTATTTGTCGCGCAGCCCGCGCAGGATCTCCTTGGACTCCTCCACAGTCGGCTCTTCCACGTTCACGGGCGTGAACCGCCGCTCGAGCGCGGGGTCCTTTTCGATGTATTTGCGGTACTCGTCGATGGTCGTCGCGCCGATCGTCTGCAATTCGCCGCGCGCGAGCATGGGCTTTAAGATATTCGCCGCGTCCATGCTGTTCTCCGCGGTCGAACCCGCCCCGACGATGTTGTGGATCTCGTCGATGAACAGGATGACATTCCCGCTGCGGCGGACCGCGTCGATGCTGTCTTTGAGCCGCTCTTCAAAATCGCCGCGGTACTTCGCACCCGCGAGCATGCCGGGAAGGTCGAGCGAGAACACCGTTTTGCCGCGCAGAAGGTCGGGCACGTCGCCGCGCACGATCGCCTGCGCCAGCCCTTCGACGACGGCGCTCTTGCCCACGCCCGGCTCACCGACGAGCACGGGGTTGTTCTTCGTCCTGCGCGAGAGCACCTGAATGATCTTGTCGATCTCCTTCTTCCGCCCGATGACGGGGTCGATCTTCCCCTCCCGCGCGCGCTGGGTGAGGTCGGTGCCGTAATTGAGCGGGATCGCGCGCTGCGGCGAGGGGACGTGCTGTTCCTCCTCTTCCGCGCTCTCCTCCTCGTCGCCGCGCAGGAGCGCGCCGACCTTGTCGGTGAGCTGTTCCACCGCCGCGCCGAGCATGTGCAGAAGGCGCACCGCGACGGACTCTTCGTCCACGAGGATGGCGAGCAGCATAAATTCGCTGCTGACGCGCGCGCGCGAACCGTCTCTGTCCACGGCGAACTCCAAAGCCCTGTCGAACATATACTTCGTGCGCGGCGTAAAGCCGCTGATCTTCACGCTCTTGTTCAGCGAGCGCACAAAGGCGTCCCTGTACGCCTCCTCCGACACGCCCGCCTGCACAAGCAGCTCGTATGCGCGGCATTCGGGCACGTTGAGAATGCCGAGAAGAACGTGCTCGCTGCCCACATAGCTGCTGCCGTATTTCTGCGCCGCTTCGATGGAAAAATTGATGGCGCGCTGCAAATTGACCGAAAACCTGCTGAAATCGTACATATCGTTCCGCCGCCCGAACGGGCGTTCCTCACTTTATTATCCTTCCGTATTCTCCGCAAGCTCCCTGCGGCAAAGCTCCGCGCGGAGCACGTCGCGCTCGGGCGCGGTGAGCGCCCCGTCGCTCAGCAGCCCGACGTTCGCCGGGCGCGCCCGCGCCGCGAGCGCGTCCAGCGCGCGGAAGTCGCGCACGCGGATAAAGCCGAGCGCCGCCCCCAGCTTGACGCCCGAGAGGCGCTGCAAAAATTCCTCAAAAGAGATCTTCGCGCAGTAGCGCAGGATACCGTAGTCGCGCATGCACTCGTCGCGCACGCCCGTCTCGTCCTCCTCGCGCAGGCTCTTGCGCGCCTGCGATTCGAGGCTGACAAGCTCCAGCGCCGCGCGCTGGACTTCGGAGAGGATATACTCCTCCGTCACGCCCAGCGTGACCTCGTTGCTGATCTGGTACATGAACCCTTCCGCCGCGCTCCCCTCTCCGTACACGCCGCGCACGGTGTGCCCGAGGCGGGAGATCTCGCGGACGACGCGCTCCATCTTGCGGAGGCGTGTGAGCGCGGGGAGAAAGAGCATGACCGACGCGCGCAGCCCCGTGCCGAGATTGGTCGGGCAGGCGGTGAGATACCCGAGCTGCGCGTCGAAAGCAAAGCGGAGCTGCCGCGAAAGCTCCCCGTCGAAGGCGGCGAGCAGCCCGTACGCGCGCGGCAGGCACAGCCCGTCGGCAATGTACTGCTCGCGCAGGTGGTCCTCCTCATTGATCATGATGGAGAACTTCCCCTCCTGCATATCCCCGCCGCTCTCGTCGATGAGCGCCGCGCCGTATTTTTTGTTCGCCGCAAGCTCGGCGCTGATGAGATGGTCGTCGCACAGCGCCTGCGCGACGTTGTCGGACAAATCGCCCATATGATAGAGCTTGAACGCGCGCGCACCGCTCGCCGCGTCGTAGACCGCACGCACGATCTCCTTCGCCTGTTTTGCGGAATGCAGCACCGAGGGGAAGGAGTAGTCCGCAAGGTTGCGGGCGAGACGGATACGGGTGGAGACGACGGTGCTCTCGATGTTACTGATCATCCCCGTCCTCCGTTCCGCCGCGGTAAATGACGCGGGAAATTTCGCGGATGTCGCGGTTGAGCCGCTCCGCCTCCGCCATGTCCTTGCGCTTGACGGCGCTCTCCAGCTCCGCGCGCAGGCGGTTGCGCTCGTCCAGAAGCTCGTACAGCCTGCCGTTGCCGAGGGGATGGCCGCCCATGTGCACCGTCTTTCCGTGCATGCGGCGGATGACGGGCAGCAGCTCTTCGCGGAACGCGGTATAGCACTGCGCGCAGCCGACCAGCCCCGTGCGCTTATAATCGGCGAACGTCCTGCCGCAGGCGGGGCAGCGCCCGCCCTCTTCCGCACCCGAAAGGGCGGCGTACTCCGCCGCCGCGCCGAGACGCGCATAACAGTCGCCGCAGAGCAGCATTTCCTCCCCGTCCTCGCCCGCAACGGCGTAGACGCCTTCGTTTTTTTTACAAACGGAACACAGCATGCCTCTCCTCTTTACGGCCTGTCCACTCTTTCCTTTTCGTCTCAATTATACCACGGATATGCCGCCGTGTAAAGCGTTATCCGAATTTATTGCCCGGGCGCAGGGGCACGTGCGGGGAACGCCGTCCCCGCGCGGGCGCGCAAACAGGGAGACTGCGCGGGCGCGCATATAGGGAGACTGCGCGGGCGCACAAGACGCTCAGCGGCGTCCGCCGCCCTGTTCGCCGTAGCGCAAGACGCTCACAGGTAGTCCGCCCTGTTCAGCGCCGCGCGCGCTTTCTCGACCGCGCGTTTTTCGATGCGCGAGATGTAGGAGCGCGAAATTTTCAGAAAGAGCGCGACCTCGCGCTGCGGCATGGGCGCGCCGCCCTTCAGCCCGTAGCGCAGGCAGAGCACGGTATATTCGCGCTCGGTGAGGCAGCCCTGCAGCATGCGCAGAAACTTCTCGTGTTCGAGCCTGCTCTCCACCTCCTTGAACACGCCGTCCTCCTTCTCGAACAGCAGATCCATGAGGGTCAGCTCGTTCCCCTCCTTATCCACGCCGACGGGATCGGAGAGATAGACGGTGTTCCTGTGCTTTTTGTTGCTGCGGATGAGCATGAGGATCTCGTTTTCGATGCACCGCGCCGTATAGGTGGCAAGCCGGGTGCCGCGGGAGGGTTTGAACGTCTCGATCGCCTTGAGCAGCCCGATGCTGCCCACGGAGATGAGGTCGTCCGTCTCCGCCGCGCCCGCGTACTTTTTGACGATGTGCGCCACGAGCCGCATGTTGTGCCGCACGAGCATATCCCGCGCGGCGCGGTCGCCCTCGCGGGCGAGACGCAGGTATTTCTCCTCCTCTTCGGGCGGCAGGGGTTTTGGAAAGGAGCCCTTCCCGCCGACGGCGGAGGTGAAAAACAGGAACTTGCCGAACACGGCGCAAAGAAAATCCCACAGCAATGCGGTATCCCCCACTTTTTTCGGATACCCCTACTATATGCGCCGCACGGCTTGACCCATTCGCGCCCCCGCCCCGCGGGGCAGAGATCCGCCGCCCGCACAGAAAACGCCGCCCGCGCCCCGCCGCATTCCCGCCGCGCCCGCACCTTTTGCGCGGGCGCGGCAAAACGAAAGCACGCCTCCCGCATGCCCCCGCCCCGCCGCAGGCAAAAGACCCGCATAGAGCATAAAATGCCCCGCCGCAGGCAAAGGGACGCCCCGCGGCTTGCCGCGGGGCGCTGAAAGATGCTTTTGTTCAGTTCCCTTTATTGAACGCGCGGATCGCGCCGAGCGTCTCTTCGCTCAAAAGATGCTCCATGCGGCAGGCGTCCGCCTCCGCCGTCTCCGCGCCCACACCGAGTTTCATCAGAAACTCGGTCAGCATGCGGTGTTTTCCGTACACGGCGACGGCGTATTCCTCCCCTGCCGGGGTGAGGTGGATATGGTTGTCGACGATCTCGACATACCCCTTCTGCGTCAGGATGCGCATCGCCTTCGTGACCGCGGGTTTGGAGACGCCGAGCTGCCGCGCGACGTCCACGGCATGCACGTCGTTGCCCGTGGAAAGCAGGCGCAGCACCGTTTCGAGATAATCTTCGCCCGATTCGTTTTCGATCATGCTCTCTCCTCCGTACGATCATTTTTTCAGCAGCACTTCGTTGTCCGCCGTCTTTTTGATCAGCCGCGTCAGCTCCGCGATGTCCTCTTCGCCGAGCACGTCCACATACAGGTCGAAGTACCGCACGAGAAATTCGTATTTTTCGCGGCAGAACGCCTCGCCCGCGGGCGTGATGCGCACCTCCATCCTGCGGCGGTCGCTCTCCGAGATCTCCATGGCGATATACCCCTTCGTGCGCAGCGAGCGCAGGATATTCGCCGTCCGCGCGCGGCTCACGCCTATGTTTTCGCTGAGCTGCGAAGGCGACACGCGCTCCTCTCTGCAAGTATGCAGGTAATGCAGCGCGGCGCTCTCGCCCTCCAGAAATTCGCGCAGGCTCACCATCAGATCCATCTTGTTCATGCGCCAAAGCTGCTGCATGAGCGCATCGCGCAGTTCCTTCTTCTCCATCTGTTCCGCTCCTTTCACTCGTTGGATTTGAGCGAATCGGTCATGCTGATCTTATTGAGTTTGATGAGCATGAACGCATAGACGATCACGGCAAAGGCAATGGTGAACAGGAACGCCCACAGATAGCTCAGCCCGCCGATGATCCTGCCGAACATCATCGAGATGCTGTTCACGTTTGTGACGATATACAGATGCAGCAGCCAGCCGAGCAGCAGACCCAGCAGCGTGCCCACGACCGTAAGGATCGCGCTCTCGCGGTAGATATAGCCCGCGACCTCCGCCTTGCGGTAGCCGAGCACGCGCAGCGTCGCGATCTCCCGCCGCCGCTCGTCTATGTTGATGTTCGTCAGGTTGTACAGCACGATCGCCGCGAGCGCGCCCGCGCTGATGACCAGCACGGCGATGACGTACCCCATCATCTCGCTCAGGTTCTCAAACATGGAGAGCGAAGAGTAGATGAACTCCACGGAATCCACCGCGCCGTCTTCGAGAAGGGCGCGCGTCGCCTCCTCCGTGTTCTCCCGCCCGACGTCCGATTTGACGAGCAGCGTATTCGCCGCAAGCGCAGCCCCGCCGTTGAACAGGCTCTCGTACGCCCCTTTGCTCATGTACACGTTGGAGCCGGTATATCCTTCGCAGACGGCGCGCACACCGACCATGTGCCCGTTCAGCATCACCGCGCCACCCGCCTCGATGCCGTAGACGACGGCGATGTTCTCCGAGAGCACGAGCCAGCCCTCCCTGTCGTCCGCAAGTTCTATTATAGCAGAGTCGCCGCGTTCATGCAAGGAAATAAATTCATTGAATGTTTCGTCGTTCTCCACGAGCCAGAGCGTGACCGGCTCCGTCGCGTTCCCGCTCTCCTGCGGGATGACGAGCGTCGCGCTCTCGTCGGCATAGACGGAGGTGTAGCCGTCCGATTCGTTCAGAAACTGTGCGAGCGCGCCGCCCTCTTCCCATTCGCCCTCATACGTGATCGCCGATTCGTACAGGATGACGTTCTCGTACTGGTAGGTGCTCGCGGCGTTGACCGAATCGTTCAGCCCGAACCCGACGAGGATGAGCGCCGTACAGCCCATGACGGAGATGATCGTGAGGATCATGTTCTTTTTATAGCGGAAGATATTGCGGATAGTCGCCTTCCACTTGAATTTAAGCGGCTTCCAGACGAACGGGACGCGCTCCAGAAGCACCCGCTTGCCCGCCTTCGGCGCCTTGGGCTGCATGAGGTTGGACGGGCGTTCGCGCAGGGAGGACCAGCATGCCGCGAGCGTGACGAGAATGGTCGCCGCCAGCGCGATGCCGATGACCGCGACCGCGAACCACGGGCTGAACGCGAGGTTGAGCGCGGGCAGCGCGTACAGCGTCTGATACGCCGCCCAGAAGATGGAGGGCAGCAGCGAAAAGCCGATCAGGATACCCGCCGCGCACCCGATGATGCAGGCGATGCTGCAATAGATGAGATACTTCGACACGATGCGCGCGGGGCTGTACCCGAGCGCTTTGAGGGTGCCGATCTGCATCCTGTCCTCTTCGACCATGCGCGTCATGGAGGTGAAGGCGACCAGCGCCGCGACGACGATGAAGAAGATGGGGAAGATGCCCGCGATGTCCGCGACCTTCTCCACGTTCATGTCAAAGCTGACGTAGCTCACGTTCGTGCTCGCGCGGTCGAGCATGAGCCAGCTTGCGCTGTACCCGAATGCGCCGATCGTATCGTTGAGATCGGCGCAGCGCTCCTCGCCGAGGGAAGAGAGCGTCTCCGCCTGCCCGAGCACATAGCTCTTGTACTCATCCGTAAGGTAGTCGTACGCCCCTGCGCCCGCGATCTTCACCCAGACGTCGGTATAAGCGGTCGTTCTGCCGAGCATACCGAGCGCGGCGAACTGCCCGCCCGAAAGGTCGTACACCCCGTCGTTCACGTACACCACGCACCCGACGACGCCCGCGCCCAAAGTGGTCTGTTCGGTCGCGTCCAGGTAATAATAATCGGGCGAAGAGACGATGCCGACGACGGTGAACTCCGTCTGCGCATAGACGTCGCCGTACTGCCCGCTCGCCGCGTCGAGCGTGACCGTGTCGCCGACGGAGAGCTGCGTGAAATTGCGCGTTGCGCGTTCGACGACGACCTGCTTTGCGAGCGGGATCTCGTTCCCGTCCGCGTCCGTCAGCCCCTCGGCGGGCATGCTGCCCTCCTCGAGGGTGAGTTTGTTCAGCTCCGCCGCGCCCTCATACGCCCTGTCTATGCAGACGACCCGCGCGACGACCTCCGCTTCGCCCGCCTGCGCCGTAACGTCGGTGGAGATGACGGGCGCAATGCTTTCGACGACGCTGCTTTCGCTGATCGCTTCGACGTCCTCTGCCGTCAGCCCGAGGGTGCCCTTTATATCCACGTCGTAGGCGTTTTCGGCACGGTAATAGTCGTCCATGGAGTTCTCCATGTCCGGCGTAGCCTGCATGATGCCGATGAGGAACCCGACCCCGAGCGCGATGATCGCCATGATGGCGATGAACCGCCCGAAGCCCGATTTGAACTCTTTGAGGATGGTCTTTCCGTACTTATTCATGGCGCATACCTCCCGCAAAAACCGTCTTGCTCTCTTTTACCATTCGATGACGGAGACGTCGGCGGGGTTTTCGTTGATCTCCATCGCAGAGACCTGCCCGTTCTTGATGTGGATGACCCTGTCCGCCATCTGCGTGAGCGCCGTATTGTGCGTGATGACGATGACCGTCTTTTTATCGTTACGGCATACGTCGTGCAGAAGTTTTAAGATCGCCTTGCCCGTCTCGTAGTCGAGCGCGCCCGTCGGCTCGTCGCACAGCAGAAGCTTCGGGTTCTTCGCGATGGCGCGCGCGATGGAGACGCGCTGCTGCTCGCCGCCCGAGAGCTGCGCGGGAAAATTCTTCATGCGCTCCGAAAGCCCCACTTTCCGCAGCGTCTCCGCAGCGTCCAGCGGGTCTTTGCAGATCTCCGAGGCGATCTCCACGTTTTCAAGCGCCGTGAGATTCTGGATAAGGTTGTAGAACTGGAACACGAACCCCACGTCGTAGCGGCGGTAGTCGGTGAGCTGCCGCTCGTTGAAGGTGTTCACCGCCGCGCCGTCCACAAGGATCTGCCCTTCCGTCACTTTATCCATGCCGCCGAGCATATTCAGGACGGTCGTCTTTCCCGCGCCGGAGGGTCCCACGATGACGCAGAACTCGCCCTCTTCGATGGTGAAATTCACATGATCCGCCGCCTTGATGACATTCTCGCCCATCGTATAAAACTTGCACACGTCTTTAAATTCGACAAAGCTCATACCCCGCCTCCTGTCACGAGAATAATGCTTTTTCTCACCTTGTCACGAAACTTTATGACAATAGTGAAAATAGTTGCTATTGATAACTAATTACACTTCTATTATATGCAAAACATACCCGTTTGTCAATATCTGCACGGTAAAGAAACCGTTAAAATTTATGAAAATTTTTTCACGTGCTCCCGCCCGCCGAAACGCCCCGCCGAGGGAACAATCACGCCGCAGGGGCAGACCCTCCGCAGGGAGCGCAAAGCGGCGAACGGCATAAAAACCCGGGCGCAGTGCTGCGGGCGGCGGGACACGCTCCCCCCGCCCGCAGCACCGCTTTCCCGCACGCGCGCGAGACCCTTACGGACAGGAAAAGGGAGCGGCAGTACCCGCTCCCCTTTCACGTATCCTGTAAAGTTTTATGCCTTTGCCCGCTCTTCGTGCGCCGCGCGGAACCGCAGGATGCCGCCCGAAAAGATGGTCGAAAGGATCAGCCAGATCGCAGCCAGCGCGATGAGCACATAGACGATGACCGCGCCGACCGTGCGGTCCCCCATAAAGACGGCGGACACGAGGTTGAAATTGAAGATGCCGTACAGCCCCCAATTCACCGCGCCCAGCAGCACGAGGATATACGAAACAAGATTGGCTATGAACATAAACTACCTCCTTCCCCTATTGTGCGCCGTTTTCTGCGGAATATTACGCATGAAACGAAAAACGCCTCGGCAGCCCGCCAAAGCGTTTTCAATCCGTTATTTCTCCGAATATCGGGTCGTCAAAAAAATCTTTCAGCGATATGTTGAGCGTGGAAGTAAACTGAAAAAGCAAATCAAGCGTTACTTTCTGCTGTTTTCCGTTCAGCAATTGCGAAATCGTCGATTTCGCAATCCCGCCGTTTTTATGGAAGTAATAGGGTTTCAGCCCGCGCTCTTCCATTATGGCTCTTAGCCTGTGTACCACGGCATCCGCCAACCGCATTTTGACGCCCCCCGAAAGGTCCTATGTGAAGAACTACCCTTATTATATGCGCATCCTTAAAAAAATTAGTTCTATATATAGAACTTCTCTTGCTTTTCTGCTCCATTGCGCGTATAATGATACAATCGGAGGTGAATTTTGGGAACAGGCTGTTGCTGCTTTACGGGGCACCGAAAAAACGGTTTCCCATGGAAATATGCCCGCAAACGGAGCAAACCGCACAGAGCCTATTTGCGCGCCTTAAAAGATGTCGTCGGCACACTGTACGAAGGCGGTTGTACCCGCTTTATTTCAGGCGGAGCAATAGGTGCCGACACCGACTTTGCGCTGACCGTTCTGAAACTGCGGAAACGCCACCCGGATATTCGTTTGGAAGTTGCCGTCCCCTGCCCCGAGCAGGATCGGAAATGGCAGAAAAGGGACAAAGCTCTGTACAGAAAAATATTAAAAAAGGCAGACAAGCAAACACTTCTTTCGCCCGCATACTCCGATACCTGCATGAAAGAGAGAAACCGCTATATGGTCGGACAGGCAGACGTCGTGCTTGCCGCATGGAACGGCATTCCGAAAGGCGGCACGTATGCAACTATATGTATTGCAAGGCAATCAAGAAAAAAATTAAAGATACTGTACCTAAATGATTTTCTGTAAATCTGCCCGTAGGCTGTCAAAGCGACCGACGCGCCGTTCCGCATGCGGAACGGCGCGTCTTTTATATCGATTGAGCCGCGACCAAAAGCGGGCGGCGCAGAATTGCGCCGCCCGCCTTTATACGCTACGCCCCCGTTCCGCGTGCGGAACGGGGGGCTTTTTCGGTTTACAGATTTATGTCAGGACAAAGGTCGCCAGGAAGATGACGCCGATGACCCACGTTGCAACGGAGATCTTTTTGATCTTGCCCGTGAAGATCGAAACGACGATATAAGTGATGATGCCCGCGCCGATACCCTTGGAAATGGAGTAGCCGAGCACCATGACGATGAGCGTCATGAACGCGACGATCGCGTCGGCTGCGTCCTCCCAGTCCACCTTGACGACGGAGGTCATCATCAGCACGCCCACCCAGATGAGCGCCGTCGCCGTCGCGCTGCGCGGGATGAGCTGCGCGATCGGGCTTAAAAACATTGCGACGATGAAGCAAAGCCCCGTGACGAGCGCCGTAAAGCCCGTTTTGCCGCCCGCGACGATGCCCGAGGAGGATTCGACGAAGGTCGTGACCGTGGACGTGCCTGCGATTGCGCCCGTGCAGGTCGCGATCGCATCGGCGAGCATCATGCGCTCCATGCGGATGGGCGTCCCGTTCTTATCGAGCAGGTTGCCCTTCGAGCAGGCGCCGTACAGCGTGCCGATCGTATCGAACATGTCGATCATGCACAGCGGGCAGCGCCCTACTTCATGAATCTCCGGACGGTACGCAGCTTCTTTTCCGTAAAGGGAGGGAACGCCGCCCGCAGGCAGACGCGCGTTGAGCGCGCAAGCACGCTGCGCGCATGCGTAAAATTCGCAAACCCGTATTCGCCGTGGTAACTTCCCGTTCCGGACTCCCCCACCCCGCCGAAGGGCAGGTGCGGGTCGATGATATGGCTGACCGTATCGTTTATGCAGGCGCCTCCCGAAGAGGTGCGCCGCAGGATCTCCTCTGCCGCTCTTTTGTCCTCGCTGAACACATACAGCGCCAGCGGCTTTTCCCGCGCGTTGATGAACGCGAGCGCCTCTTCGATGCGCACATACGGAAACACGGGCAGCAGAGGCCCGAATATCTCTTCGCGCATGCACGCCGCGCCGTCGGGGTCGGGCGGGCACAGAAGCGTCGGCGCGATGAACCTCTCCGCCTTATCGGTCTCGCCGCCGTACACGACGGACGCGCCGTCCTCCCGCAGGAGCGCGCACAGCCTCTCGGTGTGCCGCCCGTTCACGATCCTTCCGTAATCGGGGGAAAGCCTTGCGTCTTCGCCGTAGAAGCGGCGGATCGCGCCCTTCATTTCCTCGATAAACTGCGCGAATACGCGCTCCTGCACGAATACATAGTCGGGCGCGACGCAGGTCTGCCCCGCGTTGAGGAATTTCCCCCAAGCGATGCGCTCGCAGGCGACGCGCAGCTTTGCCGTTTCGTCCACGATGACGGGGCTCTTCCCGCCCAGTTCGAGCGTGACGGGCGTGAGGTGTTCCGCCGCCGCGCGCTGCACGATCCTGCCCACTCTTGCGCTGCCCGTAAAAAAGATCGTATCGAACCGCGCGCGCAGCAATGCGGCATTGTTCTCCGCGCCGCCCTCCGTACAGAACACGTATTCTTCCGGAAAGATCTCGCCGAGCATCTCCCGCACCGCAGCCGAAGTGTGCGGCGTCAGCTCCGAAAGGCTGAGCACGGCACAGTTCCCCGCCGCCAGCGCCGCGGCGAGCGGCTCGAGCGCGAGCTGGAAGGGATAATTGAAAGGCGCGATGAGCAGGGCGCAGCCGTAAGGCTGCCGCACGATATGGTTTTTTGCCGGAAACACGGTCGCGGAAGCGCGGACGCGGACGGGACGCATCCACTTTCTGAGATTTTTCTGCGCATGCGAAATGCCCGCAAGCACGAACCCGATCTCCGAAAAATAGCTCTCCGCCCTGCATTTGCCGAGGTCTTTTGCGAGCGCATCCGCAAACCGCTCCTCCCGCGCGAGGACCGCGCTTTTCAGTTTTGCGAGCTGTTCCTGCCTGAACCGCAGCGGCAGCGTGTTCCCCGCCGAAAAAAACGCGCGCTGCTTTTCCGTTAGCCGCGCGACCCGCGCGTCATCCAAAATATCCATACCGCCTCCTGTTTACAGTTTGCGCCGCATGCGGGATTTTAAAAGGGGGACCTGCCGCCGCAGATCCCCTACCCTTGCGCTATGCCTTGGGCACGATCAGCTCCATGTCCGAATCGGGATAGGAACAGCACGGGTGGATATACCCGAATTTTTTGTCCGCGATCCTGCGCTTGTCCGCGCCCGCGACCAAAAAACTGCCCGAAACGAGCTTGCTGTGGCAGAACCCGCACCCGCCCGCGCGGCACTTTGCGGGGACTTTCAGCCCCGCACGCTCCAGCGCAGTGAGCACCGTCTCGCGCGCGTCGGCGGGAACGGTATAGGTATCGAACCCGATGTGCACGGTGAGCGTATAGGTCTGCGGCGGAATGTCGCGCACGCCGACGCAGTTCGCCTCCTTCTTGATGCGGCGAAGGGGCAGCCCGAGGGAGGCGAGCTCTTTGTCCGCAAAGGCGTACATTGCCGCGGGCCCGCACAGCATGGCGGTGAAATCGCCCGAAACGTACTTTTTGATGAGGTCCGCGCCGATAAAGCCGTGCTCGTAGCCCGCCTTTTCCTCATCGCTCAGCACATAGACGACTTTGAACTTCTCCGAGACGAGGGCGTCCAGCTCTTTTTTGAAGATGAGCTCCGCCTCCGTCTTTGCGCCGTAAAAGAGGGTGAGCGCGCAGTCCATGGTGCCGTCGGCGATCGCCTGCGCCATGCTGTAAAAGGGCGTGACGCCGCTGCCGCCCGCAAGCCCCACAAGCTGCTCTGCGTCCTTTACGGGTTCATGGCAGAAATCGCCCGAAGGGTCGCCGAGGGTGAAAACATCGCCGACCTTTGCCTCGTCGAAGAGGTACCCGCTGAAAAACCCGCACTTTTTGACGGTCAGCGAGACGCGCCTGCCGAGCGCCGCCTTCGGCGCGGAGGAGATCGCGTACGGGCGGGAGACTTCGCTCTCCCCCACCTTGCAGCCGAGCGTCACGTACTGCCCCGCACGGAAATAAAAGGGGTGCTCCGTCTCGAAGGTGTACGTCTTGGTGTCGGCGGTGTTCTGTTCGATTCGGGTAAGTTTCGCGCTCTGATACCCGGGGTGCAGGATCTTTGCCGTTTCGTTCACGCGGTAGGTCTTGGGCAGCGGCGCGGAGGAGCCCTCCGCGAGCTTTTCGCGGCGCTTGGGCACCATCTTTTTGAAACGCAGAAGATCCATGAATCCGAAGATCTGTCTTTTGAACGTGAATGCCATGGTTCAGCCCTCCCTTTTGATGTCGCCGACGGTCTGCCGTCCCGAAATGTCGCCCGAGAAATAGGCGCTCGAATAGCCCGAAAGGCGCATCGCGTAGCCGCCCGCAAAGCGCAGCCCGCGCACCTTGTGGTCCTCGCCCATCATCTGCAGGCGGGGCATCAGCCCGTCCCAATACTGCGATTCGTACCCGTAGATGACGCCCTGCGGGTGCCCGCAGTAGCGCGCATAGGTCATCGGCGTCGCCACGGAGATCTCTTCGATATGCCCGCGCAGTTTCGCGCCCGTGTCCTGCTCGAAACGGTCGATCATCTTGTTTGCGACGAAGTCCTTCGTCTTATAGTAGTCCTCCGCCTTCACGTTGCCCCAGTCGTCGGACATGTACAGCGTCGTGAAATACAGCATGCAGGTGCCCTTCGGCGAGCACTCGGGATAGGCGCGGTTGAGGCAGACGGTCGCCTGCACTTCGTTCTCCGCTATCGTGCGCATGCGCCCGTACTGTGCGACGGAATCCGCCGTATCGTACAGGAAATAGTTGTGGTTCTCCACGCCCAGCTCGTCCGCGTCCGCATCCAGCCCGAGGAACATGGTGAAGCCCCTGCCCGAGAACTTGCGCGCGTTCGCGGCGCGCACCTCCGCCTCGGGGACCTTATCCATCATCTTCCCGAACACGAGGTGCGGCGCACAGTTGGCGACGACGTGGCGCGTTTCGATCCGCGTGCCGTCGTCGAGCACGACGCCCGCGATGCCGCCGTCTTTTTCGTCCGTGAGCAGCTTCACCGCCTCGGTGTTGAACAGCACGTCGCCGCCGAGCTCGCGGATGCGCTCGGTGAGCGCGAGAGAGATCTCGTGCGAGCGCCCCTTCGGCATGCTCGCGCCCCGTTTGATGTAGCGGTTGACCATGCTCGCATAGTGCAGAAAGCTCAGATCGTCGCAGTGCGCGCCGAGGTAGCACCAATAGGCGTTGAGGATGTCCCTCGCCTTTTTGGGCATCTTCAGCGAATCGAGCACCTCGTTGACGGAATACGAGCCGCAGCGCACGAAGTTGCCGTAGTGGCTGACCATATATTTGGAGTCCGTCTTGCCGTTCACGGACGAGCTGTACGCCTGTGCGAGGCGGATCTCCTCCGCAAGGTCGAAAAACTTTTCCACGGACGGACGGCTGCCGGGAACATACCCCTCCATCTTATCGATGAACGCCTGCACGCCGAAGGGCATGGTCGCGTCCAGCTTTTCCGCACGCGCGATCACGCGATACGCCTCGGGGATCTGCGTCCATTCGATCTTGTCCGTCACGCCGAGCCCGTCGAACAGCTCGCGCACGTCGCCCGCATTGTCCGCCGTGCCGAAGTCGTTCAGTTCGTGCAAAGACGCCTCGAACTCGAACCGCCCGCGCCTGAAACTCGTCGCAAAGCCGCCGGGCAGGTTGTGCTTTTCGACCAGCAGCGTCTTTGCCCCGCCCTGTAACAGGCGGATCGCCGCGACCAGCCCGCCGTTCCCGGCGCCGATCACAACTGCATCGTACTTTCTCATCGCTCACTCCTTCTGTTTTGTTTGATTTTTCCTTCCAGATTCTGCACCAGCCCGCGGTACACGTCGCTGAGCATCTTCTCCGCCTCTGCCTCCGTGAAATTCGCCGTGCCCGTCGCCATCATCGCCGCAATGCCGTGCGAGAACAGCCACATATCGCGGTAGACGGTCTGCGCGTTCTCGTCCGAAACCGCCCCGCTCTCCCCGATGACGCCGAGAATGTACTCCATCTCGACGCGGGCAGCCACGACGTCCGTTTGCCCGAAGTCGCTCATGAACAGCAGGCGGAACAGCTCACGCTCCTCCGTCGCAAAGCGGATATAATTCATCCCGATCGCAAGGTAGGCAGAGCGCGCCGCATCCTGCCTGCGCAGGTACACCCCGAACACGGCGAGCGCGGCGGCGTAAACCTCCTTTTTCAGCTCCTCCATGCTCTCGAACTGCCAGAAAACGGGCTGCGTGGAGCAGGAGAGCTCCTCCGAGAGCGCCTTTGCCGTCAGCGCGCCCGCCCCTCTCTTCCGTACGACGGAGAGCGCACCGTCTACGATCTGCTCCCGCGTCACTTTCGCCCTCGGCGGCATCGGCTCCTCCTTATTTTGTATAATATACGTTATATATTATACACTATATATTCTTTCTGTCAACCCCCTTCCCGAAAAATCCTTTCGGTTTTTTTCGCTTTTTCCCGCCGCCGCAGCAGCCTGCTGCCGCACACGAAAACGCTGCCTTTGCCGCTCCTTGTCTGCCCCGCCGCGACCTGCCCCGCCGCCGCGACCTGCCCCGCCGCCGCGACCTGCCCCGCCGCCGCGAACTGCCCCGCCGCGCAAAAAGCACCGCCCCACTGCGTGCCCTTCGGCTGTTTCCGCGCACAAACACGCCGCCCCGCCTGCGCGGAAACGCAAGCGGGGCGGCAGAACGTCTATGTTTCGATAAAGGCGACGAACCCGCACCGTTCGGGGTGGTCGAGGACGTACTTCCCCTTTGTGAAGAGCAGGCGGAACGCGATGAAGAGATCGCCGCCCGCAAGGAGCGCGTTTGCCGCACCCGCGGCGCAGAACGCCCAATAGCCCGTCAGGCACGCCGCCACGGTGAACCCGACCGCCAGAATGACAAAGGGCGCGATCAGCCCCACAAAATACTGTATGCGGCGGCACGGGTAGGCGCACGCGCAATACGGCGTAAGGTACCGCAGGACGATCCCGAATCGGATCCCTTTGAAACTCCCGCGCGCGAGCGCCCAAAACAGTGCGTGCAGCCCTTCGTGCACGGGAACGGAGACGAGCAGCATCGCCGCAAAGAGGATGCAGTCTAAGCCAAATGAAAGGATATGCGCGGCGTCTTTCCCGCCGAAGAGAAAGGCAAGGACGGCAGCCGCCGCAAACGGGAGCGCTGTGAGGATGCCGTACACGTTGGCTTTTCCTATCCCCACGGTGCAGTCCTTTTCGGTGACGCCGCCCCTGCAAAGCAGCGCCCCGCGCTGTTCTTCAAAGATTTCTTTCGGGGTCTTTTTCTCCCCCTGCTCCCGCTGCTGCCTCATTTTCATTTCTCCCTCTCGTTTTTGCAGGCAAGACCTGCCTTTCCGCCATTGTAACAGTTCCTGCGCAAAAACGCAACCGTATGACAGCGCCTGCCCGCCGCACAGCGGCAGAAAGAGCCGCAGGAAAACGATGCGGCGGGCAGAGCAAAGCCACCCCTACCCGCTTTTTTCATATTCGGAACTTCTCAGAGCCCCGATACGGCAAAACAGCCCGAACGCTCTTTCCGGGAAAAGAAGTTCGGGCTGTTTTGCTCTTGGTGCGCACGACAGGATTTGAACCTGCAAGGTCTCCCACCGGATTCTAAGTCCGGCGCGTCTGCCAGTTGCGCCACGTGCGCTTGGTACCTATTGTACCGCATTTTCGGGGAAAAGGCAAGCGCAGCCGCGGCGGGACGAGGAAAAAACGGGAAAACAGCGCATGAAAAAAGACGGCTTGCGCCGTCTTTTTTATCAGTTGTTGCAGCAGCAGGAGCAGAGCGCATACTGCCTGTTATAGTAGGCGGTATCGCAGCAGATCCCCGAACGGCTGCCGAACCCCGTGCAGCCGCAGTAGCAGTTGCAGCAGCCCGACGAACTGAACGCCGAACTGTTCCAACCGTTGCAGCTATTACAGGAATTGCACGAATTGCAGCAGCTCCGCGCGGCGCGTGCGCACGCGCACGAACTGCCGCAGCAGGCACAGCCGATGATGAGCAGACATAATACTGACATTTTTCCTTCTCCCCTTGTACGTAGATCGGAGTTTCCTCCGTTTCCATACTATGCACAGAGGGGAAGTTTTTGCCAATCTGCCGAAGGCGCGCGGCGGGGCGGGCGCATCGCTGCGCGGGCACGTTCAGCCGCCGAGGATCTCGGAATAGTGCCGCACGTTCTTTTTGCGGAACACGGGGATCGTGAAATAGAAGGCGAGCGCGACGACGGTGCCGAGCACCCAGCCCGCCGCCCATGCCCAGCCGACGCCCGCGAACCCGAAGGGAATGGTGAGGATGAACACGAACGCCACGCGCAGGATGAGATCCGAAAAGGTGCTGATCATGAACCCGAGGTTGCCGTTACAGCCGCGCACGACGGAATCCGCATCCGTCTTGAGGTTGACGATGAGGAAGAAGGGCGCCACGATGCGCACGAACAGCGCACCCATCTCCACCGCGAAGGCGGAGTTTTCCCCTTCCTGCATGAAGATGCCGATCAAAGGCTCGGCAAAAACTTCAAAGGCGGCGGTAAACACGACGGCGATGACCGAGTTGATCACAAGGGCGGCGCCGAAGCCGCGGCGGATACGGTGCAGGCGGTGCGCGCCGTAATTCTGCGAAACATAATTCGTCAGCCCCGCCGCGCAGTTCGACATACACGTCGTATAAAACACGATGATCTTGAACCCCGCCGTAAAGCCGTTCGTGATGCCGATGCCCTGCTCGGCGGCGAGCTCGTTGATGCGCACCTGCACAAAGAGGTTGCCGACGGAGATGAAACTGTTCTGTAAGACGACGGGCAGCGCGAGCAGAAGGACGAGCTTTAAAAGCGCGCCCGAAAACACGCGCGGTTTTTCCGCCGAAGAGAGGCGCACGATGCGCCGCAGAACCAGGACGAGGGTGAGGATGCACGCCGCGCCCTGCGCGATGAAGGTCGCCCACGCCACGCCCGCAACGCCCCACGGCTGCACCATGAAGTAGTCGAGCACGACGTTCGCGACGGACGAAGAGACGAGGAACAGGAAGGGCGTGCGGCTGTCCCCGAGGGCGGAAAAGATACCCGTGCCGAGGTTGTACAGGATGAGGAAGGGAACGCCGAGATAGTAGATGTTGAGGTAGACGACGCTCTCTTCGAGCGCCTCCGCGGGCGTGCCCATCGCCGCAAGGAGCGGGCGGCAGCTCGCCAGCCCCACGCCGAGGAGCACTGCGCTGAGCACCGAAAAGGCGATGAGGGCGGTATAGACGGCGCTCTTGACCTTTGTATTCTCTTTTGCGCCGAAGTAACGGGCGCAGAGCACCGCGCAGCCTGCGTTCGCGCCCAGCGCGATCGCCATGAGGATATTGACGATCGAGGTAGACGCGCCGATCGCGGTCAGCGCCGTTTCGCTGCCGGACATCTTCCCCGCAATGATCGTATCCGCCAGCGTATAGAGCTGCTGGAACAGCGCGCTGCCCAGAAGGGGCAATATGTACTTTAAAAGAACTTTCCAGGGTTTCCCGACCGTGAGGTCCGTCGTCATAAAAAAAGCGCCCCGCGCAAATTTTTCCGGCGCAATTATAGCACCGCGCAGGGCGATTGTAAAGCGTTCATGCCCTTTTTATTCTCCTTTTTCCGCATATTTTTGCGGGCGCGCCCTCGCATAAGCGAAGGCGCGCCCGCAAAGTCCTATCCCTCTGAAAAGGGCGTTCCGTCCCCCTGCCCGTCCTTTTCCTCTTCCGCAGCCCCGTCTACTCCCGCAGAGAGCGGGGCGAGCGGTTTTTTCCGCTGCACTCCCGAAAAGAGGAGCACGAAAAACATGAGCGCGGGCACAGCCAGCCCGAACGCGATCCCCGTTCGGATACTTCCGCCGAAGGCGTCCGAGAGCGCGCCGACCGCAGAGGGGCCCGCCGTACAGCCGAGATCCCCCGCCAGAGCGAGCAGCGCGAACATCGCCGTGCCGCCCTTCGGGATGCGTTCGGACGCGAACGAGAACGTGCCGGGCCACATGATGCCGACGAACAGCCCTACCGCGCCGCACCCGAGCAGCCCCATCCACGGCTGCGACGCGGGCGCGAAGGCACAGAGGCAGTACCCGCCGACGCAGCCGACGGCCGCGGCCATGAGTGCGGGTCTGATGGGCACGCGCTTGCCGAAGAGCGAAAAGAGCACGCGCGCCAGCCCCATGCACACCGCGAACAGACAGGGCCCGAGCAGGTCGCCGACCGTCTTGTTCACGCCCAGCCCCTCCTCCGCGAATGCGGACGCCCACTGGCTCACGGCAAGCTCCGCCGCGCCCGCACAGGCGATGAGCACGGCGAACAGCCAGAAAGAGCGCGTCTTCAGAAGCTGCGGGATGCGCAGCGCCTGCCCCTCTTCCACGGGACGGAAGAAGGGCACGAAACAGAAGTAGACGGCGTTCAGCAGCGGGACCGCCGCCCAGATGCAGGCGAGGATGAACCAATTTTCAATGCCTGCCAACACGAAAAAGAGGGTGGACAGCCCGACGACGCCCACCTGCCCCCAGCAATAGAAGGAGTGCAAAAGGCTCATCGCCGCCTTTTTGTTCTTGCTCGGGCACGCCTCTATGACGGGGCTGACGAGCACCTCGATCAGCCCGCCGCCCACCGCGTAAACAGCCGATGCGAGGAACAACCCGACGACGGGGACGGGCAGCACGTTCGGCAGCACCGCGAGCAGGATCAGCCCGCCGCCCGCAAAGACGTGCGCCGCAACCATGCAGGGGCGGTACCCGATCTTATCCACGAACTTCGCGGAGAGCAGGTCGACCAGAAGCTGCACGCCGAAATTGACGGTGATCATCGTGCCGATCAGCGTCAGCGAAATGCCGTAGTCCGTATTGAACGTCACAAAGAGCAGGGGCGCGAAATTGTTGATGATCGCCTGCGTGATATACCCCGTATAACAGGCGGCAACGGTGTGCCGCACGCCGAGTTGCCTCATACTGCCGCTTTCCTCGCACTTTTCCCTTTCGTGCAGCCCGCCCGCTCAGCCGCGGAGCTGTTTGATCATCTGCACATATTCGAGCGGCTCATACCCCAGCCGCTCGTACAGCGCCCGCGCCCGCACATTGTTTTCCTCCACCTCGAGGCGGATGCGCGCGTACCCGTTTTTGCGGGCAAACTCCTCCGCGAACGCGAAAAACTCGCGCCCCAGCCCGCGGCTGCGGTACTCTTCGAGGATATACAGCTCCTCCAGCCACAAAATTTTCCCTCCCGACTCGCGCGAATAGCTCGTCGCGGTCAGGGCGAAGCCGACGGCTCTCCCCTCCGATTCCAGAAGGTACCCTGCCGCATACGGGCTGCCGCCGACGATCTCTTCGAACGCCTCCTCGTGGTAGGCGCGCGGAACGGCATGCAGCACCGCCTCGGAGGAATAAAACCGATCGGAGAGGGCAAGGAACGTTTCTCTGTCTTTTCTCTGTAATGCACGGATCATTCTTTCACCTGTGAACATAAAAAATGCGGAACGCTGCGTCCCGTTTCGCAGTATTATACCATTTCCGTTCCTGCCCGTCAACGGCGTGAACGGAGCAAAATGCGGCGTCTGTAAAAAAACCGAAAAAACATGAAAACGGCGCCCCGCCTGCAAAGGCGGGGCGCCGCAGCATATCCGGAAGATTACTTGAGTTCCGCAAAATACTTGATCGTGCGGACCATCTGGCTGGTATAGGAGTTCTCGTTGTCGTACCAGGAGACGACCTTCACGAGCGTGGAGCCGTCGCCCATGTCCATGCACTTGGTCTGCGTGCCGTCGAACAGCGAGCCGTAGGTGATGCCGATGATGTCGGAGGAAACGATCTCGTCCTCGGTGTAACCGAAGGAGTCGGACGCCGCCGCCTTCATCGCCGCGTTCACGCCGTCCTTGTCGACCTTGCCCTCGACGATCGCAACGAGCTGCGTGAGGGAGCCGGTGGGAACGGGAACGCGCTGCGCGCAGCCGTCCAGAACGCCGTTGAGTTCGGGGATGACGAGGCCGATCGCCTTCGCCGCGCCCGTGCTGTTCGGGGTGATGTTGACCGCGGCGGCACGCGCACGGCGCAGATCGCCCTTGCGGTGCGGCCCGTCCAGCGTCATCTGGTCGCCCGTGTACGCGTGGATGGTGGTCATGTAGCCCTTCTTGATCTTCGCGAACTTATTCAGCGTATCCGCCATGGGCGCGAGGCAGTTCGTCGTGCAGGAAGCGGCAGAGATGATCGTATCGGTGGGTTTGAGCGTCTTCTCGTTGACGCTGTAAACGATGGTCGGCAGGTCGTTGCCCGCGGGAGCGGAGATGACGACCTTCTTCGCGCCGGCGTCGATGTGCGCCTGGCTCTTGGCTTTGGAGCAGTAGAAGCCCGTGCACTCGAGCACGACGTCCACGCCGATCTCGCCCCAAGGCAGATCCTTCGCGTCCTTCTCTGCATAGATGCGGATCTCCTTGCCGTCCACGATGATGGAGTTCTCCGTGCAGGAGACCTTGTCCGCCAAAGCGTACCTGCCCTGCGCGGAATCGTACTTCAGAAGATGCGCGAGCATCGCGGGGCTGGTGAGGTCGTTGATCGCGACCACTTCGTAGCCCTTCGCGCCGAACATCTGCCTGAATGCGAGACGGCCGATACGGCCGAAACCGTTGATTGCAACTCTTACGTTAGCCATGTTAAAAAACCCTCCGTTAAAATTTTCCTGATATTCGCCGTGCGGAAGTTCTCCCTTCCGCTCGTACCTTCCCTATTATAGCAAAGCCGGAAAGATTCGTCAATAGTTTGCGCAAATTCCTTGAAAAATTCGGCAAAACGCCCTGTTTTTTGCAAAATATGCCCTATCCCGCACTTTTAATATGCTCTGTCCGCACTTATTTGAGCGCGTCGGGGTTGAGGCATTTCAGATCGTCCGTCACAAACAGCCCGTCCCTGCGGATGAGCTCGCCGTCGAACCAGATCTCGCCGCCGCCCCATTCGGGGGTCTGGATGAGCACCATGTCCCAGTGCACGCTCGACTTGTTCCCGTTGAAGGCGTCGTCATAGCTGCACCCGGGCGTGAAGTGAACGGAGCCGCTGATCTTCTCGTCGAACAGAATATCCAGCATGGGCTTTGTGACGTACGGGTTGACGCCGATCGCAAATTCGCCGACGTAGCGCGCGCCCTCGTCTGTATCCAGCACGGCGTTGAGCGCGGCGGTATCGGAGGAAGTCGCCCCGACGATCTTCCCGTTCTCAAAGACGAGCCGCACGTTCTCGTGGCGGATGCCGTTCTCGAGGGTGGGCGCGTTGTAGGTGATGACGCCGTTGACGCTGTCCTTCACGGGCGCGGTGTACACCTCGCCGTCGGGGATGTTCATGTGCCCCGCGCACTTGATCGCGGGGATGCCTTTTATGGAGAAGGTGAGGTCCGTCCCCTTCCCCGTCAGGCGCACCTTGTCCGCGCGCTCCATGCGCGCTTTGAGCGCGTCCATCGCCCTGTCCATTTTTGAATAGTCAAGGGTGCACACGTCAAAGTAAAATTTTTCAAACGCTTCGGTGGACGTGCCCGCGTTCTGCGCCATGGCGGGGTTCGGGTAGCGGAGCACGACCCACTTCGTCTTGCGCACGCGCGTCTCGTGGTGGACGGGGAAGGAATAGAGCCTGTCGTACGCCTGCATGCACGCGGGCGGGACGTCCGAAAGCTCGAAGGTATTGCTTCCGCCGCGCACGCCGATATAGCAGTCCATGTCCTCCATGCGGAATTTGTCGTATTTCGCGCGCAGCGCGCAGTGCGCCTCGTCCGTGCCCAGAAGGAGCGCCCGCTCGACGGAGAGGTCGACCAGCTCCGCAAAGGGATAGCCGCCCGCGGCGTACACCTTTTCAATGAGCGCCTTCACGAGCTCCGCATCGATGCCCCGCGCCTCGATGAGCACCTTCTCGCCCTTTTGCACGTTCACGGAATAGTTGACGAGTACGTCCGCAAGTTTGTCCAGCCTCGGATCGCGCATACAAATACCTCCCCTGCCCTGCGGCAGTTCTGTCTGATTTTCAACAATATTATACTTCGCCGCAAAAAAAATAGAAAGCAAATGCGCACAATTTTTTAAATTGTATTGCTTTTTGGCGGCAATTGGTGTACAATAAGCTATGGAAAAAATTCTTTCTCGGAGGAACTGAACTATGCCTTTGGTTACATCGACCGAAATGTTCAAGAAAGCGTATGCCGGCGGCTATGCGATCGGCGCGTTCAACGTGAACAACATGGAGACCATTCAGGGGATCGTCGAGGCGGGCAAGGAGTGCAATTCGCCGCTCATCCTGCAGGTCTCGGCGGGCGCGCGCAAGTACGCGAACCCCGTCTACCTCAAACACCTCGTCGAGGCAGCCGTCGAAACGACGGGTCTGCCCATCGTGCTGCACCTCGACCACGGCGCGGATTTCGAGGCGTGCAAATCCGCCGTGGACGACGGGTTCACATCCGTCATGATCGACGCGTCGCACCACTCCTTCGAGGAGAACATCGAGATCACGAAGAAGGTCGTCGCCTACGCGCATGACCGCGGCGTGGTCGTCGAGGCGGAGCTGGGGCAGCTCGCGGGCATCGAGGACGCGGTGAACGTCAAGGCGGAGGACGCCTGCTTTACCCATCCCGACGAAGTGTACGAGTTCACGACCAAGACGGGCTGCGACTCCCTCGCGATCGCCATCGGCACCAGCCACGGCGCGTACAAGTTCAAGCCCGGCCAGAAACCGCAGCTCAGGTTCGACATCCTCGAAGAGGTCGGCAAGCGCCTGCCCGGGTTCCCCATCGTGCTGCACGGCGCCTCCTCCGTCCCGCAGGACAGGGTCGCGATCATCAACCAATACGGCGGCAAGATGCCCGACGCGATCGGCATCCCCGAGGACATGCTCCGCAAGGCGGCGTCCATGGCGGTGTGCAAGATCAACATTGACTCTGACCTGCGCGTGGCGTGCACCGCGGCGATCCGCAAGCACATGTTCGAGCACCCCGACCACTTCGACCCCCGCCAGTATCTCGGCGACGCGCGCGCGGCGGTCAAAGAGCTCGTCAAGCACAAGATCGTCGACGTGCTCGGCAGCAACGACAAAGCATAAAGATTCCTTCCCGAAACAGGGAACAGGCGCCTCCCGCAGCCGCGGGAGGCGCCCTTTTTTGTCATCCGAAAACCCCGCCATAGTGGCGGGGTTTTCGGATGACAAAAAAGAACGCCCCGTTCGGGGCGTTCCCTGTGATTTTTCAGACCGCGTCACTTTTTCTTTGCGCCGCTCTTCTGTTTTACCGCCTTTTTAAAGGAGAACGAGCAGAAGTCATGCCCCTCCGAAAGCCTGCCGCCGCAGGAGAACTCGATCTTGGGCAGCAGCCCCGCAAAGGCGATGCGCTCGTAGTCGCAGAACACGGCGCACAGCTCTGCACAGCCGAACCGCGCGCTGATGGAGCGATACAGGCACTTCTCAATGCGGAAGGAGATATTCCGCCCGTCCGTCTCCAGCCCGCCGCACTGCCAGCCGCCCGCGGACGGGAACTTATACTCCATGAAATTCCTGATATTGCGGCGGAAGGCGCGGAACGGGGCGATCTTGCGCATCTGCGCGGCAAGAATATCCGCCGTGTTCTGTGCCGCGCGCTCGGTCAGCGTGCGCATCAGCCCGAGCGCCGACGCCTTGCGGTATCCGTGCATGCAGAGCGTCTTATACAGGGCGATGACGGGCAAAACGAGCCGCTTCATCTGCGTTTCGAGCGTCTTGCTGCCGCGGTAGTCCGTCGTGACATACAGCTCCGTGTATAGCTTGCTCGCCCCCGCGAAGATCTTTGCGCCCTCCTCTTCGCCGAACCGCGTCAGAAGGTCGCGCTTCAAAAAATAAAGTTCTGTCTGTTCGTAGTCCATATTCCCCGTCTGCGCGGCAAGAGCGGGTCTGCCGCACCGCTCCATTGCTTTGCCCTTCTATTATAAGGCAAATCCCTGTGCTTTGTCAATATCTGCGGGAATTTTTACGGCACAATCTTGACAAGTCTCTGCTTATATGATATATTATAAATAATAATAGTTCTCATTAAAGAGGAGCCGATGGAGAGGAGAAACACGCCGCAGCGCCGCCTCGTTTTAGAGACCGTGCGCGAGCTTATGCACCCCGACGCGGAACAGGTTTACGAACGGGTCGCCGCCAAAAAGCCGAATATCAGCAAGGCGACCGTGTACAGGAACCTGAACCTGCTCGCCGAAGAGGGCGAGATCGGGCGGGTGCGCACGGCGGCGGGCGCGGACCGTTTCGACCACGACGCATACAGGCACTGCCATTTCCGCTGCCGCGCGTGCGGGAAGGTGTTCGACGCCCCTTTCTTTCCGCAGCCCTACCCCTCCCCCGCGCATGAGGGAGAGTTCCTTGTGGAGAGCTGCAACGTCGAATTCGTGGGGCTGTGCCCCGCGTGCGATAAAAAACAATAAAAGGAGATAAGGTATGGAAAAACAGCTCAAAGGCACCAAGACGGAGGCAAACCTGAAGACGGCGTTCGCCGGCGAGAGCCAGGCGCACACCAAGTACCTCTACTATGCGAGCAAGGCAAAGAAAGAGGGGTATGTACAGATCGGCGCGCTGTTTGAAGAGACGGCGAAGAACGAAAAGGAGCATGCCAAGATCTGGTTCAAACTGCTGCACGGCGGCGACGTGCCCGCAACGGACGCGAACCTCGCCGACGCCGCGGCAGGCGAAAACTATGAGTGGACGGACATGTACGCGACCTTTGCGAAGGAGGCACGCGAAGAGGGATTCGAGCGCATCGCCTACCTGTTCGAGAAGGTCGGCGACATCGAGCGCGAACACGAAAAGCGGTACCTCGCCCTTCTGAAAAACGTGAAGGAAGGCATCGTCTTTTCGCGCGACGAAGAGATGATCTGGCAGTGCTCGAACTGCGGGCACATCGTCGTCGGCAAAAAGGCGCCCGAGATCTGCCCCGTCTGCGCGCACCCGAAGGCATACTTCCAGCTCAGAGCGGAAAACTATTAAAAAAAGGCTCGCGGATTTCTCGGCAGGCTGCTGCCTGCGGCTAACGAAGCCGATTTTGCGAAGCGGCTGTTTGCAGACATTTATGCAAAATCGGCGAAGTTGACGGCGGCGCAGCCGCCGCATTCCTGCGATTTTGAGGACAACCCCACTGCTCTCACTTCGTTCGAGACAGCGGAGGTTTTCCTCGTTGCGGCATCTGTTTTAGCACACATATTTATAAATGCCGCAACTTCACCTTTCCTGCAACAGGCAAAGTGTTGCCAAATTGGGGTGCGCTAAAAGGGTTCCCGAAAATCGCAACAAAGTGAGATTTTTGGGAAGAGGAGGAGCGGAGTGCGCATGCGAGTTTTGCCCCATGGGGCAAAACGAGGGCGCAGCCGACCGCTCCGACGAAAAAGCGTGGTTTTGCTTGCGCGAAGAATTATTGAAATGTAAATGCCTTGTTTTGTCATCCCGAGCCTGTCGAGGGATCTCTATTAAATAAGGATATAATAATTCAACTGCGCGTCCGAAAACGACGCTTTTCGGAAAGCGCACTCAATTTGCCGCATACTTGCGGCTCAATTCGAAAAGAGTGAATGCGGCGCGCTTATAATGGAGAGCATTGCACAGGGTTCCCGAAAATCGCAGCGTGCGAAAGCACTGCGAGATTTTTGGGAAAGAGGCAAAACAATGCCGCAACGCATGCGGGTTGGCGTTTGCCGACCCGCAGCAATGCGGGCGTTGTTTTGCCGAGCCGCAGAGAGAAAAACGGCGGTTAGCCCGCGGAGCGGGCGTGCCCGCCGGTTGTCTCTCAAATCACGGAAAAAAGTTTTGTCTCTTTCAAAACTTTTTTCGTGAACGGAGGTTTTTATGGATCCAAAAGCATTCCACACCCTTTCCTACGGGGTGTATATCGTCTCGACATGGGACGAAGGCAGGGCGACGGGCTGTACCGCCAACAGCGCGATACAGGTCACCTCCTCCCCTGCGACGGTGCTCGTCAGCATCAACAAGGACAACTATACCAACAGGTGCATCGCGGCGTGCGGGCACTTCGCGCTCTCCGTCCTTGCGGAGAACAGCGACCCCGCCATCATCGGCACGTTCGGGTTCCGTTCGGGGAAGGACTTCGACAAGTTCCAGAGCGTGGCGTGGTCGGTGCGCGATAAGATGCCCGTCGTCTCCGACGCCTGCGCCTACATCTGCTGCCGCGTCATCGGGACGATGGACACGGCGACGCACACCGTCTTTCTCGGCGAGGTCGTCGGCGCGGAAAAGCTGAGCGACAACCCGCCCATGACGTACGCCTACTACCACAGCGTCATCAAGGGCAAGACGGCGAAAAACGCCCCGACCTATCTCGCGGAGGAAACCGAGACGGGCAAATGGGTGTGCTCTGTCTGCGGGCACGTCTACGGCGGAAACATTCCCTTTGAACAGCTCCCCGATGACTGGGTCTGCCCCATCTGCGGACAGCCGAAGAGCGCCTTCAAAAAGCGCTGACCCCGTCGCCCCCTTGCGGCGGCAACCCCTTGCGGCGGCGCGGACGCGAGTTCCCGCACAAAAAACAACAAACAAAACGGGCGGCTGCTCCCTGCGGGAGCAGCCGCCCATCTCTTTCTTAGCCCGTTTCAGGCGTGCTTTTTCTGAATATACGCGTCCATCGCCTCGGCGGCGGTCTTGCCCGCGCCCATTGCGAGGATGACGGTCGCCGCGCCCGTCACGGCGTCGCCGCCAGCGAACACGCCCTCGCGCGAGGTCTGCCCGTGTTCGTCCGCAATGATGCCGCCCCAGCGCTGCGTCTCCAGCCCGTCCGTCGTGTTCTTGATGAGCGGGTTGGGGCTGGTGCCGATCGCCATGATGACGCAGTCACAGCCGATGACGAACTCCGACCCCGCAACTTCGACGGGGCGGCGCCTGCCCGACGCGTCCGGCTCGCCCAGCTCCATGCGCACGCAGCGGATGCCGCCGACCGTGCCGCCCTCCCCCTCCAGAATTTCGGTGGGGTTGGTGAGGAAACGGAACACGATCCCCTCCTCTTCGGCATGCTCGACCTCCTCGGCGCGCGCGGGCATCTCCTCTTTGGAGCGGCGGTAGATGACGGAGACCTCCTCCGCGCCCAGCCGCAGCGCACAGCGCGCCGCGTCCATCGCGACGTTGCCGCCGCCCACGACGGCGACCTTCTTCGCATGGAATACGGGCGTGCGCGCGTCCTCTTTATACGCCTTCATGAGGTTGACGCGCGTCAAAAACTCGTTCGCGGAAAAGACGCTCTTCAGATTCTCGCCGGGGATATTCATGAACCGCGGCAGTCCCGCGCCGCTGCCGACGAACACCGCCTCGAACCCGCTCTCCAGAAGTTCGTCCACCGAGAGGACGCGCCCGATGACCATGTTCGTCTCGACCTTCACACCGAGCGCCTTCAGATTGTCGATCTCCTTCTGCACGATCGCCTTGGGCAGGCGGAACTCGGGGATGCCGTAGGAGAGCACGCCGCCCGCGAGGTGCAGCGCCTCGAACACCGTCACGTCGTACCCGCGCTTGGCAAGGTCCCCCGCGCAGGTCAGCCCCGCGGGTCCGCTGCCGACGACGGCGACTTTATACCCGTTCGGCTCCGCCTTGACGGGCAGGTCGCAGCTATTTGCGTTGTGCCAGTCCGCGACGAAACGCTCCAGCCGCCCGATGGCGACGGGCTCGCCCTTCCTGCCGCGCACGCACTGCTGTTCGCACTGCGACTCCTGCGGGCAGACTCTGCCGCACACGGCGGGGAGGCTGCTCGTCTTCTGAATGATCTGATACGCCTCTTCAAACTCCCCTTCCGCGACCTTCGCGATGAAATCGGGGATATGGATGCGGACGGGACAGCCGCCGACGCACGGCTTGTTCTTGCAGTTGAGGCAGCGCTTTGCCTCGTCGATCGCACTCTCCGCGGTGTAGCCGAAGGTCACTTCAAAAAAGTTTTTGGCGCGCTCTTTCGGCTCCTGCGCGGGCATTTCGTTCTTCGTAAGACGCATATTCGGCATGGCTCAGCGCACCTCCTTTTTGAAGAGATTGCACGCAAGCTCGCGCTCGCGCTGTTCAAATTCCTTATAGGTGGACGCGCGTTTCATGATCTCGTCGTAGTCCACCTCGTGCCCGTCGAAATCGGGTCCGTCCACACAGGCGAACTTCGTCTTGCCCGCGACAGTCAGGCGGCAGCAGCCGCACCTGCCCGTCCCGTCGATCATGATAGGGTTCATGCTCACGACCGTTTTGATGCCGAACTCCTTGGTGAGGAGGGAGACGAACTTCATCATGGGCACGGGTCCGATGGCGATGACCTCGTCATACGTATTGCCCGCCTCGATGAGCGCGCGCAGGGCGTTGGTGACCAGCCCCTTTTCGCCGTAGCTGCCGTCGTCCGTCATCATCTTAAAGACGTCGCATACCGCCCTGAACTCCTCTTCGAGGATGACGAGGTCCTTATTGCGGAACCCGATGATGCCGTGTACCTCCGCGCCCAGCTCGTGCAGTTTCTTTGCGACGGGGTACGCGATCGCACAGCCCACGCCGCCGCCCACGACGGCGACCTTTTTCAGCCCCTCCACCGCGGACGGCTCGCCCAGCGGGCCCACGAAATCGTGGATGCAGTCGCCCTCATGCAGGCGGTTCAGCCGCGCCGTGGTGCCGCCGACGATCTGGAAGATGATGGTGACGGTGCCCTTCTCCCTGTCGTAGTCCGCGACGGTGAGCGGGATGCGCTCCCCCTCCCCGTCCACGCGCAAAATGATGAACTGACCCGGCTGCGCCTTCCTTGCAATGAACGGAGCGGACACTTCCATCAGCGTCACGGTCGGGTTCAGCTCTCTCTTTTTTACGATCTCAAACATGACCTACCTCTGTTGTGCACATACAAATTTCCGATAAACCGATAGCTTATATAGTATAATAGACGGAGCGCATTTTTTCAAGTATTTTGCGGCGGCAGGGGCAAAAAAATGCCGCGCTTCCCGCATTTTTGCGGGAAAGCACGGCTGATTTTTCCGCTTTTTCCAACAACGGCCGCCCGCCGCCCGCTCATTCGGCGGCAGCGACTACCGCACGGCGCTGCCCGTCCGACAACGACGCCCGCCGCCTTATTCGTTGAGAAGTTCTGCCGAGAGGCGCAGGATCTCCTCCGCATACTTTTTCTTGCGCCGCCCGTACACGAGGCGGTACAGCGGCGCGGCGGGCGCGGCAAGCGCGATACCGGCGAGCGCGACGAGGCTGCCCCATAGGTACAGCGCCCATTCCAGCACCATGCACATGCCCAGCCCGAACAGGAGCACGCCGCACACGCCGAGCACGGCGGCGAGCAGCACGGCGGGGCGCTTGACCTTCCTGTCCAGCGCCTTCAGCCGCTCCAGCTTCTGCTGCCGTTCGTCCGCAGGCATATATTTGCTGCGGATGCCCTCGATCTCCCGCCGCTCCCCCGCCGTCGGCGCGGAATAGCCGTATTCGAATCCCTCTTTTTTCTCTTCATTCATCTCTCCGTTCCTCCTCCCGCTGCGGCGCGGGCTCTTCGCGCTGCGCAAACAGCGCCGCCTCGGGCGCGGGCAATGCCTCTGCGCTCCTCTGCGCCCCGTCCGCACCCTCCGCTGCGCCTTCCGCGGCGGGCGATGCCTTTGCCGCTTTCAGCCGCCTGCACGCGAACACCGTCATCGTGATGCCGATCGCGATCGCGATCGCACAGGCTGCAAAGCCCGTCGCCGCGCGCAGGGCGAGCATGTCTTCTCCGTTGCCGAAGGTCGCAAGCATCGCCGTTTCCAGCGCCACGACCGAGATCAGCGCATCCACCGCGCAGACCCCGCGCAGAGACTGCACGACAGGATCGCGCAGCCGCTTGGCTTTGACAAAGTTGACGACGGCAAGGATCGCTTTGTAAAAAGTGTACATCGCCGAGACCAGCACCTGCACGAATCCGTACCGCACGGGACTGCCGAACAGCACCATCTGCGTGACGGCGGCGCACATGGCGAGGTCGAGCACGATGAGGCTGACGCCGCACATGCGGTAGATCTTCAGCTTTCCTTCGGGCGGCTCTTCCGCTCCGCTCCCGGCGCGCAGTCTGTGTTCGGCGAACAGGACGCCGCCCCGCAGCCCGCTGAGCAGAAGATAGTAGCAGGCGAGCAGCCCGAACCAGAGCGAATGCGCAAGGATGCCCATCACACCCTGGAACACGGCATACCCGATGTTCACCGCAAAGGCAAAAGAGGCGAAAACCACTGTGCGCGCGCCGTAATCGTGCAGAACGCGGCGCAGTGCGGGGCTCTTTTCCGCCGCACGAGCAAACGCCCCTTTGATGCGCGGAATGAACCTGATGAGCAGATAGGCGGCGTACGCGAAGAACACCGCCGCGCCCGCATAGACGACGTATGCCCATACCCCGTCGTACCCGAGCACGACCATCGCCACCGCGCCCGCGACAAACAACAGCGCCAGCGCGCCGACCGCGATCAGAAGGGGCTTCCCGGGTTCCCTGAGGATCTCCCGCAGCCTGCGCCTGCCCATTAAGCGCCTCCGTGCAGCCGCACCGTAAAGCGGCTGCCCTCGCCGGGCGCGCTCTCGACGACGATCTCGCCGCCGACAAGGTCGATCGCCTTTTTGACGAGCGCGAGCCCCAGCCCGTTCCCTTCCTGCGCGTGCGAGGTGTCGCCCTGATAGAATTTATCGAAGATATGCGCGCCCGTCTCCGCGCTCATGCCGCAGCCCGTATCGCGCACTTCGACGCATGCGCCGCCCTCCTCCCGCCGCAGCGTGACAAAGACGGTGCCTCCCGCATCCGTGAACTTGACGGCATTGGAGAGGAGATTCGTCCAGATCATGGAGAGCAGGCTCTCGTCCGAGACGAGCTCCACCCCCTCCTCTATCTCGCAGGCAAAATTCAGCCCCTTGCGCTCGGCGGCGTCCTCGAATTGCAGAACGCACTGTGCGAGCGATTCGCCGAGGTCGAACTTCTTCGCCTCGGGCGGCATGCTGCCGTTCTCCAGCTTATCCAGCTTGAGCACGTTCGAGACGAGCGCAGAAAGCCGCCCTGCCGCGGCATGCAAAATTTCCGCATACTCCCTTCGGCGCTCTTCCGGAAGCCCTTCCTGCCGCAGAACGTCCGCGCAGTTGGTAACGATCGCAAGCGGCGTCTTCAGTTCGTGCGAGACGTTCGCCACAAAGTCCGACCGTCGCTGTTCTCCCCTCTTCAGCTCCTCCGCCGTCAGCGAGAGGTTTTCGAGAATAAAGTCGAATACGTCGTATTCCCCCCATTCGTGCGCGAGGGTGAAGTCCGTATCGAACTCTCCGCGCGCCATGTGCTCGGTCACGTTCAGGATCTTCGCGACGGGGCGGTCCACCTTCCGCTGCCTGAACAGCCGCCACACGAGCCAGACGAGAAGAGTCACGACGGGCACTGCCGCCGCCGTCACGCCGACCGCGACGGCAAGCCTGCCCGCAAAATGCCACACGAGCCCGAATACCGCCGCCGCGACTGCGGCGACCGCGACCACGAACAGCGCGAGCGAGCCGTACTCCGTCAGCCCGACGACGCCGCGCCTCTTCCCGCCGTTCTTCATTTGAGCACCGCCTTGTAGCCGAGCCCGTAGACGGTGACGATCTCGAACCCCGTGCACTTCGCCGTCTTTTCGCGCAGCTTGACCATATACACGTCCACCGTGCGCGAGGTCGCGGACGAATCGTAGTCCCAGAAAGACTCCATCATCTGCGCGCGCGTGAATGTCTTTTTGGGATAGGAGAGCATGCCGTAGAGGATGTCAAATTCGCGCACGGTGAGCGGAAGCTCCTCCCCGTCCACATACGCGCTGTGCTCGTCACTGTCCATGACGAGGTTGCCCACGACGAGCTTGCGGTCGGAGCGGATGCGCGCGCGGCGCAGCACGGCGCGGACGCGCAGCAGCAGCTCGTCCATGTCGAAGGGCTTGACGATATACTCGTCTATGCCGAGGTCGTAGCCGCGCTGTTTGGAGGCGATGTCCTCCCGCGCGGTCAGAAAGAGAATGGGCATCGACTTATCCGCCGCGCGGACCGTCTCCGCGAGAGAAAACCCGTCCATCACGGGCATCATGATGTCGCTGATGAGCATGTCAAAGTGCGCCGTCTCCATCTTTTCGAGCGCCGCGCGCCCGTCCGGCACGCCCGTTGCCTCGTATCCGTGCGCATTCAGGTGCCCGCAGACCAGCCTGTTCAGGCTCGCATCGTCCTCCGCGATCAGGATCTTCACCATTCCTCTCTCCTCCCGTCCTCTTTTCTCCGATTGTACCGCCGCTCTCTTTTGAAACTATTAAAATTTTGTTAAAATATTGTTAAAGCACGGACGCGGCGGCGCCGCGTCCGTGCAGTTGCCGCCGCAGCGCGAAACTGCCCGCCGGGGCTGCGCCGCCGTATCCGTACAGTCGCCGCGCCCGTGCAGGAGGCGGCGCGGCTGCGAACGGAGACTGTGCCGCGCGGCAGAGCGCGCCGCCCCTTACTCCGAAAGAATGTTCCTGCCGAGCGTCTCCACTGCAGAGGCGTACTTCTTCCTGCGCGAGCGCAGAATCGCGCTGTAAATGGGATAGGTGACGCACGCCATCGCGATGCCGACGCAGCCGATGACGATGCCGAGCACGAACAGGTCGCCGATGACCTCCATCGCAAGGCACATGCCCACGCCGAGGACGAGCGCCGCAAGGCACCCGAACAGCCAGCCGAACAGCGTGGCGGGCAGCCGCACCTTCTTATCCAGCCTGCGCAGCGCGTCCGCGCCGTTCTCCTCTTTCGGCGCATACGAGCGCAGGATGCGCTCCGCAACTTTTTTCTGTTCCTCCCGATCCGTATTCATAGCGGATACCTCCTTGTTTTGATACCCGTATGATACCCCGCAACTGTTGCCGCAGTGTTCCCCTCCCGTTAAACGTTTGTAAACGGAATGTAAAAGAAAGATTAAAACGCCGCGCGGGAAAACTCCCGCGCGGCGAAAGGTGCGATCCGTCATGCGCTCTTTTTGACGACTTCGGGCTTGGAATTGCCGAGCACGCAGTCGCGCGTGATGCGCACTTCGCTTATGTTGCCGTCCGACGGGATCTCGTACATGACGTCCGTCATCAGGTTCTCGATGATGGTGCGCAGTCCGCGCGCGCCCGTCTTGAGCTTGATCGCGGTGCTCGCGATCTCGCTGACGGCGGAGGGCTCGAAGGAGAGTTTCACCCCGTCCATGCCGACGAGCTTTTCGTACTGCTTCAAAAGCGCGTTCTTCGGCTCGGTGAGGATCTTGACGAGCGCCGTCTCGTCCAGCGGGTGCAGGCTCACGACGATGGGGATGCGCCCGACGAACTCGGGGATCAGCCCGAACTTGGTGAGATCCTGCGGCTTGACCTCTTCGAGGAGACGGTAATCGGTCTCCTCCGCGCTCTTGATCTTGCCGCCGAACCCGAGGGAGGCGTCGTCTTTGCGCGCCTGCACGATCTTATCCAGCCCCACGAACGCCCCGCCGCAGATGAAGAGAATGTTCGTCGTGTCGATGCGCATGCACTCCTGCTGCGGGTGCTTCCTGCCGCCCTGCGGCGGCACGCTGGCAACGGTGCTCTCGATGATCTTCAAAAGCGCCTGCTGCACGCCCTCGCCGGAGACGTCGCGCGTGATCGAGACGTTCTCGCCCTTGCGCGCGATCTTATCCACCTCGTCGATGTAGATGATGCCGCGCTGCGCCTTTTCGATGTCGTAATCGGCGTTCTGAATGAGCTTTAACAGGATATTCTCGACGTCCTCGCCGACGTAGCCCGCCTCGGTGAGCGTGGTCGCGTCCGTCGTGGCAAAGGGCACGTTGAGGATGCGCGCGAGCGTGCGCGCGAGCAACGTCTTGCCGCAGCCCGTGGGGCCGAGCAGCAGGATATTGCTCTTTTCGATCTCGACGTCGTCGTCCTGTTTCTGTTCGCTGTTGATACGCTTGTAGTGGTTGTAGACGGCAACGGAAAGCACGCGCTTTGCCTTGTCCTGCCCCACGATGTATTTATCCAGCTCCGCCTTGATCTCGGCGGGTTTTTTGAGCGGAACGAGCTCTGCGGGCGCCTGCGCCTCTTCGAGCGCGCCGTGCAGTTCTTCGCTGCACAGCTCGACGCACTCGTCGCAGATCGCCACGCCGTCCGGTCCGCTGATAAGCGCCTTCGTGCGGCTCTTGGGCTTGCCGCAGAAAGAGCAAAACTGTTCTTCGTGTTCCATGGTTTATTCCTCCTTCCGCGCGCGTTCCCGCGCGCGCAGCCGTAAAAGCGGCGGTCTCCCGCCCTGCCCTCACGGCGCAGAGCGGAACGTTACCTCTTATAATACACCTTGTCGATGAGCCCGTAGGCGCGCGCCTCTTCCGCGGAGAGATAATTGTCGCGGTCGGTGTCGCGCTCGATCTCCTCAAAATTCCTGCCCGTATTCTCCGCAAGGATGCGGGTCATCTTTTCTTTGGTCTTTAAAATGTGTTCCGCCTGTATCTTGATGTCGCTCGCCTGCCCCTGCGCGCCGCCGAGCGGCTGATGGATCATGATCTCGCTGTTGGGGAGCGCAAAGCGCTTGCCCTTCGCGCCGCTGGAGAGGATGAACGCGCCCATGCTCGCCGCAAGCCCGATGCAGATCGTGCACACGTCGCAGCGGATATACTGCATCGTGTCGTAGATCGCCAGCCCCGCCGAGACGCTCCCTCCCGGGCTGTTGATGTACAGGCTGATGGCCTTGTTCATGTCCTTCGCCTCGAGGTAGATGAGCTGCGCCACGATGGTGTTCGCCATCGCGTCGTTGATCTCGCCCGAGAGGAAGATGATGCGGTCCTCCAAAAGCCGCGAATAGATGTCGTACGAGCGTTCGCCGCGGCTGGACTGTTCCACGACCATGGGGATGAGGTTCATCTGCATATCCTTCATTGCAATCACTCCGCTTTTTCAGCTTTCTTCGTCTTTTTTGCAGGTTTCTTCGCCTTTTCCTCTTCGGCGTCCGCTTTCTCCTCTTCGGCAGCCCCGACCTCGAGCGTGTTCTCCTTCTTCAGAAGGTCGAGCAATTTGTTGATGACCACGTCCTCCGCGAGATATTCGCGCTGCGAGTCGGTCACGTCCTTTTTATACTCCTCGACCGTCTTTTCCGCGGCTTTGGCGAGCTCTTCGATCTTCGCGTCGACGTCGCTCTCCTCCGCCTTCAGCCCCTCGGCTTTGATGATCGCCTCCACGACGAGGCGGCCCTTCACGTTCTCTTTCGCCTGTTCGCGGTAGCCCTCGCGGAAGGACGCCACGTCCGTGCCCATGTAGCGCAGGTAGTCGGCAAGTTTCATGCCGCCGTACTGCATGCCGAGGCGGTACTCCGCCGAGCGCACCATGTTGTCCATCTCGCTCTCGATCATCGCGTCGGGGATCTCCACCTCCGCGTTATCGGTGACCGCCTTGACGAGGTTGTTCTCCGTCTCCGCGTCGCCGCGCTCCTTCGCCTGCTTTTCAAGGCGCTCGCGCGTCTCCTTCTTATACGCCTCGACGCTCTCCGCGCCCGCCGCGTCCTTGATGAACTCGTCGTTCACTTCGGGCAGCTCTTTGCGGCGCAGCTTGTGCAGGGTGACGGCGAACACGGCGTCCTTGCCCTTGAGCTCCTCCGCCTGGTAGTCATCGGGGAACTTCACGTTCACGTCCTTGCTCTCGCCGACGTTCATGCCCACGACCTGCTCTTCAAAGCCGGGGATGAAGGAGCCGCTGCCCAGCACGAGGTCATAGTTCTCCGCCGTGCCGCCCGCGAACTTCTCGCCGTCCACGCTGCCCGAAAAGTCGATGGTCGCGGTGTCGCCGTTTTCGGCGGCGCGCCCCTCCACCTCCGCGAGGCGGGAGTTGCGCTCCTGCAGGCGGGAAAGCTCCGCCTCCACGTCCGCGTCCTTAACATTATACTCCGCTTTCCTGACCTTTATACCCTTGTATGCGCCGAGCTTGACCTCGGGTTTGACGGGTGCGACCGCGACGAGCACGGCGCCGTTCTCGCCGATGTCCTCGACGGAGAGGTCCGCCTGCCCGACGACGGTGAAGTTGTCCTTCTCCTTTTCGATCGCCTCGGGATAGTGGTCGTTGAACAGGTCTGTGAGCGCGTCCTCATAGAACACGCCCTTGCCGTAGTTGAGTTCGATGACGTGCTTGGGCGCCTTGCCCTTGCGGAACCCGTTCACGGCATACCTGCCGCGCGTGCGCAAATACGCTTTCTGGTTCGCCTCGTCCCACTCTGCCTTGTCGAAGGTCATCGTGATCCTGACGGTGCTCTTTTCGGAAGGTTCGGTTTTGTACTGCATGGTTTTTTCTCCTGCGTCCGATCTTGATATTTTTTCGAAATACCATTCTACCACAAACGTTCGGATTTGAAAAGCGTTTTGCGCCGCCTGCGGAAAATTCTGCGCGGCGGTGTTGCTTTTTTCGGGCGGCGGCGGTATAATAGACCCGTATGCGCCACGCTGAGGGGGCGCGAAGGAGAACTATGCCGCAGGACGCATTCACGCTGCGCCATATCGCACGCGAACTCGACGCCGCACTTTCGGGCGGCAAAGTGAACAAGATCATACAGCCCTCGCGCGACGAGGTCGACCTTATCCTCTACGCGGGCGGAAAGACGCAGAAACTACTTCTGAACACGCACGCGTCCTTTGCGCGCGCACTGCTCTCGCAGCAGCCGCGCACCGCGCCGGACGTCGCGCCGAACTTCTGCATGCTGCTGCGCAAGCACCTGACGGGCGCGCAGCTTTTATCGGTGAACCAGCTCGGTTTTGAACGTATCCTCGCCTTCGCCTTTGACTGCGCGGGCGAATTTGCGCGCGCCGAGCGCGTGCTGTACGCCGAGATCATGGGAAAGTACTCCAACCTCGTACTCACCGAAAACGGGGTCATTTTAGGCGCGCTCAAAGTTTCCTCTTTGCAGGAAAATTTCAAACGCGTGCTCTTCCCGGGCGTGAAATACGCCCCGCCCGCCGCGCAGGACAAGGCGGACCCTTCCGACCGCGCCGCGCTCGCAGAGAGGCTTTCCGCCTTTTCGGGCGGCGACCTTGCGCGGTTCCTCTCGCAGAACGTGGCGGGGCTGGCGTATTCCACCTGCGCGCTGCTCGCGCCGCTGCTCCCGCAGAACGCCGCCGCGGAGGAGCTTGCGGACGCCTTGCGCGCGCTCATCTTTTCCGACGAGACCGCGCCCGCCGTGGAGCGGGTGAACGGCGAGCCCGTCGACTTCCATGCGCGCTTTGCGGGCGGGGAGCGCTGCGGGAGCGTGATCGATGCCGCCGACCGCTATTACACCGAACGGGAGAACAGGCGAGACTTTGCAGACAGAAAGCGCCGCCTCGAAAGCGCGCTGCACGCGCGGCTGAAAAAGGAGGAGAAAAAGCTCGCCCTGCTCGAAGAGCGCAGGCAGAGCTGTGCGGACATGGAGAAAAACCGCGTGAACGGCGAACTGCTCACCGCGAACCTCTACGCGATCCCCCGCGGCGCGGAGAGCTGCACGCTCGCGAACTGGTACGAGGAGGGCTCCCCTTCCGTGAAGATCGCGCTGGACAGGCAGCTCACCCCCGCGCAGAACGCGCAGAAATATTTCAAAAAGTACGCAAAGCAAAAGCGCACGCTCGCCGCCGTGCAGCCGCAGATCGCGGAGGCGGAGGAGGAGCGCGACTACACGCTGAGCATGCTCTCCGAAGTGCTGCGCGCGGAGGAGAACGAGGACTTCACCGAGACGGAGGAGGAACTGCGCGCGGCGGGGGTGCTCCCCGCGCCGCAGAAGAGAAAGAGCGCGCCCGCAAGGCAAAGCCCCTTCCGCGCCTATGAGACGGAGGGATTCCGCATCTTCGCGGGCAGGAACAACTTGCAGAACGACCGCCTGCTGCGCGAGAGCGCGCCGCACGACGTATGGCTGCACGCACAGCGCTACCACAGCGCGCACGTGATCGTGCGCACGGACGGGCGCAAGGCGCCCGCCTCCGTTTTGCAGACCGCCGCCGAGATCTGCGCGTACTATTCGGATGCGCAAAGCGAAGAGCGGGTACCCGTGGACGTGTGCGAACGCCGCTTTGTGAAAAAGCCGCCCAAGGCGCGGGCGGGGTTTGTGGTGTACACCGATTTCACGACCGCAGCAGTAAAGCCGAACGCGCATGCGGAACTAAGCGTGCGGGAATAATTATCCGTGTGTCATCCCGAGCGCAGCCGAGGGATCTGAGCCAAATGCGTTGTAAGCCGTATGCAGTCAGTTGAGCCGTACAGACTGCATACAGCAAACGCGGCGCTCCGCTCAGATTTCTCCGCTCGCTCCGCTCGGTCGAAATGACACATTGTGCTATCCCAAGCATATCGGGGGGTGTTCCCCGTCATCCCGAGCCTGCCGAGGGAACTCTATGAAATTACCGTCAAAAACATTGCCAAAGAGCGCGGGCTGTCTGCCCGCGCTCTTCTGTTTTGTAAATTTTCCGTTTCAGCCGCGTTTATGCGCCGAAAACTTCCGACACGGGAATGATCCCGCTGTAGAAATCACAGCTCAAGATTGAACCGTTGAAGTTACCTGCCCAAGGCGTTCCCGTCCAAGTCCACGTGTCGCCGGAAACACTCAGTTCACCCCAAGCGCCGCCGAAGAAATACAGGCGCTCGGCTTGCAGCAGATACTCGTCCACTGTTTCACCCGATGCCGCATATGTGTCACCCTCCGCGACATTATATACATCATCCAAATCTATCGATGCCAGCGGCGCAGTGCCGTTGTCATAATATATATCCAGCGAACCGTCATCCGCAATACTAATCAAAAGCGTGTGCTTGCCTACGGTCGGCGCCCCAAGGGACTGATCGAAATAGTTATTATCTGTTCCGACCGGAGAATACGCATTGTACGAGAGCTGAAGCTGACCGTCCCCGTTGACAACAAGCGCTAAAAATCCATTTCCGCTGTCCTTGATACCCCAGAGAGGCGCCCAATTCTCCAATGTCGCACTGCCGATATAGAACTCTACGACAATGCTTGCCGACGTGACCGTCTCATTGTAATACGGGTTGTCAACATACACCGAGTTCACCGTATCCGCCTTAAAACCGTTGTTTACAATCGTGCCGCCCGAAACAGCAGTTTCGCCGTCCGTAAAAGCATTATCCTGCACGCTGTAACCAACCAACTTCGTATATGCGGGCGGCTCAGGTTCCGTCCCCCCCCCGTTATCCGTAACGGTGACGGTGCAGGTATCGCTGAAATTTCCCGCCGTCGCCCGAATGACGGCACTGCCCGCCGCGACGCCCTCGACCGTGCAGGTCAGCCCATCGGAACTCGGCTTAATGTCAACATACGAATCGCCGCTCACGATCGTCCATTTGACCTCGTCGGTCGTGCCCTGCGGCAGGACGGTCGCGGACAGCGTCGTCGTGCTGCCCTTCTCGACCGATGCGGTATCGGGCAGTTCAACGGATGTTGCAGGAAGGGACTGCGCAGGCGTAACGGTGACTTCGCAGGTAGCCTTTGCGGTGTAGATCTGCACGGTGATGGTAGCCTGCCCTACCGACTTGGCAGTGACAAGCCCCTCCTGCGTGACCTCTGCGATAGACGTATCGTCCGTGCGCCAGGTGATCGGATCGGTCGCATTCTCGGGCGTGGGCGTTGCCGTAAGTTGGAACTGCTCCCCGACAGCCAGCGAGATCGACGTCTCGTTCAGCGTGACGCCCGTCGCGCGGACCGTGTCTTCATCGGTCATGTCCGCTTCGCAGGCGGTGAACGCCGCGAGAGAAAACGCCATGACGCAGGCAAGCAGAACCCATAGGAACTTCTTTCTCATGTTTCCTCCCCTTTTTTCTCAGGCGGAGAGCGCAGAGGCGACCGCCTTCAATCTGGAATTTATTTCAAGCCGCGCCGAACGCGCGGCGCAGAAACTCTCCGCGCCCTGTTCCCCCGACGGCTTTGAAACCGAACCGTTTTCGGGCTCCCTTGCAAACTGCGGCAAAAACCGCCCGAACGGCGGCGCTGCGGGCGTGCCCGACTTCACTCATTTACTGTATTCAATTATAGAGTAAACTTTCTGTATTGTCAAGTCTTTTAAAAAAATCTTTGTTTCTTACATTTTTTATGTGAAATATCTCAACGTTACCACACCAAAACTCGCTTTTTTCCACAAAACCGCCGCCCGCTGCGTCCGCACTTTTTACCGTTTTTTGCCACGCCTGTCAGCTTTTCTCTGCCCCGCAACGCCTGCGCGAGGCAGAGAAAAAACCGCGCGGGGAGCGTACACGCTCCCCGCGCGGCGGAAAAATTGCTTTATTTCTCCTGTTCGGGAGGATCGCCCCGCGCGGCGCCCTGCCCCGGCTGCCCCGCGACGTCCTCGGGCAGACCCTGCGCGGCGTCCCCGTCTCCTTTCTCCCCCGCCTTTTCTGCGGCGACGGGCGGCTCCGCTGTGCCGCTCTCCTCTTCGGGCGGGCCCTGCGGCGAAGGGACGGCTGCGTCCCCGCCCGCGCCCGCTGCGGCAAGTTCCCGCTTCTTAGCGCGGTGCTTGCGGTAGAAGGAACGGATTATATCGAATACGTTCATGCCCAGCCCGCAGACGACGTACACGTAATAGTTGAGGAACCGCCAGACCATGACCACCCAGAAGATCTTGTTGGCGGCAAGGTCGGCAAACCCGAACATGAACAGCGTCTCCATCGCGCCGGACGCGCCCGGGGTGGGGATATAGCTCGCCGCATACTGCCCGTACATCGTGATGACGACGCACATCCAATACAGTTCCCGGCCGGACATCGACGCAAAAGCGCTCACCGAAAGGTCGCCCCCGCACAGCGCCATGAGCACGAAATACGGCATGGAGAGCTGAATGAGCGGCTCCGTCAGGCAGAGCAAAAAGAGCAGTACGAAGTTGAGCGGCTTTTTATAGATGAACTGCGAGACGAGCGAAAAGTCGGAGACCCACTGGCGGATCTTCCCTTCGATGCGTTCGGGGCGCTTGATGATCTTCATTTTATAGAAGAGCTTGACGAACATGTTGATGAACGCCGACATCGCGCGCGGACAGACGATCACGAAGGTGACGAACAGCGGGATAAAGGCGTTGACGCCGAACCCGACCCAGCCGCCGATGCGGATCCAGTCGCCGCCCGCCTGCACGCCCGCGATGACGCCGACGCCGAACCCCATGACGAAGGCGGCGACGACCGTCCACGAGAGCATCTGAATGCCGTATTTGACGAAGATGACGGAGGTACTCGTCGCTCCCGAAATGCCCTTCTTGTGCAGATAATAGATCTGCATGGGCTGACCGCCCGTCGAGAGCGGCGTGATCGCCTCGTAATACTTGCCCGTCAGCGCGACCTTTGCGTTGTTCTTGAACCCGAGCTTGTTGTGATACGCGCGGTTGATGAGGGTGTACTTCGTCGTATCGAACAGGAAGTACACGCCCGCCAGCACGATGGCGATGACGAGGTAGATCCACCTGTGCCAATCGCCGAACATATCCGCAAAGATCTGTTCGAAGGAGGCGAGCCCGCCCTCCTGCTCCATCAGCGTCTGGCTGAGGCTGACGACCAGCCAGATGACGAGCACGATGATGATGAGCGTTGCGAACCCGAAGATGAGGTACTTTTTCGTACTCTTCTTCTTGTCCATCTCGGTGAAGCGCGCGGAGTTATCCTCCCCGACGAGCGCCTCCGCGACCGCGCGGCGCGAACGGCGCCGCGCCGACATGCTCTTTTCGTCCGCGTCGGCTTCCGCTTGCGCACGCACGCCGCCCCGCTCTCCGGCAGCATTCCCCTGCTCCCCGGCGGCGTTCTCCCGCGCCGCTTGCGGCGCGGAGGAGGACTCCGCAGGAACGGTGTTTTCCGCGGCGGCTGCGGGCTTTTGATCGAAGTCTTTCCCCGTCTCCGCGCTCTCTTCTGCGGAAAGGGGCGGCTTGCGCGTTTCGCTCATAAAAATCCTCAATGCAATAGCTTTTGCCCATTATAGCATAAAAAAGAAGGTTTGTCTTGAAAATAGCAAGGCTATTTACATTTTTTTTGAGCGTGCGCGGAAAATCCGACGGGCGCACCCGCCCTTCCGCAGCGGGAGCACGTCTTTTCCCCGCCGCATGCCGAAGAGGAATGCCGCCGCCAGAAAGGGCGCCGCGGCGGAGAGGAAAAAGCCCGTGCGCATGCCCGCCGTATCGGACGCCGCGCCCATAAGCGCCGGGAGCGCGGCGGCGCCTACGTCCTGCGCGAGCGCGAGCGAGGCAAGCATCCAGCCGCCCGTATGCGGGAGGGCGCGGGAGGCGCTGCTCATCGCACCGGGCGAGAGCACTCCCACGAAAAACCCGCACAGCACCGCGCTCGCCAGCGCGAGCGCGGGAGAGGCAAAAAAAGCCGCGCCGAGATACGCCGCCGTGCCCGCAAGCCCGGCAAGCGCGGGCGCGAGGGACGGCATGCCGCCCCTGCTGCGCTGCAAAGCGACGAACGCCGCCCCGCCCGCGCCGAGGCAGAGACAAAACAGCACACAGCCGAGCATGCCGCCCGCGTCAAAGCCCGGAACTTCCGACGCGAAGGAGGAGATCCACTGGTTCATTGCCGTCTCCGCGCCGTACCCGAACAGCACCGCGAGCACGGCGAACAGGTACACGGAGCGGAAAGCGGAGCGCACGGGCGCCGTCTTTTCCCGCGCAGGCAGACGCGCGCGCACGAGGAATGCGGGCAGGAGCGCAGGGATCGCCGCAAGCGGGAAGAGGGCAACGTTCCAATACTGCGCACCGAAGAGCTGTAAAAACACGAGCAGATACGCCGCCAGCCCCGCCTGCGCCCATGCGTATACGGTGCGCTGGAGGTACATGCCCCCCGCGGACGGGGGCAGCCCGTCCGCAATGTTGGAGAGGACGACCTCGAGCATCCCGCCCGCGCAGGCAAAGACCGCCACCGCGCCGAGGATACCGCCGTACACACCCCCTTCGGGAAACACATAGGGCACGCAGCCGAAAAAGAGCAGCCCGATGCAGCTTGCCGCGCTCGCGGCAACGGCGAGCGCGCGGCGGGAGAGGCGGTCTATCAGAAAAATGAGCGCCGTATCCGCCAGAAGCTGCGAACAGAAGCAGACGGCGGTCAGCAGCCCGAGCTGCAGATATGTAAAGCCGTACAGGCGCGTGAGCGGCACAAAGAGCAGCGCGCCGACGTTCGCCACGACCGCCTGGTTCACCGCCCCCGCGCGGCATGCGCGCGCCGCGCGCACAAAGTTCCCTGCGTGTTTCATTCCCGTCCTTCCGCGGTAAAAAGTCTCAATCCATATTATGCCGACAGCGGGGACGGGCGTGCGGAGAACGGACGGAACGGAACTGCGGCGAAGCGCGCGGAACGCCCCGCAAACCGAAAAACGCGGAACGCCCCGCCGCCCGTTTCGGGCGGCGGGGCGCGGGAGCGACGAAAGCGCGCGAAAAGGCGCGGACGCTCGGGCGGAAGTTCCCCGTGCGCGCGAAAAGGCGCGGACGCTCAGGCGGAAGTTCCCCGTGCGCGCGAAAAGGCGCGGCTCTCGGGAGAAATGCGGGCAGCGCTTGACGCGCGCGCGAAAATCTGCTACCATAAAGGGCATGAACGAACAATTGGAGCGAGTGCTCGGAGAGCACGCCTTTCTGCCCATCGGCGAGCAGAACCCGAAAATCAAACAGCTCAAAGGGATCGCGGCGAACAGCAAACCAAACCCCGAAAAGCTGTTCCCTGCCGAGGGGATCTGGATGCTCTCGCTGTGCGAAAAATTTCAGACCCCGCTCGACAGCCTGTTTTTATGCCCCGCGCATATCCGCACGCCCGAGGCGGCGGCGCTCGCGGGGAGGCTTGCGGCGCGCTGCGCGCACCGCTATATCCTCTCCGAAAAGACGTTCGCGAAGGTCTCCGAACGCGGACAGCCGGACGGGCTGCTGGCGCTGGCGAAACTCCCCTTCTTCGACCTTGCAAAATTCCGCCCCGCAGACGACGCGGTCGTGCTGGTGCTGGACGGCATCGAGATCCCGGGGAACGTGGGCACCATGCTGCGCATGGCGGACGGCGCGGGCGTGGACGCGGTGTTCTTCTGCAACCGCAAGGCGCGCCTGACGCACCCGAAGCTCATCAAGGGCAGCCAGGGGGCGGTGCTCTCCGTGCCCCGCTACGAATTTGCGAGCGTGGAGGAGTGCGCAGGCTGGCTGGAAGAGCACGGGTTCACGGTCTACCTTGCGGATACGCGCGCGGAAAAATTCTACTACGACGAGCCGTTCGGCAAAAAGACGGCGCTCGTCATGGGCAGCGAGCGCTACGGCATTTCGCGCGAATGGTATTCCTGCTGTAAAAACACGCTCATCGCCATCCCCATGGAGGGGAGCTGCGATTCGCTGAACGTGGGCGTGGCGGCGACGGTGCTCTGCTACGAAGCCGTCAAAAAAAATAAATTCCTGAAAAAGAAATAAACGCCGCGCGCTCCTCTCGGAGCGCGCAAAACGCGCCCGCCGTGCAATTTGCACGGCGGGCGCGTTTATCGGCAGAAAAGAAAGCGAGGGCGGCGCCCCGCAGGAATGCGGGGCGCCGCCCTCCTGTCCGCTTTCAGCACCCGTTCGTCAGGGAGCGGCACTGCCCCATTCGACAGGAAGATACTCTCCCCCGCAGTAATTCCAGTCCGAGCCCCATCCGCCCGGCTGTTCCGCCGCTTCGCAGTAAATTTTCAGCGTTTTGTTGACGTTGAAGGCGCAATCCTCCACCGTCTGCACGCTTGCGGGAATGGTGACGGCGGTGAGCGCACAGGAGCGGAACGCGGCGCTGCCGATCTCAATAAGTCCTTTGCAGTCGCCGAGGTTCACCTGCGCAAGTTTGCTGCAATAGGCGAACGCGTTGTCGCCGATATGCTCCAGCCCCGCAGGCAGGGTCACG
>JAGHJD010000062.1 GCA_017886895.1 Clostridia bacterium | reverse complement strand
CCGAAACCCAACTGAATCTGTACAAACCCGAAACTTTTCCGCCGCACCTTTCGGCGTTCGGAGTTTGGGAGAGCTTTCGCGCTGTGTCAAAGGCGCGCAGGGATTTTGAATACTCGAATAAGTCTGTTTTTCAGAAATCCCTGCGCGTCCCTGTGTGGGCAGACCTTTGACACACCGTTCCCGCTCTCCCTTTTTTCTCCGCCGAAAGGTACGGCAGGCTAAAAATTATACGGGAATTGTATCGGTTATGTTTCCTTCGTCCTCCGGTATATCGGGGTATTCACAGGAAACGCTGCCGTTTCCGTGCCTGGTTTTCCCTGCCGTTATGAGGTATAATGAAAGCAAAAAATTTGAGGAGGATTTGTTTATGCAGACAGTCATCATTGCAGGCGTCACCAAGCCGGACAGGTATCCGAATAAAGGCATTGCCTACTATTTCAGATTCACCTTGCCCGACGAAGAGGCCATACGGCTGAAAAGGAAGTTCTTCGGTAATTTCGAGAAAGACCTTTCCACAGTCCAATGGCTGAAAGAAAGTTGGAGGTGGTGTAAGTGAAATCGGCAGTTATCTACGCGAGGTATAGCAGCGAACGGCAGTCTGAACAATCCATAGAAGGACAGCTCCGCGTCTGTAACGAATTTGCAGAGCGCAACGGGTTGCGTATTGTGGGAACGTATATCGACCGTGCCATGACCGGCACCAACGACCACAGGGCGGAGTTTCAGCGGATGCTCTCGGACAGCGATACCCCGCAGGAATGGGAGATCGTTCTCGTCTATGCCCTCGACAGGTTCGGAAGAAATTGAGAGCAGGGAAAAAGGCAACTTTGTCGGCGGCGGTATCGCCTACGGATATAAAGTCGTCGATAAAAAGATCGTCGTGAATGAAGACGAGGCGGAGGCTGTCCGCTATATCTTTGACCAATACGCCTCCGGTAAGGTTGCGCGTGAAATCATTGAAATCCTGCACCAACGCGGACTTTCCCGCAGGGGTAAACCGTTCCTGCCCAATGCCATTTACCAGATATTGCGCAATACTCGCTACATAGGCGTTTATTATCATAATGAAAAGAAATATACGAATGCTTTCCCGCCCATCGTGGCAACGGAATTGTTCAATACCGTTCAGGCGATGCTGGCAAAAAATAAACTCGGCTCGCACAGCAGAGAGACCGAGTTTCTGTTAAAGGGAAAACTCTATTGCGGCGTATGTGGGAAGAAGATGAACGGAGAAAGCGGTACTTCCTATAACGGAAAAGTCAATTACTATTATAAGTGTTCGACGAGGAAAAAGAAAAGCTCCGCCTGCCCAAAAGCGAATATCCGGAAAGAAGATTTGGAAAAAATCGTGTTGCAGACGACCGTGAACCTGTTGCGTGCGCCGGGGAATGTGGAGCGTATTGCAGATGCTGTCGTAGATATTCACCGCAAGCGTTGGCAGGATCAATCCGTGCTGCATCTTTTGAAAGAGAACAGGGATAAAAAGCAGAAGGCGCTTAAAAACCTTTTGAATGCCGTTGAGGAAGGCTTGCTTACCGCTACGACCAAGAGCCGCATGACGGAGTTGGAGGTAGAGATAGACATTCTAAATGGTAAAATCCTCGCAGAGGAGAGCAAAGAAAGCAATCTCCTCACGCGGGAACAGATTATAGACTTTCTGACTATCCTGCCCGAGCAGGAGCCGCAGCTTATCATTGACGCGATGATTCGCAAAGTGGAATTGTATGATGATAAACTCGAAATCCATTATAATTTCAGCAAATTGCCCGAACCCGACGATCCAGACGGCCTTTTACCCGAAGATCGCCGGGTTTTCTCTGTCTCTTTTCAATCGAATTTGTTATCTTCAGTTCCACCACGAAAAAAACCGTCCAAAAAGGGCGGTTTTTTTCGTGGTGGAGAACGCGAAGAGGCGAAACAGGGATGACCCGAATGCTGTCGTTACGCAACAGTGAATGCGGATCGTTTTTTGGGAATAAGCAGTGCTCCCCCGCCCGCGCCGAATGGCGGCGGGCGGGGGAGCTTGTCAAACAGTCCGCACGGAACTTGTTCCGTGCGGACTGTTTTGTTTATTGCCCTCGAAAGAACAACTCTTTGTTTTTGATTTGCCGCATTCTGCCGTTCGTTATTCCGCCTCTGCTTCCATCGTTTCGAGCAGGAAACTGACGGGGCGGAACCCGTCGTTGCAGGAGAGCATTGCCGACCTTTTATTCTTCATCCAGCCGTTATAAAAATCTTCGCCGCCGTGTGCAAGCGCCAGCACAAAGGGGGATAGGCTCTCCCATGCGCTGTCGCAGAAATCCTTCGGCTTTTCCCAGCCGTTTGCGATAAAGACCTGCCCCTCGCGCATGTCGCAGGCATGCAATAGCGGGTTTTCGTATTTTTCGATCAGGTCGGGGTAGCAAGCCGTTTTCATCACGGTTATCTTCACTTTTTTCATTGCGCGCCTCCTTTGCGGAACTGCGGTCTGTCGCGGCAATAACAGTATAAACATTATACAACAAACGGCATGAAAAGTAAAACGAACGGCGCGCCGTTCTCTGTGCGGTTTCGGGCAGCTTTTGCTATTGCACGAACGTGACCTCTATGTCCCCGTTGTTGCAGTCGACGGAAAGCGATTTCGGCCCGCCGTCCCAAGACGTCGGCAGATTGCAGTCACCTTTTTTTATCGTGCAGGAGAGGGAAAAATCTTCCATGCTGCCCGCGACCGAACCCGTGATGTCGCCGTTTTTCGCCGTCAGGCTGATGGAAGCTCCCGCATCCAGCCGTTCAAAGACGAGGCAGCCGCCGTTGGAGGCGAGGGATACGCTCTCCGTGCAGGAAAGCGCCGTCACCGTGATGTCTTCATTGGTGGTGGACGCCGAAAAGACGGCGACGCCCTCCGGCACCTTCACTTCGATCCTGCGGTATTCCGCCGCGGGTTTGACGCCGATATAATCGGTCCAGTCCTTGTCATAACACAGCGTGACCGTCAGTACGCCGTCGGAAACGGAAAGATCGAGGTATTCCTCTTTGCTGTCGAACCAGCCGATATGGACACGCCCGTCCTCCGAGGCAGAGACTTCGATCTCCCTGTCCTCCGCGTCGATCGCGATCTCCGTGACCGCGTTTTCGTCGGACGTGTACGATTTTTCCGTAAAAGTCTGCTCCGAACAGCCCGCGCAGGCAAAGAGCAGCAGCACCGCCGCAACCGCGCCCAAGCATGCCGAGATTTTTTTCATGGTTTACAGCCTCCCCGCTCCCGCTTGACAGGAGCGTTTTTTATGGTTATAATCAGCATAAACCTTTGTGTAACACAAATGTCAAGGGAATATACAGCGATGAAAGAATTTTTTTCGGTCAGCGAGGCGGCAAAGCTCGTGCATATGACAGCGGAGACGCTGCGGCACTACGACAGGATCGGGCTGGTAAAGCCGTGCAGGACGGACGAATGGACGGGCTATCGCTATTATTCGCGGCAGGAGGTCGTTCGTCTGAATACCATACAGTTGCTGCGGTGCATGGGGCTGTCGCTCGCCGAGATCAAAGAGATCCTGTCCTATGACGACCTCGAAAAGATCGTCGGCGCGCTGAAACAGGCGGAGCGGCGCGCCGATGAAAAAATAGCAGAATTGCAGTACGCAAAAACGCGGATCCGCCGCGCCCGCATGGAGTACGAGAGCAAGGCGAATGTGCAGGTGCCTGCGGCGGGGCATTATGTCAGGTATCTCCCACGGCGCGTCATTCTTTTGTCTGAAACGTTGGAAACGCCGACGCTGGACACTCTGTGGCAGTATCACCGCCACTTTTACGGGCAGCTTCCTGCGGAGCTGCGGGAGGATTTTTCGTTTGAAGATCTTGCGGGCGTGTACCAAGAGGAGGGGCGGCGGCGTTTGTTTGCCGTATGTGCGAAATACAGGCAGACGAACGGCATAAAGTTCCTGCCGCAGGGGAGCTGGCTGTGTGCCGACTGCAAGGAGAGCGACCGCGTGCAGGTCACGGAAGAATTGTGCGGCAGGGCAAAAGCGGAATACGGCGCCGCTCCCGCGTTTGCCGTGCAGATGATCGTCGTCTCCGGTATCCTGCAATGGACGTATCAGGCGCAGGTGTTCCTTTCGGAACAAGATCTGACGCATGCCGAAGGGTAAGGGAAACGGCGTTTCGGTTGTATTTGCTCCTGTTTTTACCTCTGCAGAGCTTTTTACACGTATCTTTCCGCGAAAACCGCCTGCTGAGGCGGAAAAACGACCACGCAAAAGACCGCCCATTTTGGGCGGTTTTAATGTATCGGAAGTAATGCGGGGCAGGGGACGGTAAGGGCTTGCCGCATGCGCGGCAAAGTTCTCCGCTGTGCTCCGAACACGAATAGCCGAGGGCTTGCGCCCTCGGCTGCTCGATTCTTTCGCATTTCCCACCATAGCAAAAGGCACCCATTTTGGGCGGTTTTAATGTATCGGAAGTAATGCGGGGCAGGGGACGGTAAGGGCTTGCCGCGTGCGCGGCAAAGTTCTCCGCTGCGCTCCGAACACGCACAGCCGAGGGCTTGCGCCCTCGCCCGCTCGATTCTTTGTATTCCCCACCATAGCAAAAGGCACCCTTGTTGGGCGGTTTTTTGCGTATCGGGCGCAATGCGTGGTACGGGACGGTAAGGGCTTGCGCCTGCGGCGCAAAATTCTTCGCTGCGCTCGAATACGAACAGCTGCGGCTTACGCCGCACCTGCTCGAATCTCTGCATTCCCCACCAAAAACAAGAGCACGGCATATGCCGTGCTCTTGTTTTTGGTGGGGACGGTAAGACTCGAACTTATGACCTCATGCATGTCAAGCATGCGCTCTAACCAACTGAGCTACGCCCCCGCGCGCTTGATTACTATATCATTTTCGGGAACGTTTGTCAATAAAAAAACGCATGCTTTCAAGATTTTTCGCGCGGTTTGCGCAGGCGGTGTAAAAACGGGGCGGCAGAAACGGACGGGCGGGGCGGGCAGGGCGCTTTTTTTTGCCGCAGGTGCGCGTAAAGCGGAGGAGCGGGATTGATACGCGATGGTGCGCGTAAAGCGGAGGAGCGGGATCGATACGCGATGGGGCGCGTAAGGCGGAGGAGCGGGATCGGTGCGCGAGGAGGAGGGTACGGCGGGCATGCGGAGAGGAGGCTGCTTCTGCGCGAAAGGGCGCAGCCTCTGAAAACCATGCCGCAGAACTTCTGAAAATTGTGTTGCCGCCCCCGATTTCCTTGAAAAAAAGCGCAAAATATGGTACAATGTCACAAATCGGTACACACTTTTTGAAGAGTAAGAGGTTTTTATGGCGGAAAAGCAGAATCACTATAATGCCGAGGACATAAAGATCCTCGAAGGGCTGGACGCGGTGCGCCTGCGCCCCGGCATGTACATCGGTTCGACGGGCGTGAAAGGGCTGCACCACATTCTGTGGGAGATCGTGGACAACGCCATCGACGAGGCGGCGAGCGGGTTCGCGACGCGCATCGAGGTGCGCCTGTACAAGGACGGTAGCGCGTCGGTGGAGGACAACGGGCGGGGCATTCCCACGGACATCCACCCCAAGACGGGCGTCTCGGGCGTGGAAGTCGTCTTTACCCAGCTCCATGCGGGCGGCAAGTTCGACGAGCACAACTATTCCTTCTCGGGCGGTTTGCACGGCGTGGGCGCGTCGGTCACGAACGCGCTCTCCGAATGGCTGAAAGTGGAGGTGTACCGCGGCACCGTCTTCAGAATGTCCTTCCGCTCCTACGAGGACCCCAAGACGGGCAAGATGCTCTCGGGCATCCCCGAAGGGCATCTCGAAAACACCAAGCAAAAGACGGAGAAGAGCGGCACGTTCGTGCATTTCAAACCCGATGCGCGCGTGTTCGACAACGTGACTTTCAACTTCGAGGCGGTCTCCAAGCGGCTGAAAGAACTCGCGTTCCTCAACAAGGGGCTGGAGATCGCGCTCTTCGACGAGCGCGTGCCCGAGGGGAAGAGCGCCGTCGCCGTCAATTATAAGTTCGACGGCGGGCTGCACGACTTTGCCGAATACCTCAACGAGGGCAAGACGCCGCTGTATCAGGAGCCGATCGGCTACAAGACGGAGCGGGACGGCATCCTCATCGAGTTTGCCGTTCAGCACACGACGGAGTTCACCGAGAGCATGTTCTCCTTCGTCAACAACATCCCGACCCCCGAGGGCGGCTACCACGAGACGGGGTTCCGCACGGGGCTCACAAAGAGCCTGAACGACATTGCGCGCTCCCTCGGCGCGCTCAAAGACAAGGACCCGAATCTTCTGGGCGAGGACTTCCGTGAGGGGCTGACGGCGATCCTCTCCGTCAAGATGAAGAACGTGCAGTTCGAGGGGCAGACCAAGACGAAACTCGGCAACCCCGAGGCGCGCGTGCCCGTCGAGAGCGCGACGGTCGAGGGGCTCGGCAAGCTGTTCGAAGATAAAAAACTGCGCCCCGTCTTTGAAGAGATCATCAAAAAGGCGCAGGGCGCGGCAAAGGTGCGCATTGCGGCGCGGCAGGCAAAGGAGGTCGCGCGCGCGAAAAACAGCATCGACAACCTGACGCTCGTCGGCAAGCTCGCCTCCTGTACGGGCAAAAAACCGGAGCTGAACGAGCTGTTCATCGTCGAAGGGGATTCGGCGGGCGGCACCGCAAAGCAGGCGCGCGTGCGGCAGACGCAGGCGATCCTGCCCCTGCGCGGCAAGCCGCTCAACGTCGAGAAAAAGCGCATCGACCAGGTGCTCGCCAACGAGGAGATCCGCACCATCATCTCCGCGCTCGGCGCGGGCTACGGCAGCGACTTCAACATGGACGATTTGAAGTTCCACAAAGTCATCATCCTCTCCGATGCCGACCAGGACGGCATGCACATCCGCTGCATTCTTTTGACCTTCTTTTTCCGCTACATGCGCGAACTCATCAACAACGGCAACGTGTACATCGGCATGCCGCCGCTGTACAAAGTGTATAAAAAGGACGTCACCGAATACGCCTACGACGACGCGGAATTGCAGAAAAAGATCGAGATCGTCGGCAAGGGGTACCAGATCCAGCGCTACAAGGGTCTGGGCGAGATGAGCGCCGAACAGCTCTGGGAGACGACGATGGACCCCGCGCGGCGCAATCTCATTCAGGTGAACATAGAGGACGCCGCCGAGGCGGAGCAGATGGTCACCGCGCTCATGGGCGATCGTGTGGAGGCGCGCAAGGAGTTCCTTGCGCAGAACGCGAATTTCAACAAGGTCGATACCTTCATCGACCGCGTGAATATCTGACGGGAGGGGCACGCAAGTGGCAAAACGAAAGGACAAAAGAGAAGAGACCGCCCAGCCCGCCGAGCACAAGGGCGAGGTGTTCCTCACCCCGCTCGAAGAGGTGCTGCCCGGCTCCATGCTCCCGTATGCAGAGTACGTCATTCTCGACCGCGCCCTTCCGCGCGTGGAGGACGGGCTCAAACCCGTGCAGCGGCGCATCCTGTACACTATGTACGACATGGGGCTGACGCCCGACAAGCCGCACAAAAAGTGCGCGCGCATCGTCGGCGACTGCATGGGCAAATACCACCCGCACGGCGACTCGTCCGTCTACGACGCGATGGTGCGCATGGCGCAGGACTTCAACATGCGCATGACGCTCGTCAACGGGCACGGCAACTTCGGCTCCGTCGACGGCGACCCCGCCGCGGCGATGCGCTACACCGAGGCGCGTTTGGAGCCGCTCGCGCTCGAACTTCTGCGCGACATTGAAAAGGACACCGTCCGCTTTACCCTCAACTTCGACGACAGCTTAAAAGAGCCCGAAACGCTCCCCGGGCGGTTCCCCAACCTCCTCGTCAACGGCGCGTCGGGCATTGCCGTAGGGCTTGCGACGAACATTCCGCCGCACAACCTCGGCGAGGTCATCGACGGCGTCGCCGCGTATATCGACAACCCGCGCATCAAGCTGTTCGAGATGATGAAGTACATCAAGGCGCCCGACTTCCCGACGGGCGGGTACATCATCGCGGGCGAGTTGCTGCAGGCGTACGAGACGGGCAGGGGCAAGATCACGCTGCGCGCGAAGGTGAATATCGAAGAGGGTGACAACGACAAAAAGCTCATCGTCATCACGGAACTGCCGTACCAGGTCAACAAGGCGAAACTTTTACAGCGCATCGCCGACCTGCGCGAGGAGAAGAAGGACCTGCTCGGCGGCATTGCGGACATCACGGACGAGTCCGACCGCCACGGCATGCGCGCCGTCGTCAAGGTCAAAAAGGACGCCGACGCGGACAAGATCCTCAATCTCTTGTATAAATATACCGACCTCGAATGTAACTTCGGCATCAACATGGTCGCCATTGCGGACGGCAAGCCGCAGCAGATGGGGCTTTTGGACATCATCCGCTACTACGTCGCCTACCAGCGCGAGGTGGTGCTGCGCCGCACGAAGTTCGATCTGAACCAGGCGAAGGAGCGCTGCCATATCCTCGAAGGGCTGATCATCGCGGTGCGCAACATCGACGAGGTCATCGAGATCATCAAGACGAGCGAGAGCGTGCCCGTCGCGCGCCAGCGGCTGCGCGAGCGCTTTGCCCTTTCGGAGCGGCAGGCACAGGCGATCCTCGACCTGCGCCTCGCGCGCCTCACAAAGCTGGAAATTTACAAGCTCGAACAGGAGCTCGAAGAGCTGAAAAAGCTCATCGCCCGCCTCACCGCCATCGTTGAGAGCAAGCGGCTGCAGATGGAGGTGGTCAAGGAGGAGCTGCTCGTCCTCAAAAAGCAGTACAAGAGCGAGCGCAGGAGCGCCCTCGTGTTCGACGCGAACGAGATCAAAGTCGAAAAATTCGACGACGTCAAGCCCGCCGTGCCCTGCGCGCTGGTCTACACCGCGTCGGGCGAGTGCAAGGTCGTCGCCGAGAAGAACTTCCGCCTCACGGACAAGACGATCGGCGAACGCTCGCAGCTTTCGGACGTCCTGCGCCTGATCGTGCACACGCAGACGGACAAGCTGGTCTATTCCTTCACCAACAAGGGCAACTGCTATAAGATCGACCTGTCGGAGGCAGAGCCGGGCAAACTCAAGGATAAGGGCGTGCCGTATAAGCAGCTCTGCCCCGACGCACAGGAAGGGGAGTTCCCCGTCGCGTTCTATGAAGTGGGCGAAAAACTGCCGAAGGGGAGCCTGCTGTTCTATACGCGCATGGGGTACGTCAAAAAGACGGACTGGAAGGAGTACGCCATCCAGAAATACGCCTTCCAGGCAGCGAAGGTGAACGACGGCGACGAGATCATCGGCATCGAAACGGACGACCCCGAACCCACGACGACGCTCTTTTTCGTCACCGAAAAGGGCATGTGCCTGAACGCGTACAAGAACGACATTCCCGCGCAGGGCAGGATCTCCGCGGGCGTGCGCGGCATCGCGCTCGGCGACGGGGATAAGGTCGTGTTCGCGGGGCAGATCGACGGCGGCGAGATCATCGTCGCAACGGACGGCAATACCATCAAAAAGGTCATCGCCTCGCAGATCGACCCGATGGCGCGCTACCGCAAGGGCGTGCGCATCGTCGACCTCGGCGCGCACCGCAAGATCGTCTATGCCGATTACGTGCCCGAGCCGTACAAGTTCGCCGTGCTCATGGACGACGATACCTTCGTGCAGGGCGACACCGAGGAGGACATCACCATCGAGGACCGCAACACCAAGGGCAAGAACATCAAGCTCAAAAAGGGCTGCAAGGCAAAGGCGTTCTGGTCGTTGAAGTATTTGAAATAAGCATTTCACGCAAATCTCGCGCAAAGGCGCTGCGGCTAACGAAGCCGATTTTGCGAAGCGGCTGCTTGCAGACATTTATGCAAAATCGGCGAAGTTGACGGCGGCGCAGCTGCCGCTATGCCGTGATTTAAGGGGAAACCGCCGCCCTCCATAAGTCGGGACGGCGTTTTTCCCTCTACGGCAGCGAGGTATCTGAAATCAACGTATTATAAATCAACGTATTATAATTATTACTGGCACCGTTCCTGACCAACGGATGGTAACCTGCAAACATACAATATAGCCCAAAAGAGCGGACGCCGCGCGGAAAATTTCCGCGCGGCGCATGCTTTTCTTTGCATTTTTTCGGCGCGTGTGCTACAATTCCCTTCGTGAACGGGAAAAGGAAAAAGTTCGGGCGGCGGCTCGGGTACGGGCTGCGCATCGTGCTCGTGGGGATGCTCACGGGGACGTTCGCGGGCGTCGTCGTCACGCTGTACAATCTGCTGACCTCCCTTGCGGAGGAATTTTCGCGCGGGTATTACGGGTTTTTCCGCGATAACCCCGCGTTTATCCCGCTGCTGTTTGCCGCGCTCGCGCTCGGCGCGGTCGTCATCGGCGGCACGCTGCGCTTTCTGCCCATGATCCGCGGCAGCGGCATCCCGCAGGCGGAGGGCGCGCTGCGCGGGCTGCTGCGCTTTAAGTGGTACCGCGAACTGACGGGCATGTTCGCGGCGAGCCTGTTCACCGTCTTTCTGGGGCTGGCGGCGGGCGCGGAGGGGCCGAGCGTGCTGATCGGCGCCTCCTGCGGGTACGGCACGAGCGATCTGCTGCGGCAGGGCGCGCTCGTGCGGCGGTATCAGATCACGGGCGGGGCGTGCGCGGGGCTTGCCGCCGCGTTCAACGCGCCGCTGACGGGCATGGCGTTCGCCTTCGAGGAGGGGCAAAAGCGCTTTACGCCCGAGGTGTTCGCCTGCGCCTTTTCGTCCGTTGCGTTCGCGGTTGCCGTGCGCGATTTGCTGCGCGCGGCGCTCGGGTGGGACACGGGCGCCTATCTCACGACCTATCTCTTCCCCGAAGAGGCGCTGCTCTCGCCCGTCTTTTACGCGTATGTGCTGTTTGCGTCACTCGTGTGCGCGCTGGCGGGGGTCGGGTTCTATTTTCTGATCTTCGCGGCGCGGCGGCTGTTTGCGGGGCGCATTTTGCGCAGATGGGGCATCCTCGTGCCCTTCCTGCTCGCGGGCGGGGCGGGGCTTGTGACCGCCTACGCGATGGGCGGCGGGCACGCCTTTTTATCCGACCTCGGCGGCGGCTTTGCGGGCGTGCAGGCGGTCTTTTCCTCGCCGCTGTGGGTGACGCTGCTGCTCGTCGTTTTGCTGCGGCTGCTGGTCACGGTCTCCAACATGGGGGCGGGCGTGCCCTGCGGCGCGTTCGTGCCCATGCTTGCAATCGGCGCGGGGCTGGGCGCGCTCATGAGCCTGCTCTGCATGCAGATGGGGATGGAGCCCGCCGCCTCGGACGCGCTCATCGTCATCTGCATGGCGGCGTTCTTTACCGCCGTCGTGCGCGCGCCGCTGACGGGCATGATCATGACGATGGAGCTGACGTGGAACTTTCTCTTCCTGCTCCCCGCCGTCATCGGCGTGGGGCTGGGGTACGTCGCGGGCATGCTCTTCCGCATCGAGCCGCTGTACGACAGGCTGCTGCATGAGATGCTCGGAACATGCAGCGAAACGTACAAAGTACACCGCTTTGCTGCGCGGTTCCGCGTGCTGGCGGGCAGCGTGGCTGCGGGGCGCGCCGTGCGCGACGTGCTTTGGCCCGCGGACGTGCGCCTCACCCTGTTGGAGCGTGCGGACGGCGTTTCGGTGCCCGACGGCAATGCCGTCCTGCGGGAGGGCGACCTCGTCACCGCGGAGGGCGAGGCGGAGGAGAACACCCTCGAAGAGCTTGCCGAGCTCCTCGGCGAACGCGCGGACAAGCCGTAGAGTGGCGGGCGGAAGAGGTGCGGCGAAAGAGTGCGGACGAACGCAGAATAAACAATTCTCCCCGCGAAGGGGAGCGGAGCGGCGCGCGCCTCCGATT
>JAGHJD010000061.1 GCA_017886895.1 Clostridia bacterium | reverse complement strand
GATTTACACAAATTTATCACAATTTTATGACAAAGACAGAAAAACGCCTGTTTCTTTGAAAAAGCGGGCACAAAATGTACGGGCGGCGAATCGCCGCCCGCAATCAAAAAAACGCCGCGCCGCTTTCACAAGAAAGCGGCGCGGCGCAATGTCTGTTCCGTCTGTATGGTTATTATGCGTCCAGCCTTCTGCGGATCGCCTGCAAAAATTCGCGGGAAGAAAGTTTTTTCGGCGTGACGCCGTCCGCCCTGAACAGCGAAACGAGATCGCCCGTCATCTCCCCCTCCTCGATGGTGCGCACCGTCGCCTCCTCGAGCTTTTTCGCAAACGCCGAAAGAGCGGGGATACCGTCCAGCTCGCCCCGCTTTGCGAGCGCGCCCGTCCAGGCAAAAATGGTCGCGACCGAGTTGGTGGAGGTCTCCTCCCCTTTGAGGTGCTTGTAGTAGTGGCGGGTGACGGTGCCGTGCGCCGCCTCGAACTCATAATTGCCGTCGGGCGAGACGAGCACGGAGGTCATCATGCCGAGCGAGCCGTAGGCGGTTGCGACCATGTCGCTCATGACGTCGCCGTCGTAGTTCTTGCACGCCCAGACCATGCCGCCCTCGCTGCGGATGACCCGCGCGACCGCGTCGTCGATGAGGGTGTACATGTATTCGATGCCCGCCTCTTCAAACTTCTGCCTGTATTCGTTTTCGTAAATTTCGGCAAAGATGTCTTTGAAACGGTGGTCGTAGGTCTTGGAAATGGTGTCCTTCGTCGCGAACCACAGGGGCATCTTCGCGCCCAGCGCATAGTTGAAACAGGAGCGCGCGAAACTTTGAATGGACTTATCGAGGTTGTGCACCGCCTGCACGATGCCGCCGCCGCTTGCAAAGTCCTGAATGAGGATCTTCTCCTTCACGCCGTCCGCGTTTTCGACGACGATATACGCCTTATCGCCCGCCTCGGTGCGCGTCTCCACGCCCGCGTACACGTCGCCGTAGGCGTGACGGGCGAGCGCGATGGGCTTTTTCCAGCCGGGCACATAGGGCGTGATGCCCTTCGCGAGGATGGGCGCGCGGAACACCGTGCCGTCTAAGATGCGGCGGATGGTGCCGTTCGGGCTCTTCCACATTTTTTTGAGCTTGTACTCCTCCACGCGCTGCGCGTTGGGGGTGATCGTCGCGCACTTGACGCCGACGCCGTACTTTTTGTTCGCCTCCGCCGCGGCAACGGTCACTTGGTCGTCCGTTTTGTCGCGGTTGACGAGCCCGAGGTCGTAGTACTCCGTCTTTAAATCGACGTACGGGAGAAGCAGCTCCTCCTTGATCCACTGCCAAAGGACGCGGGTCATCTCGTCGCCGTCCATCTCGACGAGCGGCGTTTTCATTTGGATTTTTGCCATGTTCGTACTCCTTACAGAGATTTCGCTCTCCCTATTCTATCAAAAAACGCGGAAAATCACAAGCGTTTGCCCCGTTCCCGCCCTTGAAAAAGCAAAACCCGCCCATTACCGCCGCTTATAGGACGCCGACCCGCGCTCACTCGGTCTCCCTGCCCACAAGAACGTCGAGCGTGACATGCAGATAGTCGGCGAGTTCAAGCAGCATCGCAACGCTCGGCATGCTCCCTCTTTTCCAATCGTCGAAATGCGAGGATTTCGCGCGCGTGTTGCGGTGGATCTCGCAGCGGGAAATCCCTTTCCGCTGCAACAGCGCACGAAAATGCGGATAAAAGGGCGGGCACGCCTTCGGGGAAAAGCTACATTCTCTGTCCGAACGCCCCGTCAGAAACTCCAACGAGCAGGAATACAGCTCCGCAAGGCGGATCAACTGCTCCGCGCGCAGGGACGTAGCGCCCCGTTTCCAGCGGCGCACCGTCGTCGGGTCCGCATTCATCTGCCGCGCCAGCGTTTTTACGTCCGTTCCGTGCTCCTCCATGAGTTCCGTCAGCCGTTCCCCGATCGTTCCGTTCAGTTCCATGCCTCTCCCTCCGCAATAAATTATATAGGAATTTGCCCGAAAATGCTTGACACGGTCATATTCCTACATATATACTTTATGGAAAACCAAAGGAGCGTCCGCCATGGAATCTTATGAAAAACGCATGCAGAAACTTATCGAACAAGACACCCCGCCCTTTCTCGCCTTATGCAGTGAAAAGGACAGGCAATTTTTACTGAAACGGGACAGTGACCGCACGACCGAAGAATATGTCCGTCTGCTCTATATCGGGCTTGCATTCAAAATGCGGGGTGTGTTTTTCCGCATCCTCGGCGAGGCGGAACACAGAGGGCATGCAGACGAAGTGATCTCCGAATTTCCGGAAACGGGAAAAGACCTTGCAAAACTTGACTGTTGGATAAAAGACTTTATTTGTGCCATTGCCGATGAGCGTCTGCGCCGGCTTGCCGCAGAATTTTGGCAAAGCCAAAGAGCAGCCCTGCAAAGAGACGGCGTCGGCGGGTTGTTCACCCCCTGATTTCAGGAAAACCCCGCTCCGCGCGCTGAAAAGCGCGCGGAGCGGGGCGAAAAAGAGACACAGATCGGTTTTTGCGGCACGCTGTTTTTACGGACGCAGGGGCGTTCACCGCCGCTTTGCGCCCGCGCCGTCTATCGCGGTTAAAATTCCGCTGTTTTTGAGCAAACGCTTGGAGGCGCGGCGCTGCGCGTCCTTTATGCCCTGTTCGAGCACGGCGGAGAGCACCTGCGGGAACTGCCGCAGGTTTTTGCAGAACAGGTACCACGAGAGCGAGCCGGGCACCGTGTTCATCTCGTTGAAATACACCTCTCCCCCGCCGATAAGGAAGTCCGCGCGCACGATGCCGCGAAGGTCGGCGCGGCGGTACAGAAGTTTGGTGTAGGCGCGCACTTTTTCGGCTGTCTCCCGCGGCAGGTCTGCGGGGAACTCGCCGTGCTCCTCCTTGCCGCCGTCGAAGTACTTATCCTTGAAGGTGAGGAAGGCGTTGCGCGTCTTCGGCTCTTCGCAGGGCGAGACGACGATCTCCCCGCCCGTGCGCAAGGCGGCACAGTTGACCTCGCGGCGGTCGGCAAGATACGTTTCGGCGATGGCGGCGGAATCGTACGCGAAGGCGCATTCGAGGGCGAGAATGAGCTCCGAACGGGTACGCGCGACGGTCACGCCGATGCTCGAGCCCAGCCTGTTCGGCTTGACGATGACGGGATAGCCCAGCTTTTCCACGCACTTGAGGGCGAACGCGCCGCGCTTTGCGTACTCTGCCTCGCCGAGGCGGAAATAGGGCAGCGTCCTGACCCCGACGGACTTTGCAAAGAGTTTGGTCAGCGCCTTATCCATGAAGATCGCCGACCCCGCCATGTCGGGCGAGGCGTTGGGGATGCCGTTCAGATCCAGAAGTCCGCTGACGGCGCCGTCCTCCCCGCCCATGCCGTGGCAGCAGTTGAGCGCGCAGGCGGGGCGGCAGACTTCGCGCAGCTTTCTCCCGCGCAGGGCAAAGAGCGCGCCGTCTGCAAACACGGCGTGGGAGAACTTTTTGGCGGGATCCGCGCCGCGGAAAGCGGCGGGCGAAAACAGCTCGTCGCCCGTAAACATGCCGCCGCTCTGCGCTATGTACACAGGGTGCACCTCGTACCCGCCGCGCAGGAGGTTCGCCGCCATCGTCCCCGTGATGATCGAGACCTCGTTTTCGCAGGACCTCCCCCCGAACAGCACGACCACGCTTTTTTGCATAAAAAAGGCACCTCCGAGAAAAATTTTTCCTCTTTGGTGCCGTTGTGTTCTGTCTTTTTGCTGTTTTCCGCCTTTACCGCCGTTGTCTTTCGGTTCTCCTTTCTGTCGGTCATCCCGAGCATGTCGAAGGAATACACCCCTTTCATCCCGAACGCAACCGAGGAGCGCATTTTTTGTCATCCCGAGCCCCGCGAGGGATCTCTATGCGAATATCGACCATATTTCAATAGAGATCCTTCGACTGCGCCGCCCTACGGGCGGCTCCGCTCAGGATGACAAGCAGTAGCTATGTGTCATTTCGACCGAGCGTAAGCGAGTGGAGAAATCTGAGCTTTTTACCGCGACAGTTATACACAGTCAGTCAGCGAAACGGATCACATTCAACTAACGAAGGAAACTGCTCAGACCCGTTCGACTCCGCGGCGGTTTTGCCGCCGCTCCGCTCAGGGTGACACAAACAAGGCAAATCTGCCTTTTTATACTTTCCGTGCGCGCGCAAAAACCACGTTTTTTGCAAGCGCCCCCAATTTGCCGTAAACTTACGGCTGAATGCGGAAAGGTGAATGCGCGCGATTTCTAATAAACACTTGCAAAAGGCAAAATCACACTTTTGCCTTTTGCACTTTGCGCTTTACGGAAAGCGTAACGGAAGAGGGTGAATTTGCGGCATTTCTATAATGGTGTGCCCCAAAAGATGCCGCAAAGAGGGAGAAACCGCTGCCGAGCGGCTTTGCCGCGAACGGCGGTGTCGCCCTCAAATCGTAAAAATCGCAGGCAGCAGCCTGCCGAGATTTTTACGAGACCCCTTTTGATAATCCTGTTGCGCGCGCAAAAATCACACTTTTTGCAAGCGCACCCAATTTGCCGTAAACTTACGGCTGAATGCGGAAAGGTGAATGCGCGCGATTTCTATAATGGTGTGCCCTTATATATCGCGCGCAGAGGAAAACCACGTTGTCCCGAGCAATGCGAGGGCAATGGGGTTTTCCTCAGATCACGGAAATTTTTTCCGTCAGCTCGGAAAAAATTTCGTGAACCCCTTTCAGCTGTATATATCCGGCAGATCATTCAAAAACAAAACCGTGTCGCCGTCCTGCAATACTTCGGCGAGCAGTGCCTGCGCCTTCTCCAGCGTGGGCAGGATATAAAGCTTTTCGGGGTCGCCGCCCGCCGCGAGATACCCCTCCTTGACGGGCAAAACGAGCGTCTCTCCCACGAGCACGACGCCGTCCAGCCCCGCGAGCCGCTCGCCGAGCAGGCGGTTCTCCCGCTCCTCCAGAATGCCGAGTTCGACGATCCCGGGCGTCACGGCGAACTTCCTGCCCGCGAACAGCCGCAGCACTTCGAGCGCGCACGCCGCGCCCTCCACGTTCGCGTTGTATGCGTCGTCCAGCACGGTCACGCCGCCGCTCTCGATGGGCTGCAGGCGGTGCGGCACATACCCCATCTGCGCGATGCCGCGCACGATCTCCTCGCGCGGAATGCCGAGGCAGTGCGCCATCGCCGCCGCGAGCGCCAGATCGTGCACGCTGTGCCGCCCCAGAAGGCGGGTGCGCACCTCCGTTCCCTCGCCGGCGAGCATCAGCTCGAACTCAGCCCCCTCTGCGGAGAGGCGGATATTCCGCGCGCCGAACGCCTCCCCTTCGCCCACGCGGATGCATTGCAGGGGCAGCGCGGCAAGATCCAGCCCGCGCGTGTTTTCGTCCATGCCGACGACCGCAAAGCCGCCCGCCTTCGTGCCGGAGAGCAGTTTCGCCTTCTCCGCGAGGACCGCCTCCACACTGCCGAACGTTTCGACATGCTGCGGGCACACGCCCGTCAAGATGCAGTGGTCGGGCGCGACGAGGGAGGCGAGCTCTTCGATGTCCCCCGCGCGCCGCGCGCCCATTTCCGCGAGGAAGAAATCCGCCGCAGAAAGGTCTGCGCCCTCCGCCGCCTTCGCGATGCCGACGGGCGTGTTGTAGGACGCGGGCGTGGCGACGACGGTATAGCGCTCTGAGAGGAGCGCGGCGAGGAAGTTCTTCACGCTCGTCTTGCCGAAACTTCCCGTGATGCCGATCTTTTTGCAGGGCGCAGACGCGAGTTTTTCCCGCGCCGCGGCGACGTACTTCCTGTTTCGCGCCGTCGCATACGGGCGCTCGAGCGCCGCCGCAAGGCGCAGCAGCACGGGCAGCAGGATGGGAACGACGGCGAGCGGCAGGTAGCGCAGGTGCGCCACGATCTCCGCGCCCGCGTAAAACGCCGCGGCGTTCGCCGCGAGCACGAGCGCAAAGCAGACGAGAAACAACAACAGTGCGTTCAGCGCGGAGATGCGCCCCGCGCGCCGCGTACAGCGCAGCGGCACCTTGAGCGCGCGCCGCTCGGAGACGCAGTAGACGGCGACAAAGCCCGGAATGGGCACGAGCGCGATATATGCCGCCCAATCCCCCGCAAAGGTGAAACAGATGCCGAACACGAGCGAGGCGAGCGCGATGAGGAAGGCGAGCAGGATATACCGCGAATAGACCATGTTCCCCTTGCGGTGCGTCCAGCGCGCATACGCGCGCCCTTCGTAGCCGCCCTGCTGCAGCGCGCCGAGCAGCCTGCGCGTGCACAGCGCGTACAGCAGCGCGGCGGCGAGCGCGACGACGATATATTCCACGATCGCGGTGAGTGTGAACATCTCGTTTCCTCTTTTTTTGTTTTCCGTTCAGCGGAAGAATTCGCGCGCCGCCGCGTTGAACGCGGCGGGCCGTTCGCTGAAACAAAAGTGCGTGCCCTGCATGAACAGCAGTTCCGACCCCGCCGTGCCCGCATGCAGGATCTGCGCCATGTACGGCGGCGTCGCCGTATCGCGCTGCCCGAACACGTACAGGACGGGCACGCGGATGTGCGCAAGACAGGGGGTCAGGTCCTCGTTGACGATCTTTTTATAGCTCTCGCGCAGCATGGGGGAGAGCTTTCTGTACTCCTCCGACCCGAACCTGCGCTCGGCAAAGCGCGGCGCGATTTTTTTCACGATGCGGTAGGCGCGCACGCGGACTTTGTAGCGCACGCCCCGCCTGGGCGGGACGCCCGCGCAGCCCGTGAGCAATGCGCGGGAGAAGAGGCCCTGCTCCTCCGCGAGCAGTTTCAGCGCGACCCTTCCCCCGAAGGAATGGGCGACGAGCCGTGCCCCCGAAACACCCCGCGCGCGCAGCAGGCGCGCCGTGAACGCCGCATACTCCCCCACGCCCCATGCGGCGGGCGGCAGGGAACTGCCGCCGAACGCGGGGAAGTCGAAGGCGATCACCCTGTAAAAGCGGCGAAAATACGCCGTCTGATAGTAGAAACACTCCTTGCACGCGCCCCAGCCGTGCAGAAACACGAGCGGCTCGCCCGCGCCCTCCTCCGTAAGTGCGATCTCCATGCCCTCAAAGCGCACAGCGCACCTCCGCTTGCGGGCGCGCGGCGCGCGCCCTACAGTTTTTTGCGCATGACGAGCGCGTCCTCGCCGTCGCCGTAGTAGCGCTTTCGCGCATACGCGCCGCAGTAGCCGCGGCGCAGGTACAGCGCCATTGCGGGCGCGTTGGAGACGCGCACTTCCAGAAACAAGTCGCGCACGCCGCGGGCGCGCGCGCCCTCCTCCAGCGCGGAGAGCAGCGCCGAGGCGATCCCCCGCCTGCGGCAGCTTTCGGCGACCGCCACGTTCGCGACGTCCGCCTCCTCGCCCGCGAGCACCGCGAAGGCGTAGCCGACGAGCGCCCCCTCCTCTTCCGCGGCGACGGTGAGCGTGTTCTCTGAGAAAAAGGCGTCGGCGAGCATGCGGAAGTTCCACGGGTCGCGGAAGCACTGCTTTTCCAGCTCCGCAATTTTGAAGATGTCCTCGTACGCCCACGGGCGCAGGGAGACGCTCATGCTCTCCCCTCCCGCGCGGCGGACATCTTTTCGCGCTCCTCCTCCGCCTGGCTCTTTTTGAGGTAGAAGGCGGCGAGCTCTCCGAGCCGATCCTCCCCCGCCGCCTCTATCGCGGCGAGCAATCCCGCCGCGGGATCCGCGAGGGTGTGCGGCACGGGCAGCGGCTGCACGCTGCATGCCGGGTATGCCGCCGCCAGCCGCGCAAGTTCCTCCCCGTCCACCCGCGCGGGGCCGAAGAGGGGGCGCTTATCCCCGCCGAAGGCGCAGACGTAGTAAAAGCCCCGCCCCGCGGGCACTACGGAGAGCACGCTGCCCTCTGCAGTATATGCGAGCGCCTCCAGCGAGGTGACGCCGAGCGCGGGCGCGCCCGTCGCGGCGCAGAGGCCCTTGACGGCGGAAATGCCGATGCGGATGCCCGTGAAGGAGCCGGGGCCCGTCACCGCGCAGAAGAAAGCGCAGTCCGCGACCGAAAGGGAGAGCGCGGCGAGCGCCTCCTCCGCGGCGGGCAGAAGGCGCACCGAGTGCTGCGCGGCACAGTCCCGCTCGTACAGCGTATGCACGCGCCCGTCCTTGCGCGCAAGGACGGTGAGATACCCGTTCGACGTATCGACCGCAAGGAAATTCCCCTTCATGCCGTTTCGATCTCCCTCGTGTTTTCGCCTGTTTTGCGCAGAACCACTTCCCTGCACCCCTCGGGCAGCACGTCCGCAATGTTCTCCGCCCATTCTATGAGGCAGATGCCGCCCGCATAGAAATAGTCGCACAGCCCCAGCGCCTCCGCCTGCGCGCCGCTTGCAAGGCGGTAGCAGTCGTAGTGATAGAGCTTTCCGCCGTAGTCGTTCATGTACGCATAGGTCGGGCTGGTGATCTCGTCCGTGATGCCAAGTCCCTGCGCCACGCCCTTCGCAAACGCCGTCTTGCCCGCGCCGAGCCCGCCGCGCAGCAGCACGACGTCGCCCGCGCACAGCGTCTTTGCGTAGTCCGCGGCAAAGCGGATTGTCTCCTCTTCGCTGTGTGTCACCGCGCGCATCGCTCTCCCTCCCGCAGACATAAAAATAAAAGAGGCGTTATAACACCTCTCTTATTATACTATACCGCGCTGCGGTTTGCAATTAAAACTTCTTGAAAAGCCATGAAATTCTCTTGTACAGCAGTACCGTGACGGCGCTGACCGCAACGCCCTTGATGAGGTTGAAGAGGATGATGTACCACCACAGCGCCGCGAAAGACGCCGCCGCGCCCGCGCCCATGTACAGCGGGAAGTTGATATAGCGGTTGACCAAAAGCCCCGCGCCGATCTGTAATACTACGCCAACGGCGAGCATGGGGATGACCCATTTCAGCCCCTTCCTGTACCTGTACACGAGGGTCGGCACGATATAAAATGCGAAGTTGATGAGAAAATTCGCAAGTTCGCCGATGCCGCCCGTGCCCGAATCGAGCAGGCTCAGGCACTCTTTGAGCAGACTGACGATGACCGACGCGAGCGGGCCGTACAAAAAGCCGCCCAAAAGCACGAACACATTGGAAAAGTCGAGCTGCAAAAAGGGCGCGGCGGGAAAGATGGGAAATTCCAGAAAGGTCACGACGTACGCGAGCGCCGTCAGAAGGGCGAGCTTTGCGATGCGCGACGCCGTGAAATACACCCTGCCCCGTCTGCGCTCTGCGGGCGCCTTTTCGGAGGGCTCCTCCGCGATCTCGTGCAGTTCTACGGGGATCAGCTCGTGCGCTTCCTTTGCGGGGAGCTCCTCCGCGGGCGCGCTCTGCACCGCGGGCAGGACCTCACCCCGCACCTCGAAGCTGATCCGCCCTGCGGGCCGCTCATCGGCATCGGGAAAAGCCGTCCCGCCCGCTGCGGAAAGCGGTGCCGATCGCTCTTTGTCCGCTACGGAAAGCGCCGTCTGCTCCGTCCGCGCAGTCTCCGCCGCCTGCGGCGGCTGCTTTGTGCAGACCGGGGCAGGCTGTATTTCCTGCACCGCCTCCTTGCCGTTTTGCACAGTCTGCGAACCCTGCTCCGTCTGCACACCCCGCTCCGCGGCGGGAGACGTTTCCCGCTCTTGGGCGGGAAACGTCTCCTTCGCCCGTCCGTCCGCGCCGAGGCGCGCCGCCTTTTGCCCGATCATAAAAATCACCTCGAAAAAATATTTTCAAGGGGCAAAGAAAGCCCCGCGAACAGTTCGCGGGGCGATTTTTCCGATTTTTTTTGCGCGGCAGGGCGAGCCGCCCGTCCGCAAGAAAGATCCGAAAAACATTCTTTTCTCATCCGGACTATACCGTCGGTACGGGAATCGCACCCGTTCAGAGGTCTGCCGAAAACCGTGCGCCGCATGCGATGCGCACAGCCTGCTTCGGCATTCCTGTCGCAGACTATACTGCCGGTGGGGAATCGCACCCCGCCCCAAAGAATCGTTTTGTTGCCGTTAGTATACTACCGCCGCGGCGGTTTGTCAACCGTTCCGCATGCCGTTTCTCCGCCCGCCCGTCCCTTTTTTCGCAGAATTTTATAAAACCGCTGAAAAGGCATGAAATTTTGACCCTCTCTGTTTCCGAAAGATATTTCTTTGACAAATGACCTCATTTATGCTACACTTCTTCCGATACTTCTGTCAGAGATCGGACGCTGCGGGGGGAGAGCTGCTATGAAACTGCCGATAACTCGCGCACTTGCTTTGCAAAAAAGTATCCTGCCGGAAAAAGAATCGGACGGACGGCAAGGCGGAAAAAGATTCAATTACCGCCTGCTCGCGGCGTGCGGCATCTGCGCCGCCGTCGCCGCTGTATTCGGCTTTTTTCTCTTCGACAGGGGCATGTCTGCGGCGGAGGGCTGGTACTCTTACTACGCCTACCTCATCAATGAGGAGGGAGCCGTCCCCTATGTGGATTTTCCGCTTCTGTTCCCTCCGCTCTACGTCTACTGTATCGCCCTGTTCACGAAGATCTTCGGCTACGGCATCTTAGCTCTGCGCGTGCTCGGCGTATTCATCTACATCGCGCTGTGCGTGCTCGGCTGCCTGATCTTCTACAAGCTCTTCCGCAGCGAATTTATCGCGGCGGCGATGGGCATCCTCGTCTTTGCCTTCCTGCAATCGGAGATCGCCCAGGTCTCCTACGACTATATCCGCTTCATGGACGTATGCGTCTTTGCGTCGATATACTTTTTTCTGTGCTACCTCGAAAAAGCGTACGCACGCGGGGGAGAAGAACGTACGGCCTCCCTCTCTCCCCGTTCGCACCGCGCCGTCATCGCATCCTCCCTCTTCGCCGTCCTTGCAAGCCTCTTCAAACAGAGCAGCGGTCTGATCTTCTTCTTTTTTATCGCCGCGGCGCTCGTCATCCTGCTCATCCTCGAAAAGAACAGGCGGCAGGCGGCATATTCCCTCCTCTGGTATGTAGCCGTTGCGGCAGCCGTCTACCTTCTTTTATTCGCTTTGATGGCGGTCCAGGGCAGCCTGGGAGCATATCTGCACTATAATTTCGGCTCTTCCGTCGGCGCGAAGGGCGGCGTTTTCACCATCCTGTTCGGAAATTTTGCAAGGATCGTCGCTCAGAACTTCTGGAAGACGTTCCCTTTCGCCCTTCTGTTCGTCGCCCTCATCGGCGCGGAAATTTATCTTTCCGTCTCCGCCCGCAAAAAAGACAGCGCAAAATACAGGATGCTCCTGCTCGGCGTTTTCGCCGCCGCGCTCGTCGTCGTGCTCGTCTGCTGTTTCCTCATCCCCGTTTTCGGAAAGTGGGCGGCGGACAGCTATATCGGCAGTTTCACGAAATGGGTCTTTCTGACAAATATGCTGCTGTTTCTCGCCTGCCTGGCGATCGTATTACAGCGCAAGATCGTGCATGCCGAGGGGGAGGGAACGCTCTTTTTCTACAACTATCTCTTCGTCTCGGGGGCGGCGTTTGCACTCTCGTACGCCGTCACGACGTCCGGGAGCCTCGGGCAGAGCCAGGTCGCGCTCTGCGTGGGCGTGACGCTCGGCTCTGCGGCGTACTTTGCGAGATTCGCAAAAAAAGAGATCGCCTGTTCACTGCTCGCGTTCCTCTTCGTCTTTCTCGGCGCGACCTTCTTTGCAAGGAAGATCGAGACCGTTTACAGTTGGTGGAACATGACGGTGGGCGACTATTGGGAGCAGACGGAAGAGATCACGGATATTGCGTACCTTAACGGGATCAAGGTCTCTCCGGAATACTATGAAATGTATCACAACGTCGTAAACGCCGTGGAAGAATTCACCGATGCGAACGACCCGATCTTTGTATTCCCGCACGCGCCAATCTTCTATCTGCTGACAGACAGGCACTCGGACACCTATACGAAAGTCCAGTGGTTCGACGTCGCTTCCGACGAAGAGATCGTTGCGGATATAGACGTCCTGCGCGAAGATCCGCCGAAGGCGATCGTCTTCTTCCATATCCCCGAGGACACCATCGAAAGCCATGAAGAGACTTTCCGCGGCGGCGAGGCAAGCGGACTGCGGCAGATGCAGGAATTTCTCGGCGAATTCGTGCAGACGGGTTACACGGAAGTTTCCTCCGACGACATAGGCGGCGGATACATCGTCACCGTACATGTCCGCACATGACAAACCGACAGAATAGCAATACGGGGAGGAGCGCCTGCGGCGCTCCTCCCCGTCCGTTTTTGTTATACCGTCTCAATATTTCTGTTTGCGGATGCTGCCGTCCTTCTTGTGGATGGTGATGTTGCCGTCCTGGTTCTCGGCGAGCTTTTTCGCGTAGGCGATCGCCTCCGCCTGCGTGTCGAACAGCTTGATCGCCTTTTCGCCCTTGGCAAACTTCACCTGCCACTTGCCGTCCTGCCGCAGCGTGACGTGATAGTTGCGCACCGCAGGCTTTGCCTTTTCGGCAGGCTCCGCCTTTCCCTCTTCCGCGGGTTTTTCGGACGCGGCGCTCTTCTGCGCGGCGGGTTTCTCCGCGGGCGCCTTTTCCGCCACGGGCTTGCCTGCGGGCTGCGCGGGCTTTGCCTCCTGAACGGGTGCCGCCGCGGGCTTTGCCGCCGTCTGCTGCGTCGCGGGCTGAACGGGTTTCGCCGCCTGCTGCGCTGCGGGCTTTGCCGCGGGCTGTGCGGCCGCGGGCTGCGCGGGTTTTACTGCGGGAGCAGCCTGCGCCGCGGGCGCGGGCCTGCCCTGCTTTTTGGCGAGCTTCGCCTGTCTCTTCGCCTCTTTCGCGGCGAGCTTTTCTGCCTTTTTGCGGGCTTTCGCCTCCGCCTTTGCCTGCTTCTTCTCTTCCTTCGTCATGATGACCCCCTCCTTATTTTACTGCACGTCGTTCGGGTACAGCGGATATTTTTCGCAGAGTTTTTTGACCTCCGCGCGCACGGCGCCGAACGCGCCTTCCTTCTCTTCGATGATCTTCGCGATAAGGCGGGCGACGAGCCTTGCATCCTCCTCTTTGAACCCGCGGGAAGTGATGCTCGGCGTGCCGATGCGGACGCCCGAGGTCACGAACGGGCTGGTCGTCTCAAACGGAATGGTGTTCTTGTTCGCGGTGATGTTCACCTCGTCGAGCATCTTTTCAAGTTCCTTGCCCGTCATGTTCTTGTCGCGGAGGTCGAGGAGCATGAGGTGGTTGTCCGTGCCGCCCGAAACGAGACGCACGCCGCACTTCGTGAACTCCTCCGCCATCGCCTTCGCGTTCGCGACGACCTGTTTCTGATACTCTTTGAAGGCGGGCGAGAGCGCCTCTTTGAAGGCGACCGCCTTGCCCGCGATGACGTGCATGAGCGGCCCGCCCTGCGTGCCGGGGAACACCGCCTTGTCGATCGCCTTGGCGTACTGCTCCTTGCACATGATCACACCGCCGCGCGGCCCGCGCAGCGTCTTGTGCGTGGTCGTGGTCACGATGTCCGCATACGGCACGGGCGAAGGGTGCAGCCCCGCCGCGACCAGCCCCGCGATGTGCGCGATGTCCACCATCAGCAGCGCCCCGACCTTGTCCGCGATCTCGCGCAGTTTCGCAAAGTCGATGATGCGCGGATACGCCGACGCGCCCGCGACGATCATCTTCGGCTTTGCCTCCTCCGCGATCTTTTCCAACGCGGCGTAGTCGATGCGCTCATCCTTCTCGGAGACGCCGTAAGGCACGACCTTGAAGTACTTGCCCGAGATATTGACGGGCGAGCCGTGCGAGAGATGCCCGCCGTGCGAGAGGTTCATGCCGAGAATGGTGTCGCCGGGCTGAAGCAGAGCGAAATACACCGCCGTATTCGCCTGCGCGCCGCTGTGCGGCTGCACGTTCGCGTGTTCGCAGCCGAAGAGCTGCTTGCAGCGCTCGATGGCGAGATTTTCCACGATGTCCACATACTGGCAGCCGCCGTAGTAGCGCTTGCCGGGCAGCCCCTCCGCGTACTTGTTCGTGAGGTGCGAACCGACCGCCGCCATCACAGCGGGCGAGACGAAGTTTTCGCTCGCGATGAGCTCGATGTTGTTCCGCTGGCGGTCAAGCTCGAGGCGCATCGCCTCGTACACCTCGGGGTCGGCGTTTTGTATCGTGGTCATGTCGATCATAAGTACAATCTCCGTAAAGATAAGTTTTCTTTCATTATACCGCAAATACGCGGAATTGACAAGAAAACGAGCCGCGGCGCGCAAAAAAATTTGCGCGCCGCCCTTTGCGGAGAACGATTTCTCCCGCTCGCTCCTCTCTTCCGCGCGGCGGGGCATCCCCCCGCTGCGCGCCCGTCCGCAGAACAGATCAGATATACCTGTCGATAAATTCCTTCATTGCGGACTGCGGCACAAAGCCGACGTTCTTGCCCGCGAGCGCGCCGCCCTTGAACACCATCACGCACGGAATGCTCATAATGCCGTACTCGCGCGCAAGGTCGGGGTTTTCGTCCACGTCGATCTTGACGAACTCCGCCCTCCCCGCATACTCGTCCGAGAGCTTTTCCATGACGGGCGCGAGCATGCGGCAGGGGCCGCACCACGTCGCCCAGAAGTCGACGACGAGCGTCTTTTTCTCCTCCATCGCCGCGCGGAACGCCGCGCCGTCAAACGTCTTTACCATCTTTGTTTTCCTCCTCGCATTCGATAGTATGTGCACCGCCGTCTCTTTCCGATACGGCGGACAGGTCTGTTTTTTCTTCCGCGCCCTCTTCTTCCGCGCCCGCCGCCCCTTCCGGCTGTACGGGGCAGATCTCGACCACTTCCATGCCGAACCCGCGCGAGCGCGCGAGCAGCTTGTCTATACAGAACACCGCCGCAAAACCGAGCGCCAACCCCGCAAGGCACAGCAGGACGATATACAGTTCCGCGAGCGCGCACAGCGCGCCGATGAGCGCGCCGGCGCCCGCAAGCAGGACGGGCACGATATACACGATGAACGAGGCGAGCGTGCGATTGTCCTTCTCCGCCTGTACGATGACGGTGTCGCCCTTCTTCGCGCCCGCGCTGTTGCGCGCCTTGACCTTGACGCGGCTCTTCCCCGCTTTGAAGGCGCAGATCCTGCACCCGTCGCAGGCGGGCGATTTTTCGATCTGCAGGACGGCGGTCTTTCCCGCCGTCTTTACGACAAATGCGCGCTCCCTCATATGCGCCCGCGCAGGTATGAGACGATCTTCTCCCGCGGGACGCGCTCGGATGAAGAATCGGACATATGTTTGACGGTGTATTCCCCGCTCGCAAGCTCGTCCGCGCCGATGACGACGACGTACCGCGCGCCGATCTTGCCCGCATACTTGAACTGCGCCTTGACGGAGCGGGCGGCGTGGTCGACGTCCGCAGAGATCCCCGCCTGCCGCAGCTCATTCGCGAGCGCGAAGGCGGCGCGCCTGCCCGCAGCGTCCAGCCCCGCGACGTACGCCGCGAGCGGCGGCTCTGCGGGAATGGTCTTGCCCGTGTTTTCGAGCAGCAGGAGCATGCGCTCGATGCCGCTGCCGAAGCCTACCGCGGGCACGGACGGCCCGCCCAAATTTTCGATTAGGGTATCGTACCTGCCCCCGCCGAGCACGGTGCCCTGCGAGCCGATCGCCGTCGAGACAAATTCAAAGACGGTCTTGGAATAGTAGTCCAGCCCACGCACGAGCTTGGGATCGGGCGTGTACGCGACGCCGCAGTCCGCAAGGATCTCTTTGAGCGCCTCGAAGTGTTCGCGGCACTCGTCGCACAGAAAATCGACGGACTTGGGCGCGCCCGCGTTGATCTTCGCGCACGCCTCCTCCTTGCAGTCGAGGATGCGCAGCGGGTTCTTTTCAAACCGCGCATTGCAGGTCGGGCACATTTCGGGAAGGTGCGGGCGAAGGTACTCTCTCAGCGCCTCATTGTATTTGGGGCGGCAGTTCTTGCAGCCGATGCTGTTGAGGTGCAGCTCCACCCCCTCCGCACCCAGCGCGCGGAGATAGTCGCGCGCGAGCAGAATGACTTCCGCATCCGTCTCCGGTCCCCTGCCGCCGAAGATCTCCACGCCGAACTGGTGGTGTTCGCGCAGCCTGCCCGCCTGCGGGCGCTCGTAGCGGAACACGGGCGTGATATAGTACATTTTGAGGGGCAGCGCGCCGCCCGCCAGCCCGTTTTCGATGAACGCGCGCACGACGCCCGCCGTGCCCTCGGGTTTCAGGGTGATGCTGCGCTCGCCCTTGTCGAGGAAGGTGTACATCTCCTTGTTGACGATGTCCGTCGTATCGCCCACGCCGCGCAGGAACAGCTCCGTGTGCTCGAAGGTGGGCGTGCGGATCTCGCTGAGATCGTACAGCGCCGCGATGCGCCGCGCCGTGTTTTCGACGAAGTGCCACTTGTACGCCTCGGCGGGCAGAACGTCTTTGGTACCTTTGGGAATGTTGATCATAAAAAAAACCTCCGCTCGCGGATTTCTCGCCGAGCTGACGGCTGCGAAATCCTGCGAATTGAGGACAACCCCACTGCTCTCACTTCGTTCGAGACAGCGGAGGTTTTCCTCTGCGCGGCATCTGTTTTGGCACACATATTTATAAATGCCGCGCATTCACCTTTCCTGCATGAGGCAAGGCATTGCCAAATAGGGTTGCGCTGCGGAAAATTGCGATTTCCCTTGCGCGAGATATTTTTGAAAAATATTCTTTCTTTTTGTCATCCCGAGCGCAGCCGAGGGATCTGAGCTGAATGCGTTGAAAGCTGTATGCAGTTAGCCAAGCAATACAGATTGTAAACAGCTAACATACGAACGTCTCAGACCCGTTCGACTTCGCGGCGGCTACGCCGCCGCTCCGCTCAGGGTGACACCAAGGATATAATAATTCAACTGCGCGTTCCAAAGCCACGCCTTTGGAAAAGCGCCCTCAATTTGCCGAAAACTTTCGGCTCTTAGGAAAAGGGGTGAACGCACGCGATTTCTATAATACGTAGCCCCAACGAAAAGGGTCTCCCGAAAATCGCAGGGCGTAGCCCGAGATTTTTGGGAAAGAGGAGAAACAGTACCGCAGCGCTTGCGGATTGCCTTTCGGCAAACCGCTGCAACGCGGGTGCTGTTTCGACGAGTGCAGAGGGGAAAACGCTGTCCCGACCGACGGGAGGGCAGCGGTTGCCCCTCAACTCACGGCGATGCGGCGGCTGCGCCGCCGTCAACTTCGCCGATTTTGCATAAATGTCTGCAAGCAGCCGCTCCGCAAAATCGGCTTCGTTAGCCGCAGCACCTTTGTGCGAGAAACGCGTGAACACCCTTTACAACACATATTTCTTCAGATCCCTGTCGCTGATGATCTTGTCGAGGTGCTCGTCGACGTACTTCTTGTCGATGTTCACCGTGACCGTCGGGTAGTCCCCGCCCGCATTGAAGGAAATATCTTCCAAAAGATACTCCATGACCGTGTGCAGGCGGCGCGCGCCGATGTCCTCGCTGGTCGCGTTCATATCCGCGGAGATCTGCGCGATCTCTTCGATCGCGTCGTCGGTGAATTTGAGGTCGATATTGTCCACGCCGAGCAGTTTCCCGTACTGCGCGGTGATCGCGTTCTGCGGCTGGGTCAGGATCTTCATGAAGTCCTCTTTCGTGAGGCTCTTCAGCTCCACGTTGATGGGGAACCGCCCCTGTAATTCGGGGATGAGGTCCTCCACTTTGGAGATATGGAAGGCGCCTGCCGCAATGAACAAGATGAAGTCCGTCTTGACCGCGCCGTACTTGGTCATGACCGTGCAGCCCTCGACGATGGGCAGGATGTCGCGCTGGACGCCCTCGCGGGAGACGTCCGCCCCGCCGCGGTTCTCTTTGCCCGCGATCTTGTCGATCTCGTCGATGAAGATGATGCCCTGCTCTTCCGCGCGCGCGAGCGCCTCGCTCGTCAGCGCGTCGTTGTCGATGAGCTTTTCGCTCTCCTCGCCGATGATATACTGCATCGCGTTTTTCACGCTCATCTTGCGGCGCTTTTTCTTCTTGGGGAGCATGTCGCCGAAGATGCTGCCGATGTTGATCTCCGCGCCGCCGGGAACGAGCTCCATGGGTTTGGGCACCTCGGCGACCTCGATCTCGATCTGCAGGGCGTCGAACTTGCCCGCGCGCAGATCTTCCAGAAGGCGCGCGTCGAATACCTCTTTGGCGAGTTCGCCGCGTTCGCTCTTTTTCATGTCCGACAGCACGGCGACGATCTTGTTTTCGGCAACGCCGCGCGCTTTTTCGGACACTTCGCGCATCTTCTCTTCGCGCACGAGGCGGATGGAGCACTCCACGAGGTCGCGGATCATGCTCTCCACGTCCCTGCCGACGTAGCCCACTTCCGTGTATTTGGTCGCTTCGACCTTGATGAACGGCGCCTTGACGAGCTTTGCCAGGCGGCGCGCGATCTCCGTTTTGCCGACACCCGTGGGGCCCTTCATGATGATGTTCTTGGGCGTGATCTCCTCGCGGTCGGTTTCGGAGAGCTGACTGCGGCGGTAGCGGTTGCGCAGCGCGATCGCGACGGCGCGCTTTGCCTCGTCCTGCCCGATGATGTATTTATCCAATTCGTTTACGATCTGTTTGGGTGACAGATGATTCATATCGTTTACCTCCTTGCGGGCGGCTTGCCGCCCCGCTCGCCCCGCGCGCGGCTCCCGACCGCACGTGCGGACTGTTTACACGACCTCTACGGTGATATGGTCGTTCGTGTAGACGCAGATCTCGCTCGCGATCTTGAGCGCTTTATAAGCGATCTCGTCGGCGGAGTACTGCGTCTCCTGCAGGAGCGCGCGCGCCGCGGCGAGCGCGTAGTTGCCGCCGCTGCCGATCGCGCAGACGCCGCCGTCCGGCTCGATGACCTCGCCGTTGCCGCTGATGATGAGAAGCTGGTCTTTGTCGGCGACGATCATCATCGCCTCCAGCCTGCGCGGCAGTTTGTCGTTGCGCCACAGCTCGGCAAGCTCGACCGCCGAGCGCATGAGGTTGCCCGAAAACTTGTTCAGCATCCCCTCAAATTTTTCGGACAGCGAAAAGGCGTCCGACACCGACCCCGCAAAGCCGAGCACGACTTTGCCGCCGTAGATGCGGCGCACCTTCACCGCACTGTTTTTGAAAATAATGCTCTCGCTCATGGTGACCTGTCCGTCGCCAGCGATCGCCGTCTTGCCGTCCTTTTTGACGGCGCAGATCGTCGTTCCTCTGAATTCAGGCATAGCTTTTGCCCCTCCTTATAAACTTTATTCCCGCGCGCCCGCAGCCGCGGCGAGTGCCTCCGCGCACGCAACGGCGCGCTCCGCGAACATGCGCCGCTTTTTCGCCTTGTCCCGCACGTTTTCGCCGAGCGGGCGCAGGATACCGTAATTTGCGTTCATGGGCTGGAAATCCGCATTCGGCGAAGAGATATACCCCGCCAGCGCGCCCGTGACCGTCTCGTCCGTCCAGCAAAGCGGCGGCAGCCCGCGCAGCCTGCAATACAGATTCATCGCCGCGGCGATGCCGCTGCCCGCGCTCTCGACGTACCCCTCCACGCCCGTGATCTGCCCCGCGAAATAGAGCTGCGGGAACTTTTTGCACGAATAGTCCGCATTGAGGACGTTCGGCGAGTCGAGATAGGTGTTGCGGTGCATGACGCCGTAGCGCAGGAACTCCGCGTTTGCAAGCGCGGGAATCATGCGGAACACGCGCGCCTGTTCGCCGAATTTCAGGTTGGTCTGAAAGCCGACGAGGTTGTACGCCGTGCCCGCCGCGTTCTCTTTGCGAAGCTGCACCACGGCGTACGGGCGCTTTCCGTTTTCGTCGTACAGCCCCACGGGTTTCATCATGCCGAACCGCAGGGAGTCCTTCCCCCGTTCCGCCAGGATCTCCGCGGGCATGCAGCCCTCGAATACCTCCCGCTTGTCGAACCCGTGCACGGGCGCCCGCTCCGCGCCCGCAAGCGCGGCGGCAAACGCCTCGTACTCCTCCTTGGTGAGCGGGCAGTTCACGTAGTCCCCGCTCCCTTTGCCGTAGCGGTCGGCGATAAACGCCTTTGAAAAGTCCACGCTCTCCGCCGCAACGATGGGCGCCGCCGCATCGAAAAAGTGCAGCCCCTCGCCAAGCTCTCTGCGGATGTCCTCCGCAAGCGCGTCAAAGGTGAGCGGTCCCGTCGCCACGACAGCAAAGCCCTCTTTTGGCAGCTCTCTGACTTCGCGCGTCTCGCAGGAAATGTTCGGGTGCGAACGCACTTTTTCGGTGATATACGCCGAAAACGCCGCCCTGTCCACCGCGAGCGCGCCGCCCGCGAGCACGCGGGTCTTTGCCGCCGCCTCCATCGTGAGCGAGCCGAAGATGCGCATCTCCTCTTTCAGAAGCCCGCACGCGTTGCCGAAAACGTCGTCGCTCTTCAAAGAGTTGGAGCAGACAAGCTCCGCGAACCCGTCCGCCGTGTGCGCGGGCGAACGCTTTTGCGGCTTGCCTTCGAAAAGGCGCACGCGCACGCCGCGCTCCGCCAGCCAATAGGCTGCCTCGCAGCCCGCCAGCCCCGCACCGACGACGATGACTTCCTGTTCCATTTCTCCTCCCGCGCAGGACTTTGGCACTGTTCGCTCTTTAATGTTAGCACTCTTCTTTAAAAAGTGCTAAATGCATTATACAGCCGCTTATCCTTCTTGTCAACGGTTTTGCGGCAGATTGCACAAAAAAAGTTTATGCGGGCGGGGAAAGACTCCCCGCCCGCCCGGTCAATCGGTGTTTTCGCCGACGGGCTGTTTCGGCTCTTCCTCCGCCTCCCGCGTATACTTGCAGGAGGAGCAGCGGATCTGTTTGCCGCGCTTTACAAGGTGCTTGCCGCATTCGGGGCACTTTTCGCCCGTGGGCATATCCCAGCTCATGAATTTGCACTTGGGGTACGCCGAGCAGCTGTAATAGATCTTGCCCGCCTTGCTCTTCATGCGGCGGGTGGGCGAGCCGCACACGGGGCAGGTGCCCGCGACCTCCGCGATGGGCTGGCTGTTGCCGCACTTGGGGCAGCTCAGATACCTGCCGTACCTGCCCTTGCGGTAAATCATCATCTCGCCGCACTTGGAGCACTTTACGTCCGAAGGCTCGCTCTCGTAGGGCAGGATGGCGTTGCACTCGGGGTAGTTGGGGCAGGCGAGGAACTTGCCGTATTTGCCGCTCTTGACGACCATGTTCGCGCCGCACTTGGGGCACTTGGTCGCCGTCACCTCCGCGCCCTCGCTCTTGATGTTCGAGCAGGCGGGGTAGTTGGAACAGGCAAGAAACTTGCCGTATCGCCCGTTCTTGCGGATCATGGGGTGCCCGCACTTTTCGCAGAGGATGTCCGTCATCTCGTCGCCGTCGTTGGTGGCATAGACGAGCTTTTCGGCAAAGGGCGGGTAGAAGTCGGCGATGATCTTGTGCCAGTCGCCCCCCTCCTCGATGCCGTCGAGCATGTCCTCCATCTTCGCCGTAAAGCCGACGTCCATGATGTCCGTGAAGTACTTCATCAGAAGGTCGGTGATCTCGAAGGCAACTTCGGTGGGCACCATGTACTTGCCCTCCTTGGTCACGTATTTGCGGCGGTTGAGGACGGAGATGATGCTCGCGTAGGTGGAGGGGCGCCCGATACCCTTCTCCTCCATCGCCTTGACGAGCGACGCGTCCGTATAGCGCAGCGGCGGCTTGGTGAACTTCTGTTCGGAGACAAGCTTTACGAGGTCGAGCTCCTCCCCCTCGCTGAGCGGGGGCAGCAGCTTGCCGTTCTCCTCCTCGTCCTCCTTCTTCACGTCCTGATACACGGCGGTGTAGCCCGCAAAGCGCAGCGCTCTGCCGCTCGCCTTGAAACCGTAGTCGCCGTTCGTGATCTTCATCTGCATGCTGTCGTACTGCGCCTCGCTCATCTGCGACGCGAGGAAACGGTCGTAGATCAGCTTATACACATTGTAGTGGCGCTTGTCGAGCGACCCTTTCAGGCTCTCGGGCGTGCGCTTTAAGTCGATGGGGCGGATGCACTCGTGCGCGTCCTGCGCGCCCTTCTTGGTCGCGAAGAAGTTCGGCTTTGCGGGAACGTATTCCTGCCCGAACCGCTCGGCGATGTACGCGCGCGCCGCATTCTGCGCCTCGGCGGAGACGCGGACGGAGTCGGTACGGATATAGGTGACGAGCGCGATGTGCCCCTCCTTCTCGGTGTCCATGCCCTCGTAGAGGTGCTGCGCGACGAGCATGACGTCCGGCGAGGTCATGCCGAACTTGTTCGAGGCGTCCTGCTGCAGCGTCGACGTCGTGAACGGCGCGGGCGCGCGGGACTTTGTGACGCTCTTTTTGACCTGTTTTACGATATAGGGATTCCCCTCCAGCGCCGCGCGGACCTTTTCGTTCTCCTCGGCGCTTGCGGGCTGGTACTTCTTGCCCTTGTATTCGGAGAGCAGCGCGCGGAAGGGCGCGTATGCCTTCGGCTTATCCTGCAGTTCGGCGTTGACGTTCCAGTACTCCTGCGGCACGAACGCGCGGATCTCGCGCTCGCGGTCGACGATGAGGCGGAGCGCGACGGACTGCACCCGCCCCGCCGAGAGCCCCGCGTGGATGCGCTTGCACAGCAGCGGCGAGAGCTTGTAGCCGACCAGCCTGTCCAGAACCCTGCGCGCCTGCTGCGCGTCCACGAGGTTGTAGTCGATCTCGCGCGGGTTCTCGAGCGCCTTTTTGACAGCGGCGGGCGAGATCTCGTTGAACTCGATGCGGTTCTTCCCGTCGGGGAGTTTCAGAACGTTTTTGAGGTGCCAGGAGATCGCCTCTCCCTCGCGGTCGGGGTCGGTGGCGAGATAGACGCGCCCCGCCTTCGCCGCCTCGTCCGCAAGCCGCTTGATGACCTGCTTTTTGTCGGGGTTGATGACATAGCTCGGCTCGAAATTGTGGTCGATGTCCACGCCCAGCCGCTTTTCGGGCAGGTCGCGCACGTGCCCGCCCGACGCGTCCACGCGGTACTGCCCCTTTAAATATTTTGCGATTGTCTTTGCCTTGGAAGGCGACTCTACGATGATGAGATCCATATAAAAACTCCGTTCACGAAAAAAGTTTTGAAAGAGACAAAACTTTTTTCCGTGATTTGAGAGACAACCGGCGGGCACGCCCGCTTTGCGGGCTAACCGCCGTTTTTCTCTCTGCGGCGCGCGCCAAATGCTCTCCAT
>JAGHJD010000060.1 GCA_017886895.1 Clostridia bacterium | reverse complement strand
TTTGGGAAGAGGAGGAGCGGAGCGCGTATGCGAGCTTTGCCCTAATGGGCAAAGCGAGAGAACAGCCGACAGCTCCGACGAAAAAGTGTGATTTTTGCTTTTGCAAGAATTATTTCAGTTCACGAAAAAAGTTTTGAAAGAGACAAAACTTTTTTCCGTGATTTGAGAGACAACCAAATGTTCGCCGCCGCAGGGTTCCCCTGCGGCGGCTTCTCCTTTGTTTTTCTCTCTGCGCGCTCGTCGAAACAGCACCCGCGTTGCAGCGGTTTGCCGAAAGGCAATCCGCAAGCGCTGCGGTACTGTTTCTCCTCTTTCCCAAAAATCTCGGGCTGCGCCCTGCGATTTTCGGGAGACCCTAATAATAAGGGCTTCTCCTATTAAAAAATTGCGCGCATTCACTCTTTCCGAGAAAGCCGCAAGTATGCGGCAACAGGGCTCCCGAAAATCGCAACGAAGTGAGATTTTTGGGAAGAGGAGGAGCGGAGCGCGTATGCGAGCTTTGCCCTAATGGGCAAAGCGAGAGAACAGCCGACTGCTCCGACGAAAAGGCGTGGCTTTGGAACGCGCAGTTTGATTATTGTATAAGTGCCCGAAATTCACCCTCTTCCATTCAGCCGAATGGTTTCGGCAAATTGGGGGCGCTTGCAAAAAGTGTGATTTTTGCGCGCGCAATTTGATTATTAAAAAGTGTAGTCCCCTTTGTCATCCTGCGTGGAGCGGAGCGGCTACTCACTGTCATCCTGAGCGGAGCGAAGCGGAGTCGAAGGATCTCTATGATAATAATGACGATATTCGCATAGAGATCCCTCGACAGGCTCGGGATGACAGAAAGCGTGCTCCCCCGCTGCTCTCAGGAGACGGCGGGGGCTTTTCGCTGTCTCACCAAAACAAGCGCGCGTTCCGCCGCGGGCGCTTGTAATATTTCTGCAATATGGGAAGGCGGTGCGCTGTGGATAACTTGACGCGGGGGGGGTAGGTGTGGTATAATCTCCTCACTAGATTTCGGAAGGAGAGAAAACATGAAAAAGAAGTTCGGCATTGCAGTACTCTGCCTGTTGGCGGCGGTCTGTTTCTCTCTCTTTTTCGTCGCCTGCGACGACGGGGAAGAGACGGAGGAAAAGACGATCACGGCGTCGCTGAGCGCGTCAGAAGTGCTCGTCGGCGAAGAAGTCACACTCACCTATTCCGCATCGGGCGGGGAGACGGTGACCGTCGCATACAGCAAGGACGGCGGCGCTGCTGCCGCGGTCACGGGCACGGCGTTCACGCCGACGGAGCGCGGCACCTATGTGTTCACCTTCTCTGCGGAGGGGTACGAGAGCGTCACGCGCACGCTGCTTGCAAAGACGGCGCAGGACGCGCTGTTTGCGGGCGGCTGGGGCACGGAGGCGGAACCGTATGAGATCGCAACGGCTGCGCAGCTCAAAAATATCGGCGAGCTGGAGAGCGCCATCCTCGCGGGCACGGAGTACAGCTTTGTCCTCACGGCGGACATTGATCTTTCGGGCGAGACAGCGACGGGAACGGGCAATTACGGCAGTTACTACGTCGAGGTGATCGGCGGCACGTTCGACGGGAACGGACACACGATTTTCGGCAGCAACGCGATCGGGGACGTGTTCCATTATACCTGCAACGATACGGTATTCAGGGATCTGACCGTTGAATTTGCAGACGGGAACATCACCCGCCTTGCGGCGATCGGCGCCTATACAGCCAGCGAAGATCTGGGAGGAGGTTCCTATGCGACCGCGCTCGAGTCCCTCTCCCTCACCTACGACAACGTGGACTACGTCGGGCAGGACGGCGTCTCCTATTACCTCGGCAACAACAACGCCGCGCTGTACTACGGTGAAAACTGCACGGTGCTCTATGCCTGGCTGAACGATGCGCTTCATGATACTTATAACGATGCGACCTATTACGGCAGCGACAAGACTTTGGGTCTGCCCTTCCGTATCACGATGACGGGCTGCGACGTGACGGGCGATTTCACGGGCGGTTCCGGCAATTCGGGCGCGGCGATCTTCCTCGGCGGGCAGATCTATAAATATACGTTCCCGACCTTTGCGGATTGTTCCTTCACGGGCACGATCACGGGCAGGAACGTCGGCGTGCTGTTCGCGAACAGTTCGTATATCCTCACGAACGGCGATTATACGGGCAACATTACGGTGGAAAACCTGACCGTAGACGGCAGCATCAATGCGCTCGGCGGCAATTCGGGCGTCTCTTTCTCCAACAGCAAGACGGAGCTTTCGGGCGTCTCCGAAGAGGCGAAGGCGTGCGTCAACAACATTGCGGCGGACGCAACGCTCGCGATCGACGGGGCGAACGATGCGGAATACACCGTTACGGCGGCAACGAACGCAGACGTTTCGTATTATGAGATACAGCTCAGCCTCGCCACGGTGTACTGGTATGAGGACGATACCTATACCGAGCCTTGGTTCGCGCAGACCAACTCCAACAACGTGACCATCCGCGTTGAGGCTGCCGATCTTGCAGATACGGGCGTGTATAAGGCACAGGCGGTGACGCTGCGGGATGCGGTCGGGCAGGGCATCGTGGACAGCGATTTTGCCTGCGAGACGTACAGCAAAGAGGGGTTCCTCTACGCCTTTGCCGAAAAGGACGGCGCTTGGTATCTTGTCATGGACTATGAGAGCGGCGGGCATTACTTCAAGTTCGCCTCCACGAGTTATGTGACGGCGACGGTGTTTGGCTATGACGAGAGCGGCGTGCCGCTGTGCTACGCAAACGAGTAAAAAGGGACGATACAACACGGACGGGCGGAGAACTTCTCCGCCCGTCCGTGCGTTTGCGTGTTTTTTGGCTTTCCCGCCGCCGTGCGGCGGGAAAGAGCTGGGCGCGCGGGCAGTTGCCCGCGCGCCCTCTCTCGGGTTATATCGCCCGCCGCGGCGCTGTTTTCGCCGTCCGTACGCGTCAGCCCTTTGCGATCGCCTGTATGATATGCCCCGCGAGCAGCAGCCCCGCGCTTGCGGGCACGTAGGAGAGGCTGCCGATAAAGCGCCCGCCTTCGGCATTCTCCGCCCGTTCGGGGCGGCGCGGCTCCTCCTCCGAGTACACCGCCCACACGCCCGTCACGTTCGCGTCGCGCAGTCCCTTGCGCACCAGCCGCGCCAGCGGGCACACGCGCGTCTTTTCGATCGGCGCAACGCGGAAGGCGTTCGCGTCGAACTTGTTCCCCGCGCCCATGCACGAGACCGCGCCCGCCCCTGCGGCGCGCGCGCAGGCGAGCAGCAGGATCTTGTCGGGCACGCTGTCGATGCAGTCCGCGACGAAGTCATACCCCGAAAAATCGAACGTCTCCGCCGTCTCTGCCGTGAAAAAGCGGGGGATCGCGCGCACCTGCGCGTCGGGGTTGATCTCCCTCGCCCGCGTCGCCATCACCTCTGCCTTGTTTTTGCCGATCGTGCCCGTTAGCGCCACGAGCTGGCGGTTCAGGTTGGAGGGCGCGACGGCGTCCCCGTCCACAAAGTCGAGCGCGCCGATCCCCGCCCGCACGAGCGCCTCCGCCGCGTACGAGCCGACGCCGCCCAGCCCGAACACCGCCACGCGCGCGGCGGCAAGGCGGGCGAATCCCTCTTCGCCGAGGAGCGCGATCTCGCGGATAAAAGCCTCTTTCATCTTCCTCTCCCGTCCGGATATTCTTAAATATTATAGTGCGCGGCGGAAAAATTGGCAAGCAAAACGGTGAAAAATCACATTCTTTTGCCTTTTTTTTCATTTCCTATTGAAAAACGCGCGGTTATGGTATATAATGAAAAAGGCGGACGCTTGCCTGCGCTTGAATCTACGGTCCGCCGATAAGGGAGTAAAACTATGATCATTCAGGGCGAAAATATCAGGAACGTTGCGGTCATCGGGCACAGCGGCGAGGGAAAGACCTCCGTCTGCGAGGCGATCCTCTTCAACGCGCGCGCGACCGACCGCCTCGGCAAAGTCACCGAGGGGAACACCGTCACCGACTACGACGAGCAGGAGATCGCGCGTAAGATGTCCATCTCCCTCTCCGTCGCGTACGTCATGTGGGACAACGTGAAGATCAACCTTTTGGACGTCCCCGGGTTCTATGACTTCGAGGGCGAGCTTTCGGAGGCGCTGCGCGCCGCGGGCGGCGCGCTCATCGTCACGGGCGCAAGCGGCACGCTCACCGTCGGCGCAGAGAAGGCGATCGACACCTGCCTCAAAAACAAGATCCCGATGGTCATCTTCATCAACGGCATGGACAAGGAGAATGCCGACTACGCGGGCACCGTCGCCGCGCTTAAAGAGAAGTACGCCGCGAAGATCGCGCCCATCCAGATCCCGCTGATGGAGGGCAACAAGATGATCGGCTACATCAACGCCTTGAAGGACGCGGCGTACCAGTTCACGGGTACGGGCTTAAAAGACATTCCCATCCCCGACGACATGCGCGGCACCCTTGCCGACATGCAGGCGAGCCTCACCGAGACCGCCGCCGAGAACGACGAACAGCTCCTCGACAAGTATTTCGGCGAGGGCGCGCTCACCCGCGACGAGGTCATTCTCGGCATCCGCAAGGGCATCTACAACGTCAATACCATTCCCGTCATGGCGGGCTCCGCTTTGCAGAACCGCGGCATCATCAACCTCATCGAGGAGATCGTGAAATACATGCCCAACGCCGTCGAACGGCGCGAGATCCTTGCGCAGAGCGAGGACGGCGAGGAGCTTATCCCCATCTCCTGCAAGGCGATGGCGCCCTTCGCCGCACAGGTCTTTAAAACGACCGTCGACCCCTTCGTCGGCAAGCTCAATATCATGAAGGTGTTCCGCGGCATCTTAAAGGCGGGCAGCACCGTCTACAACGCGAACACGGGCAAGACGGAGCGCATCAGCCAGATCTACCTTCTGAAGGGCAAAAAGCAGGAGCCGACCGCAGAGCTCGGCGCGGGCGACATCGGCGCGGTGAGCAAACTTGCGAACACGAACACGGGCGATACCCTCTGCGACGAGAGCGCGAAGGTGAAGTTCGACCCCATCCATTTCCCCCGCCCCGTCCTCTCCATGGCGATCTACGCCGAAAAGAAGGGCGAGGAGGATAAGATTTTCCAGGGGCTGAACCGCTTAGCGGAGGAGGACCGCTCTTTCACCGTCACCAAAAACCCCGAGACGGGCGAGATGATCCTGAACGGACAGGGAGAGACGCAGCTCGACGTCATCAACAAGAAGTTAAAGGCGAAGTTCAACGTCTCCGCCGTGCTCAAAACGCCCAAGATCGCCTACCGCGAGACCATCCGCAAGACGGTCGAGGCGGAGGGCAAGCACAAAAAGCAGTCGGGCGGGCACGGGCAGTACGGGCACTGCAAAGTGCGGTTCGAGCCCTGCGAGGGTACCTTCGAGTTCGCCGAAGAGGTCGTCGGCGGCAGCGTGCCCAAGCAGTATATTCCCGCCGTCGAAAAGGGGCTTGCCGAGTGCCTGCCGCACGGCGTCCTTGCGGGCTATCCCGTGACGGGGCTGCGCGCCGTGCTCTACGACGGCAGCTATCACGACGTCGATTCCTCCGAAATGGCATTCAAACTTGCCGCCGCGCTCGCCTTCAAAGAGGGGCTGAAGAACGCGCATCCCGTTCTGTTGGAGCCGATCATGAAACTCAAGATCGGCATTCCCGAGGCGTACCTCGGCGACATCATGGGAGATATGAACAAGCGCCGCGGCAGGATCCTCGGCATCGACCTTGTGGACAACATGCAGGGCGTCAACGCGGAGGCGCCGCAGGCGGAGCTGCAGAAGTACGCGACCGATCTTCGCAGCATGACGCAGGGGCGCGGCAAGTTCGTCATGGAGCTTGCCCGTTACGAGGAAGTGCCGCCCGCCGAATCCGAGAAGATCGTCAAGGCGAGGGCGGGGGAACAGGCGTAAAGAGTTCACGAAATTTCTTTCAAAAGAGATGAAAGAAATTTCCGTGATTTGAGAGACAACCAAATGTTCGCTGCCGCAGGATTTCCCTGCGGCAGCTCTGCATTTGTTTTTCTCTCTGCGCCGCGCGCCTTAAAGGCTCTCCATTATAAAAGCGCGGCGCATTCACTCTTTCCGAGAAAGCCGCAGGTATGCGGCAAATTGAGTGCGCTTATTCAAAATGTGATTTTGAAACGCGCAATAGATTTTCCTCGCGAAAATCTCGGCAGGCTGCTGCCTGCGATTTTCTGCGATTTTGAGGACAACCGCCGCTACCCTCCCATTGGTCGGGATAGCGGAGGTTTTCCTCTGCGCGCAATATTTTAGGGCACGCCATTATAAAAATCGCGCACATTCACCCCTTTCCCTAAGAGCCGAATGTTTTCGGCAAATTGAGGGCGCTTGCAAAAAGTGCGATTTTTGCGCGCGCAGTAAAATTATTGAAAATTTTCTACCGTGTCACCCTGAGCGAAAAGGCAACGCAGTTGCCTTGTAGCCGAACGGGTCTGAGTAGGTTCGCGCGTTAGCCGTATGCAGTCTGTGTTGCATAACTTACTGCATACGGCTTTCAACGTTTTCGGCTCAGATCCCTCGGCAAGCTTGGGATGACACCTGTTGGCGCTTTTCCTTGTCATCCTGAGCGGAGCGGGGCGGAACGCCCCGCGAAGTCGAAGGATCTCTATTCAAATGTTGTCGATATTCAAATAGAGATCTCTTGGCGGGCTCGGGATGACGGGGGGGTAGGCGGTGCCTTGGTCTTGTGCAAAAAAGGCGGGTAAAAAGGGGTGGAAAAAAGCCGCAGGGAACCCTGCGGCGGCGTCCTTTCAGCCCGTTCAAAGCGTTTTATGCAGGTTCAGTTTTACGTTGCGTCGGTCGATCTCCACAAGCCCTTCGCGGCGCATGTTCGCAAGTTCGCGCAGCATGGCGCTGCGGTCCACGCACAGGTAATCGGCAAGGTTGGTCTGCGAAAAAGGCAGGGTAAAGTAGGGGTTGCGGCTCTTTGCCGCAAGCATGCGGAAATACGCCATGAGCTTGTCCCGCGTGGTGCGGTGGCTCAGGATCTCAAGGTGCTCGGAGAGCGCCTGCGTCTTGTCCGCCATCAGCCGCACGAGGTTGCGCACGATCGTGCTGTGGTACGCGCAAGCCTTGGGGCAGCGTTTCATGATATGGTCGTAGTCGACGTACAGCACCTCGCAGTCCTCCTCCGCTACGAGGAAGAACCCCGCGTCCGCGGCGGCGATGCCGAGCATGGCGCCGAACACGCCCCCGCTCGCGAGCTGTTCGAAGATGGTGCGCACGCCGTCCTCGTCCGTCTTCATGACGCTGATCCTGCCGCGGTGCACCACGCCCACGCGCCCCTGCGGGATCGCGACCTCCTCGCCCTTGCGGTGCGCCCTGAGCGTCGTCTTGAAACACTCCGTCATGCGCGCGTATTCGTCGTCCGTCAGCCCCTCGAAGAGGGTGCTCTCCACTTTTTCCATACAGACCTCTGTTGCATTTACAACAAATTTCCTATACTATACCGCAAACGGCAGCCCGTTGTCAAGAACTGCGGGCGAAAAAAAGCGCCTCCCGCGAAAGCGGGAGGCGCACAGACGCAGCAGGCTTAAATGACGACGATATTGTTCGTCTCAAATTTTTCTTTCACGTCGGGCGGGAAATTGTCGTCGGTGATGAGTACGTCGATGTCCTCCGCGGAGGCGAAGGTATAGGGCATGATCTTGCCGATCTTGGAGGTATCGAGCATCATGTACACCATTTTCGCGCGCGCGAGAATGAATTTCAGCAGCTCAGACTCCACCTGCGAGATGCAGGAGAATCCCTGCTCGAAGGAGAATGCCGAAGCGGAGATGATCGCAAGCTCGAAATTCGAGTTTTCGAGGAACACCTTCGTGTACGGCGACGCCGTGGAGAGGTTCTCCTTGATCAGCGACCCGCCTACAAGAATGACCTCGGGCTGTTTTTTGTGCGCGAGCTCTTCGGCTACGACCAGCCCGTTCGTGAAGATATGGCAGGGCTTGTCGGGCAGTTCTTTGGCGAGCGCGAGCGCCGTCGTGCCGCCGTCGAGGAAGAGGCTCACGCCGTCGTCGATGAGGGCGACCGCCTTTTTGGCGATGACCTTCTTCGCGTCCGTGTTGATGGTGCTCTTCTGCGCGTATGCTTCGCCCGAGCGTTTCTGTACTTCGAGTACGGACATTGCCCCGCCGCGTACGCGGATGACCTTGTTTTCCTTTTCAAGTTCCAGAAGGTCGCGCCGCAGCGTCATATCCGATACGTCGGGGAACTGTTTGGCAAGTTCCTCCAAACTCATCTTTCCGTTTTTTTCGATCAGCAAAGCGATCTCTTCGATTCTGGTGCGTTTCGTAAAAGTATCCTCCGCAATCAATGTCTTTCGAGTAGAAGTATAACATATTTCACAAAAAACTGCAACAAATTTTTTCATTTCGTGTAAAGATTTTACAAACTTCTTAAAAAAATTTTTGACGGCGGCAGTAAAAAACATTGAATTTTCGTGCAAATATTGTATAATGTTAAGAAAGCGGAAGTACAAGGAGGCGAGGCGGCATGAGCGAAGATTTTATTTCCGATCTCAATGCGTTTTTCTGCAAAAATTACAGCAATTTCGATCTGATCAGCTCGCTGCCCTCCTATCAGCCCGTTACGATCGCCATGCTGCTGCGCAGCGGCAACCGAGTCACCGAAGGGGAGAACGCCGTTAACGAGCGGCGCAAGCTCAGCTATCAGCCCGAGAAGGACAAACTTCTGGCGGAGTTCAAAGAGCGGTTCGTGGACGGGAGCTTTACCTACTCCTTCCGCGTGGCGCCCGTGCGCGAGCGCATCGCCTCGCTCTTCCGCCGCCGCAGCAAGGGCGGGGCGCTGCTTATGAAGACGGTGCGGCGCTACGGCGAGGACGTAGACGCCATGCCCGAAAAGCTGGGCATCTCCGCCTATGTGTGGAAGAACGTGCTGCGCGGGTATTTCCTGCCCGAAAAGGTGCTGCTCTTCAAGATCTGTCTGCTTCTGGGGCTTTCGCGCGAGGACGGGTTCGCACTGCTGCGCGCGTTCGGCGCATATTATAACTTGGAGGACGCGCGCGACGTCGTCGTGCGCTATCTCACCGACTACCGCGTCTTCAACCGCGAGATGATCGACAGAGCTTTCGAGGAATTCAAGCTGAATAAGATCCTGTGAAAGAGTTTTATACAGTTTGTTTGACAATGCAGACTGCATACAACCCTCGCGCGGCAGGGCAAAGACCCGTTCGGCTCGCCGCCGTTCCTTCTCGGCGGCTCGCTCAGGGGGACATAAAAAGATACAGCTGCCTTTTTATAATTTCCTGCGCGTCCGAAAACGACGCTTTTCGGAAAGCGCACCCAATTTGCCGCAAACTTGCGGCTCAATTCGGAAAGAGTGAATGCGGCGCGCTTATAATGGAGAGCCTTTCACAGGGCTCCCGAAAATCGCAGGGCGTAGCCCGAGATTTTTGGGAAGAGGAGAAACAGTATCGCGCCGCTTGCGGCTTGCCTTTCGGTAAGCCGCTGCAACGCGGATGCTGTTTCGACGAGCGCCGCAGAGAGAAAAACGGCGGTTAGCCCGCAAAGCGGGCGTGCCCGCCGGTTGTCTCTCAGATCACGGAAAAAAGTTTTGTCTCTTTCAAAACTTTTTTCGTGAATGCCTTTGCGCGAGGAATGCGTGAGGAGTTTTTCTTTATGTTTAAAAGACTGCGTGCAGACATCAACGCGGCAAAGCGGAACGATCCCGCCGCGCGCAACAAGTTCGAGATCTGGCTCACTTATTCGGGTGTGCATGCTTTGTCATGGCACCGCTGGGCGAACAGGCTGTACCGCATGCACTTGAAGCTCCTCGCGCGCATCACCAGCCAGTTCGCAAAGTTTCTGACCGGCATCGAGATCCACCCCGCCGCGAAGATCGAGGGCGGCGTGTTCATCGACCACGGCGCGGGCGTGGTCATCGGCGAAACGGCGGAGGTGAAGAGCGGCGTCGTCATCTACCAGGGGGTGACGCTCGGCGGCACGGGCAAGGAGAAGGGCAAGCGCCACCCGACCATCGAGCGGGACGTCGTCATCAGCTCGGGCGCGAAAGTTCTGGGCGGGTTTACCGTGGGCGAGGGCGCCAAGATCGGCGCGGGTGCCGTGGTGCTCAAAGAGGTGCCGCCGCACGCGACGGTCGTCGGCGTGCCCGCGCGCGTCGTGCGCATCCGCGGCGAAAAGCCGGATCTTCTGCAGGAGAAGGTCGACCCCAACGCGGAGGAGATCCGCGCGCTCAAATGCCGCGTTCACAAGCTCGAGGCGGCGCTGGAAAAGCTCACGGGCGAGAAGTTCGAGTGCAGGGAGGAGGAGCTGTTCCCCGTCTCCGCGCCCCTCGCCGAGGAGGAGATCGCCGTGACGGAGGCGGAGCCGATCGCGGAATATGTTTCCGAAGAGAGCACGCCCGAAGAGGAGCCGCCCGCTGCGGAGGGCGCGCCCGAAGAACCGCCCGCCGCGGACGAAGAAAGAGAGGGAAATGACGGGAAGGAGAGCAAAGAGGAGTAAACGGTCATGAAGATCACGTCAAAAGAACTGCGCAATGCGTGGATAAAATTTTACGAGAGCAAGGGGCATGTGAACATCGGCGGCGTTTCGCTCATCGGCGACGGCACGACGGGCGTCATGTTCAACGTCGCAGGCATGCAGCCGCTCATGCCCTATCTTTTAGGGCAGCCGCACCCTGCGGGCAAGCGCCTGTGCAACGTGCAGGGGTGCGTCCGCACCGTCGACATCGAGTCCGTCGGCGACGCGACCCACTTCACCTTCTTCGAGATGATGGGGAACTGGTCGCTGGGCGACTACTTCAAAAAGGAAAAGACGGCGTGGAGCTTTGAACTGCTCACGAAGGTATTCGGGCTGGACAAGGCCAAGATCTGCTCTACCGTGTTCGCGGGCAACGAATCCGCCCCGCGCGACGACGAGACGGCGCAGCTCCTGATAGACCTCGGCATAAAACCCGAGCACATTTACTATCTGGACAAGTCCAACAACTGGTGGGAGCTGGAGGGCACCGTCGGCACCCCCTGCGGGCCTGACAACGAGTGGTTCTACCCCCTCACGGACGAGGAGTGCGGGCGCGAACCCTGCGACATCAACTGCCCCTGCGGGCGGTACGTCGAGATCGGCAACGACGTGTACATGCAGTACAAAAAGACGGCGGAGGGCTACGTTCCGCTCGAAAACAAGAACGTGGACACGGGCTTCGGGCTGGACCGCATGCTCGCCTTTCTGAACGGGCTGACGGACGGGTACAAGACCGACCTCTTTGCGGGCGCGGTCTCGTACCTTGAAGGGGTCACGGGCAAGCGCTACGACGACGGCGGCGAGGCGCAGAAGGGAATGCGCATCGTTGCAGACCATACCCGCACCGCGGTCATGCTCATCGGCGACGTGAACGGCATCCTGCCCTCGAATACGGGCGCGGGGTACATTTTGCGCAGGCTGATGCGCCGCGCCATCCGCTGGTGCCGCAAGCTCGGCGTGGACGGCAAGGAGATGCTCGGCGTCGCGAAAGTGTTCATCGAAGAGGTGTACAACGAGGCGTACCCGCTCCTGCCCGAAAAGGAGGAGTATATCCTCACCGAGATCGGCCGCGAGATCGAGCGGTTCGAGTCTACCCTCGAAAAGGGCATGAAGGAGTTTGAAAAGACGCTCGCGGGCATCGCGCGCAAGAACGAGTTCATGGCAAAGCAGGACCCCGCCTATGTGCCCGAGACGAAGATCGGCGGCAAGGCGGCGTTCAAGCTGTACGATACCTACGGCTTCCCGCTCGAGCTGACGGTAGAGCTTGCCGCGGAGCGCGGGCTCACCGTGGACGAGGCGGGCTTTGCCGAGGCGTTCAAGGAGCACCAGGAGAAGAGCCACGCGCAGGCGGCGGGCGAGTTCAAGGGCGGTCTTGCCGATACGGGCGTGATGACGACCCGCCTGCACACCGCGACGCACCTTCTGAACGCCGCGCTCAAAGCCGTGCTTTCGCCCGACGTCAACCAGAAGGGCAGCAACATCACCCCCGAACGGCTGCGGTTCGATTTCAATTTCTCCCGCCCTATGACGCAGGAGGAGATCAGAGCGGTCGAGGACCTCGTCAACGAAAAGATCAAAGAGGACATTCCCGTCGTGTATGAAGAGATGCCTTACCGGCAGGCGCGCGACGAGGGTATCGTCGGCGTGTTCGACAATAAATACGGCGACGTCGTAAAAACATACTCCATCGGGAACTTCTCCCGCGAAATGTGCGGCGGCCCGCACGCCAAGAGCACGGGCGAGCTCGGGCATTTCAAGATCGTCAAGGAGCAGTCCTCCGCGAGCGGCATCCGCCGCATCAAAGCGGTGCTCGAATAAGGCCGGAAGAGCGATTGCCGCCCCGATACGGGGCGGCGGTTTCTTGTGCGGACGGGTACAGGTTTGTTCTCGGCGTATAAAATGTATATTTAATAAAAAGGCTTTGAAAAACGTTTGCTTTTTGCGGTGTGAAATGATATGATTAACGCATCGCCGACAATACCGGATCGCGGCAAGGGGTACCCCTTTTTTCGGACAGAAGTCCGAAAAAAATCGCGTTAACGGTTTCGCGGCGAAAGTCGAAAGAGAGAGGTAGAAGATCATGAAAAAGATGCTTGCAATGCTCGCCTCCGTGCTCATGGTGGCGGTGCTTGCGGTCTCTATGGTCGCCTGCTCGCAGGGCGAACGCATTCGTGTACTGGATGTGCAGCTTCCCGGTGAAGAATACGGGTTCTGCGTCAATACGGAAGATGCAACTCTTATGACCTCGGTCAACGAGCTGATCGCCGCATTGTGCGGGAATGCGCCGTTCAATTCCGATACGCCCGATGAGGATCATGGGGCGACGGGCGTAGCGTATGACCTGAACGCAGACGGCGAAAAGGAGACCGTAACGTTCGCAACGCTGTACGAGGCGGTCATGAACGAGGAGGCGGGCGCCGTGCAGGGTGCATACACGCCGAGCACCCTGCCTGCGGGAGTAGAGCTGGAGGACTGCCTTGTCGTTGCGACGAATGCGATGTTCCGCCCTTTCGAGTACGTCATCGGCAACGGGTTCGGCGGTATCGATATGCACATCGCGAAGATGCTTGCCGAGCAGCTCGATCGGCCGCTCGTCATCAACGATATGCAGTTTGAGGTCGTTATCCAGAGCGTGGAGCTGGGCAACTGCGATATCGGCATGGCGGGCCTGACAAAGAACGGCAGCCGTGCGGAGCAGGTCACGTTCTCGGATTCGTATTATATCACGGCACAGCGTATAGCCATCCTCGAATCGGACACCACGTTTGACGGCTGCACGACGCGCGAAGAGGCCGAAGCGGTCCTCAGCGGGCTGGAAGGCGTTACGGCCGGCGCCGCGAACGGGCAGACGGGGTATTTTTATCTTGTCGGCAATCCGGACTTCAACTATCCCGGGTTCTCCAATATCAAGACCAATCCGTACGAATCGATCGATCTTGCCATGCAGGATCTTTCGAACGGCAACATAGACATCGTTGTCGGCGATAAGGATACGGTAATTTCTGTTGCGAATGAGATCAACGGCAGGCTCCCTGTAGAAGAATAAGGATAGGTCAGGTCGCAGGCAATATGTGGGACGCATTTTATGAGCAGTTCATAACCTATGGCGGGTATCAGAATGTGCTGCTTGGTTTACGCAACACACTGATCATCGCGATCGCGGGGCTTGCCATCGGTATCGTCATCGGTACGCTCGTGGCTATATTGCATGTGGCGGGTACGCGCAGTAAG
>JAGHJD010000059.1 GCA_017886895.1 Clostridia bacterium | reverse complement strand
TGAAGACGTATGAGAGTTAGTTCACGAAATTTTTTCCGAGCTGTCGGAAAAAATTTCCGTGAGTTGAGGGCGACACCGCCGTTCGCGGCAAAGCCGCTCGGCAGCGGTTTCTCCCTCTTTGCGGCATTTTTCAGGGCACACCTTTATAGAAATGCCGCAAATTCACCCTCTTCCTTCACGCTTTCCGTAAAGCGTAAAGTGCAAAAGGCAAAAGCGTGGTTTTGCCTTTTGCAAGTGTTTATTAAAAATCGCGCACATTCACCCCTTTCCCTAAAAGCCGCAGGCTTGCGGCAAATTGAGTGCGCTTGCAAAAAACGTGGTTTTTGCGCGCGCAAGTGATTATTAAAATGTGCAAAAGCAAAAAGCGTGGTTTTTGCTTTTGCAAGAGATTATTCAAAGGTGGTTTTTCTCTCTCGTTGTCACCCTGAGCGGAGCGGCGGCGTAGCCGCCGCGAAGTCGAACGGGTCTGAGTTGTTTTGTAAGTTAGTGATATGCAGTCAGTGTTGCTTGGCTGACTGCATACGGCTTTCAACGTATTTGGCTCAGATCCCTCGACAGGCTCGGGATGACAGTGAGCAACTATTGCGTCACCCTAAGCGGAGCGGGTGCAGTGCCTTCTCCAAAAGTTTCCGAATAAAAAGCAGCCGCGCGCAAGCCGTGAAATTGACTTTGCGCGCGGAATCGTGTACAATAGGAAAGAGCGCCGCAGGAAGGCGGCGGGAGGAATGTATGCATTTTACAAAAATGCACGGAGCCGGCAACGACTATATCTATGTGAATTGTTTCGGCGGCGAACCTGCCGACCCTTCCGCACTCGCCGTCCGCCTTTCGGACAGGCACAAGGGGATCGGCGCGGACGGGCTGGTGCTCATCTGCAAGAGCGGCGTCGCGGATGCGAAGATGCGCATGTTCAATGCCGACGGCAGCGAAGGGAAAATGTGCGGCAATGCGATCCGCTGCGTGGGCAAGTATCTCTATGACAGGGGCATGACGGAAAAGCGCGATCTTTCGATCGAGACGCTCTCGGGCGTCAAACAGCTGCGGCTGTTCGTCGAAGAGGGCAAGGTGACGAGCGCGCGCGTGGATATGGGGGCGGCTGTGTTCGACCCCGCGCGCATCCCCGTTCTGCTCCCCGGAAGCGCCGTCATCGGCGAGCGCGTGCACATCGCGGGCGGCGTGCATACGATCACCTGCGTCTCCATGGGCAACCCGCACTGCGTCGTGTTCGAGGACCCCGACGAGGTCGACCTTGAAAAGCTCGGACCGCTGTTCGAGACGGATCCGATCTTCCCCGAGCGGGTGAATACGGAGTTCGTTAAAGTTGTCGGGCGCAATGTGCTGAAAATGCGCGTGTGGGAGCGCGGCAGCGGCGAGACGATGGCGTGCGGCACGGGCGCGTGCGCGGCGGTCGCGGCGGCGGTCGCGCGCGGCATGTTCGCCAGGGGCGAGGACGTGAAGGTGCTTTTGCGCGGCGGCGAACTCATCATCAACGTGGGCGAAACGGTGTACATGACCGGCGAGGCGGTCGAGGTGTTTGAGGGGGAAATATAGGGGTTCACGAAAGGGCTCGCGCAAACCTCGCCGAGCTGACGGCTGCGGTTTGCTGCGAATTTGAGGAAAACCGCCGCCACCCTCCCGCTGGTCGGGATAGCGGAGGTTTTCCTCTGCGCGGCATCTTTCAGGGCACACCTTTGTAGAAATGCCGCGCATTCACCTTTCCTGCATAAGGCGTACGCATACGCCAAATTGTGTGCGCTTTTCCAAAGGCATGGCTTTGGAACGCGCAGTTGGATTATTAAATAATATTGAGGAGTATTAGAACGGTTCACGAAATTTTTTCCGGTCAGGCGGAAAAAATTTCCGTGTGTTTGGGCAGAATGCTGTTCGCGGCACAGGGACAATCCCCTTTATAAAAAAGAGAGCTGTTTCAGAGAGAAAAAGCAAAGGAGAAAGGAGCATGAAGTACATTTTCGTGACGGGCGGCGTTGTTTCGGGGCTGGGCAAGGGCATCACGGCGGCGAGCCTCGGGCGGCTGCTGAAAGCGCGCGGGTACAAGGTCGCGTCGCAGAAGCTCGACCCGTACATAAACATCGACCCCGGCACCATGAGCCCGTACCAGCACGGAGAGGTGTTCGTCACCGACGACGGCGCGGAGACCGACCTCGACCTCGGGCACTACGAGCGCTTTATCGACGAGAACCTGAACAAGTTCTCCAACCTCACCACGGGCAAGGTGTATTGGAACGTGCTCAACAAGGAGCGCAACGGCGAGTATCTCGGGCAGACGGTGCAGGTCATCCCGCACATCACCAACGAGATCAAGACCTTCATCTACAACGTCGGCAGGCAGAGCAACGCGGACATCGTCATCACCGAGATCGGCGGCACCATCGGCGATATTGAGAGCCAGCCCTTCATCGAGGCGATCCGCCAGGTCTCCATGGAGGAGGGCAGGGACAACTGCTGCTTTATCCACGTGACGCTCGTGCCCTATATCACGGGCTCCTGCGAGTTCAAATCCAAGCCGACGCAGCACTCCGTCAAAGAATTGCAGGGGATGGGCATTGCGCCGGACATCATCGTCACCCGCGCAGACCTGCCTCTTCCCGAGGACATCAAACACAAGATCGCCATGTTCTGCAACGTCAAGAGCGACTGCGTCATCGAAAACCTGACGCTGCCCCTCCTGTACGAGGCGCCCGTCATGCTGGAAAAGGCGAACCTTTCCTCCATTGTCTGCCGCGAGCTGTCTCTTCCCGCAAACAAGATCGACCTTTCGGAATGGGACGCGATGCTCGAGCGCGCGAAGAACCGTTCGCGCACGGTGAAGATCGCGCTGTGCGGCAAGTACGTCCGCCTGCACGACGCCTACCTCTCCGTCGCGGAGGCACTCACGCACGCGGGGTTCGAGAACGGCGCGAAGGTGGAGATCGACTGGGTGGACAGCGAAAAGCTCACCCCCGAGGGCATCGCAAAACAGCTCGCGGGCGTGGACGGCGTGCTCGTGCCCGGCGGGTTCGGCGGCAGGGGGATCGAGGGCAAGATCCTCGCCGCGCAGTATGCGCGCGAAAGCGGGGTGCCGTACCTCGGCATCTGCCTGGGCATGCAGACGGCGGTCATCGAGTTCGCGCGGAACGTGCTCGGCTGGGAGGATGCGAACTCCTCCGAGTTCGACCCCGAGGGCGCGCACTCCGTCATCGACATCATGCCCGACCAGCTCGGCGTGAAGATGGGCGGCACCATGCGCCTCGGCGCGTATCCGTGCAAGGTGCGCAAGGGGACGGTGCTTGAAAGGGCATACGGCGCGGAGCTCGTCTCCGAACGGCACCGCCACCGCTTTGAATTCAACAACGACTACCGCGACACCTTTGAAAAGGCGGGCATGCGCATCTGCGGCACCTCGCCCGACGGGCTGCTCGTCGAGGCGGTGGAGATCCCCGAACATCCCTTCTTCGTGGGCGTGCAGTTCCACCCCGAGTTCAAATCCCGCCCCAATGCGGCGCACCCCGTGTTCCGCGAGTTTGTAAAGGCGGCGGTCGAAAAGAGCGGAAAGAAAAATAAAAAATAAAAAAGCGCGTTCACGGAAAATTCCCTGCGGGAATTTTCCGTGAATTTTACGGGAGCATGCAGGATATGAAACTCAACCGGCATTATAAAGATCTGGAGGAGAGCTACCTCTTTTCCACCATCGCGCACAAGGTGAACGCCTTTGCGGAGGCGCATCCGCAGGCGAAGATTCTGCGCCTCGGCATCGGCGACGTCACGCTGCCGCTCACACCCGCAGTCATCGCCGCGATGCAGCAGGCGGTCGCCGAGATGGGCAAAAAGGAGACCTTCCGCGGCTACGGCCCCGAACAGGGCTATGCCTTTTTGCGCGAGAGCATCCAAAGTTATTACGCCCGCCGCGGCGTGGAGCTCGCCGCCGACGAAATTTTTATTTCGGACGGCGCGAAGAGCGACCTCGGCAACATTCTCGATCTGTTCGACGCGGACAACACCGTGCTCATCCCCGACCCCGTGTACCCCGTGTATGTGGATACGAACGTCATGGCGGGGCGGAAGATCGTCTTTGCGGACGCGACGGCGGAGAACGGCTTCCTGCCCATGCCCGATGCGGGCGTGAAGGCGGACCTCATCTATATCTGCTCGCCCAACAACCCGACGGGCGCGGCGTATTCGCGCGAACAGCTCGCGGCGTGGGTGGAGTACGCGCGCAAAAACGGCGCGGTCATCCTGTACGACGCGGCATACGAGTGCTTTGTCGGCGAAGAGGGGCTTGCGCGCAGCATCTACGAGGTCGAGGGCGCAAAGGAGTGCGCGGTCGAGTTCTGTTCCTTTTCCAAGATCGCGGGCTTTACGGGCACGCGCTGCGGGTACACCGTGGTGCCGCACGCGCTCGCGGGCGGGGCGCTCAACAAAATGTGGCTGCGCCGCCAGACGACCAAGTTCAACGGTGTGCCGTATATCGTGCAGCGCGGCGCCGCGGCGGTGTTCACGCCCGAAGGGGAAAAACAGATCGCCGAAAACCTCGCCGTCTACCGCAGGAACGCAAAGCGGCTTTCGGACTGCCTCGACGGTTTGGGCATCCGGTACACGGGCGGCAAAAATTCGCCGTACGTGTGGCTGCGCTGCCCCGGGTTTGACGACAGCTGGAAGTTTTTCGACTATCTCCTCGAAGAGGCGAACGTCGTCGGCACCCCCGGCTGCGGGTTCGGGAAGAACGGGCAGGGCTATTTCCGCCTGACCGCGTTCGGCGGCGAGGATACGACCGCCGAGGCTGTCGAGCGGCTGAAAAAACTTCTGAAAAAATAAAGGTTTTGCCCCGCGCTTTCGGCGCGGGGCTTGCTTTTTTCTGCAGGTGTGGTATAATGGCGGAAAAGAGGAGGGGAATACAATGCTTGCAAAGCGCATTGCCGCCGCGCTCGGGCAGGAGCGCGCGGAGCTTGTTTTGAAGAACGGGAGCTACGTCAACGTATTCACGGGAGAAGTGGAGAAGGGCGATATAGCGATCGCGGACGGCAAGATCGTCGGCATCGGCACATACAGCGGGGAGAAGGAGATCGACATCGGCGGCAGGATCGCGGCGCCGGGGCTGATCGACGCGCACGTGCACATCGAAAGCTCGCAGCTTTCGCCCGAGGAGTTTGCGCGGCTCATCCTGCCGCACGGTACCACGGAGATCATCGCCGACCCGCACGAGATCGCGAACGTCTGCGGCATGGCGGGCGTGCGCTACATTGCGGAGGCGGCGAAGAACACTCCGCTCGAAGTGAAGGTCATGCTGCCCTCCTGCGTACCCGCGACCGCCTTCGAGACGAGCGGCGCGCATCTTTCCGCGGCGGATACGGAGAAGCAGATCCGCGAGCCGTACCTCTGGGGCTTGGGCGAGTTCATGAACGCGCCGGGCGTGCTCGGCAGGGACGGCGAGGCGCTCGGCAAGATAGAGGCGGCGCATGCGTGCGGCAAGATCGTGGACGGGCACGCGCCCGCGCTCACGGGCATGCCGCTCAACGCCTATATCGCGGCGGGCATCCGCACCGATCACGAGTGCGACACGCCCGAAGAGGCGGCGGAGAAGGTCGCAAAGGGCATGTACGTCCACCTGCGCGAGGGCTCGGCGACGCGCAACGTCGCCGCCGTGTGCAGGGCGGTGAACGACAAGAATTTCCGCCGCTTTCTCTTCTGCACGGACGACCGCCACGCCGCCGACCTGCGCGCGGGGCATATCAACAACGCGCTGCGCGTCGCGGTCGCGGCAGGGCTGGACCCCGTGCGCGCGGTCACGATCGCCACGCTCAACGCGGCGGAGTGCTACCGCCTCGTCGGCAAGGGTGCGATCGCGCCCTCCTTCGACGCGGACATCGCCGTGTTCGACGACCTGAAGGACTTCCGCTGCGCGCTGACGCTCAAGGGCGGCAGGGTGGTCGCCGAAGACGGGCGCGCGCTGTTCGGCGGGGAGAGGTATCTGCCCGACGCCGTGAAGAACACGGTGCACCTCGGCGAAATTTCCCCCGCGCGGTTTGTGCTGCGGCTGAAGGGGGAGCGGGCGCTCGCCATGCGTCTCACCGCGGGGAGCGTCGTCACCGAAAAGCGGGTGTGCAGGGTGGAAAGCCGCGGCGGCGACGTCGCGCTCGAGGGCACGGACCTTTTAAAGCTCGCCGTCATCGAGCGGCACCGCGGCACGGGCAACGTCGGGCTGGGTTTGCTCGAGGGCTACGGTCTGCGCGGCGGCGCGCTCGCGCTGACGATCGCGCACGACTCGCACAACCTCATCGTGCTGGGCGACAGGAACGAGGACATGGCGGCGGCGGCGAACGAGCTCGTGCGCATCGGCGGCGGGCTGGCGCTCTCGCAGGGCGGAAAGGTGCAGTCCCTCCCGCTGGACATCGCGGGGCTGATGAGCTCGCTGCCCGCCGAAGAGTACATCGCGCGCAGCGAAAAGCTGTACGAACAGGCGTACGCGATGGGCGTAAAGCGCGGGTTCGACGCGTTCATGAGCCTCTCCTTCCTCGCGCTCCTCGTCATTCCCTCCCTGCGGCTGTCCGACAGGGGATTGTTCGACGTCGAAAAATTTGCGCTTGTCGGCATCGACGCGGAATAGGCGCGCCGCCCCGTTCTGCCTGAAAAAAGAAAAAATATGCGCCCTGCGGGAGTTCCCGCAGGGCGCTTCTGCATTTTATGGTTGCGGCGGCGCGAGCCGTTCGCGCAGGGCGGCAAGCTCTTCGGGAGAGAGCGCCGCCGTGTCGACGGGGTAGACGACGTTGGGCGCGGTGAAGAGCTGCAAAAGCCCGTACTTTTCCTTGATCTTGTACAGGTCGGTATAGCCGAAACGGACAGAGCCGATCTCCTCGCCGCGGCGGGCGGTCGTCACGGTGAAATAGTTTTCATAGAAGGCGTATTCGTTGGTCATGACCTGTTTTCCCGCCGCGCGGACGCTGCGCAAAAGCAGGAGAAGCAGCGTCACGCCGCAGAGCAAGAGCAGCCCGCCGAGCACGGCGAGCAGCCAGCCGAAGAAGGAGGCGCCTTTGCCGCCGAGTGCGGGCAGCGTCAGAAAGAGGATGCCGAACGCGAGCGCCGCCGCCCCGAGCACGGCAAACAGGATGCCCGTACTGCGGTTTTCGCGTCCGATGCGCGCCTGCATCTTCCCGTCCAGCACCGCCGTGCAGCGGATGGGGGAGGGTTCGTCCGCTGCCTGTTCGTTCTGCTCCGCAGGCTGAGCGTCCGCGGCAGCCGTTGTATTTGGTTCGGCAGGCTGCGCGTCGGCAGCCGCAGTCGGCGGAGCCGCCGCGGCGGGCTGTGCCTGTGCGTCATGTCTGTTTTTCTGTTCTTCGCTCATAACGTTCGGTCCTCGGTTCTTTCCCGTTTTTGGTCGGGGAAGAGCTTTTTCAGCATTTCGCCGACGGTGCGGACGGGGACAAGTTCGATCTTGTCCTCGAATTTTTTGACGCTCTTGAAGTTCTTTGCGGGGAACACGACTTTTCTGAACCCCATCTTCACGCATTCGTTGACCCGCTTTTCGGCGAAGGTCACGCCGCGCGCCTCGCCCGTCAGCCCCACTTCGCCGAAGACGGCGCAGTCCGCGTCGATCGGGCAGTTGTAGAAGGCGCCCGCGAGCGCCGCGCAAACGGCGAGGTCGACGGCTGGCTCGTTCAGGCGGATGCCGCCCATCGCGTTGAGGTACACGTCGCGGTTGTAAAAGGGCAGCCCGCACCGCTTTTCGAGCACGGCGATGAGCACGATGAGCTTGTTGCTGTCGATCCCCAGCGGCATGCGGCGGGGGAGCCCGTACGCCGTCTTTGCAAGCAGCGTCTGCAATTCCACCATCATGCAGCGGTTGCCCGTCTCGGCGGGGGTCACGCAGCAGCCCGCCGCCTCGCCGCGGGAAGGGGAGAGAAAGATGTCCGAGTAGTCCGTCACGCCGAAGATGCCCTCGCCCGTCATCTCGAACACGCCCACTTCCTGCACCGAGCCGAACCGGTTTTTGTACGCGCGCAGAATTTTATAGTTGTCCTCCTTCTCGCCCTCGAAGTAGAGCACGGTGTCCATGATGTGTTCGAGCACTTTCGGGCCCGCGAGCGCGCCCTCCTTCGTGACGTGCCCGACGATGAAGAAGGTGATGCCGCGGCTCTTGGCGATGCGCTGCAGTTTTCCCGCGCATTCGCGCACCTGCCCGACGCTGCCCGCCGCCGAGGAGAGCGCGCTCGTGTACACCGCCTGGATGGAGTCGATGAC
>JAGHJD010000011.1 GCA_017886895.1 Clostridia bacterium | reverse complement strand
GAAACCGCTGCCGAGCGGCTTTGCCGCGAACGGCGGTGTCGCCCTCAACTCACGGAAATTTTTTCCGACAGCTCGGAAAAAATTTCGTGAACTAACTCTCATACGTCTTCAAGATCTCCAGCGCGACCTCGCGCTTGGGCTGGCGGCGGTTCATCGCCTGTTTTTCGATAAAGCGGTGTGCGTCGCTCTCGGTCATGTTCAGGTATTGGATGAGCGCGCACTTCGCGCGGTCGATGAGCTTCAGATCGTCGATGGTACTGCGCAGACGCACGTTTTCGCTGCCGAACAGCCGCAGCCGCTCCCCCGTCTTTGCCGCATAGGAGAGCAGGGAGAAGATATTTTTCGCGGAATCGTTCGCCGCCGCAACGAGCACGCCGAACCCCGCGAACAGCTCTTCCGCCGCCGCGCGCTCCTCCGCGCGCACCAGCACGGCGATGCCAGCCGCCGCCTCGCGGGCGAGGCGTTTCACCGTCTCCGCGCGCGGCGCAGCCAGAGAGGGCAGCACGAAGAGCGCGGCGTCGTATTCCCCGCATTCCGCGGCGGAGGGTTCGCGCTCCGTCTGCGTCAGTTCAAATTCTCCGTCCGCCGCCGCAAGCAGCTTTGCAAACGCCGTCTGCCCGCAGCAGACAAGGATCTTTTTCACGCGGCTCACCTCCCGAAAAAGGGCGGGAGCGGAATAAAACGCTTGCCCGCAGGTCCGCATCATTCCGCCCCTAAGCCGCCCGAACGGGCGGCAAAACAACTCAGTTGCTCGTGTACATCTGTTTATACGGGTTCTCCGCATTCGGCGACAGCCGCCAGCAGGGCGACGCAAGCAGTTTCTCTGCGTCCTCCCCGAACGCCGCGCACCATTCGCGCACGAGCTTTTCCGCATCCCCCGCGGGGAACCGCTCCAATTTCTCCGCGCGCACCTGTGCGGGCAGCGCGGAGGGAAGTTTGTCACAGCGCAGATAGATCTCGCCGCCGTGCATGCCCGTCCCGCAGAAATTGCCGACGATCGGGCGTCCGTCCTTGTGCAGTCCCAGCACGACGAGCGTGCCGCCCGCCTGGTACTCGCCGAGGAAACTCCCCGCCCTGCCGCCGATGACGATGGCGGGCTTGTTCTCCCCGTACGCCTTCATGTGGATGCCGCAGCGATAGCCGACGTTCCCGCGCACGAGGATCTTGCCCCCGCGCATCGCGTAGCCCGTCGCGTCGCCCGCGTTGCCGCAGACGACGATCTCGCCGCCGTTCATCGTGTCGCCCGTCGCGTCCTGCGCGTTGCCGCGCACAGTGACGGTGCAGCCGTCCAGATACGCACCCAGCGCGTTCCCCGGGGTGCCGATGATCTCTATCTTCTTGCCGCCGAGCCCCGCCGCGATATAGCGCTGCCCGATGCAGCCGCGGATCACGACCTCCGCGTCCGCACAGGCGCGGACCTCGTCGTTCAGCGCGGCAAAATATCTGTCTCCCGCTACGATTTCCATACGTTCACACCTTCTTTGCAAGTTTTTCCCTGCGCACCGCCGCGGAGAACGCCATCAGCGCGGGATGCTTTTTCAACAGCTCCGCATCCACCTCCGCAAGCGGCGTCCTGTTGCGCACGAGCGAGGTATAGATGCCCGCGCGGTCCGGCTCGTTAACGAGGATAAAGCCATTCAGCACGCCGTCCTTGAAGAACAGCTTTTTGTATGTATCGCCGCCCTTCTCCTCGTATGCCTCGCCGTCGAAGGTGCCCGCCGTGAGCACGTGCGACCCGAAAAAGCCGACCGCGTTGAGCGGGACCGCCATGTCGAAGGTCTCCGCCGCGCCCGCCATGTTCGCGCCCGCGCAGGCGCCCTGGAAATAGGCGTTGGGCAAAAGCGCCAGAATTTTGCGCGTGCCCGAAGTGATGTCATAGCTCTCGGTGCAGTCGCCCGCGGCATAGACGTCGGGAAGGCTCGTGCGCTGCCTGTCGTCGGTGACGATGCCGCGCGCCACTTCCCCGCCCGCGTCCTTTACAAGCTCCACGTTCGGGCGCACGCCCGCCGCCACGACGAGGATATTGAACGGGAGCGTTTCGCCGCCTTTGAGGTGCGCCGTGTTCCCGTCAAAGCGGGCGACAGCGTTTTTGAGGTAAAACTTTACGCCCATGCCCTCGAGCTGGCGCTGAATGATGCCCGCGCCGTACTCGTCCAGCGCGGAGGGCATCAGCCTGTCCGCAAGGTCGACGACGGTCACGCTCTTCACGCGGGCGAGAATGCCCTCCATGCACTTCAGTCCCGTCAGCCCCGCGCCCACGATGAGCACGTCCTTTTCGGGGGAGAGCGCCTGTTCGAGCGCGAGCGCGTCCGCAAAGGTCATGAAGGTGAACTTCTCTTTGACGGTGTCGTACCCCTCCATCGGAGGCACGAAGGGGCGGGAACCCGTTGCGACGAGCAGTTTGTCGTAGGAAACGGACTTGCCGCCCTGCAAAAGCACCTTCTTTGCGGCGGGGTCGATCTTCTCCGCGCGCACGCCGAGCAGCGTTTTTACGCCGTTCTTTTCATAGAAGTCGGCGGGGCGGTAGCCCATGTGCGCCGCGTCCACCCTGCCGAGCAGGTAGTAGGAGATGAGCGGCCGCCCGTAGGTGTGGTACGGCTCGTCGGAAATGACGGTGATCTTCCCTTTCCGGTCCGTCTTGCGGATCTGCTCGATGCAGCCCACCGCCGCGGTGGAGTTGCCGATGATGACGTAGTTCATAAAAACTCCTTCGTTTTGCCGATGCTGACCACAGGCAAAATTTCAGCGCAACGCTATGACAATCAAATTGCGCGTGGCAAAATGACATTTTTTATAATTCATTGCGCGCGCAAAAACCACGTTTTTTGCAAGCGCACCCAAATTGTCGCAAACCTGCGACTAAACGGGAAAGAGTGAATGCGGCGCGCTCTTATAATCGAGAGCCTTTCACAGGGCTCCCGAAAATCGCAGGGCGTAGCCCGAGATTTTTGGGAAGAGGAGAAACAGTATCGCGGCACTTGCGGATTGCCTTTCGGCAAGCCGCTGCAACGCGGATGCTGTTTCGACGAGCGCCGCAGAGAGAAAAACGAATGCAGAGCCGCGCTTTGCCGCGGCGAACATTCGGTTGTCTCTCAGATCACGGAAATTTCTTTCATCTCTTTTGAAAGAAATTTCGTGAACCACTACTCGCGCTCTTCGTACACAATCGCATTATTCGGACAATACTTCACGCAGTTGGGATAGCCGCAGGCGTTGTCCGTGCAGAGCATGCACTTCTGGGCGACGTGCCCGTCGGGAGCGGGCTGGATGGCGCCGAAGGGGCAGACCAGGACGCAGGTGAGGCAGCCGACGCATTTCTCCTGATCGATCTGCACCATGCCCTCGTCGTCCTTGGAGAGCGCGCCCGAAATGCAGCTCTTGACGCAGATCGCATCCGTGCAGTGGCGGCAGCTCACGGCAAAGTTGATGCCGCTCCCCTCCTCCACCGTGATCTTGGGGTGGATGGTCTTGCCCTTGAGCGCCTGCGCCATGTCGCGCATGCCCGTCGCCGCAAAGGCACATTCGTATTCGCACAGGTGGCACGCAAGGCACCATTTTTCATTGACATAGATGCGTTTCATAGAAACTCCTCTCGCTGTTCACGAAATTTCTTTCAAAAGAGATGAAAGAAATTTCCGTGATTTGAGAGACAACCGGCGGGCACGCCTGCTTTGCAGGCTAACCGCCGTTTTTC
>JAGHJD010000058.1 GCA_017886895.1 Clostridia bacterium | reverse complement strand
TTTCATCAACAATGTTCTGCACCGTCGGTTCTACACCGTCGATCGAAACCGCTTTAACAGTTTCATCCAACGACCCAAGGGAAATATACCCGATACCCTTTTCATCGCCCGCAACCGTCGTGAGCACTGCGCCCGTCGAGTTCTGGTCCGCGCCGTTGGAATACAATTCTGTCTCGTCGATCCCTAACAGCTCGATGAATGCTGCACGCGTACCGGAAGCCGAGTCACGGTTGTACACATTGATCGTATCAGATGCTCCGCAGCCGACTGCTGCGAACCCGATTCCGCAAGCAAGCACCACGCTTGCGATTGCCATGAAAATCTTCTTCATTTTCTTCTTTTCTCCTTTCGATTTTGTGCTTTCAGTATAGCGCGCAGTTGTATAATTCCTTCGCGTATCTTGTCACAAAGTTGTAACAAGTTGTAAAAAAAATCGCCGCATTTTCCACGATTTCGGCAATTTTTGTTGTGGAAACGTTCCTTTATTTTACATTTTCATTTCAAAAAAGCAAAAACCGTCCGCGCGGAACAGGTTCCGCGCGGACGGTCCGACAAAAATCTTCCTTGTTTGAGCGGCTCTTTCGCCTATGCCTTTTTTCTGCGCTCGTAGCGAACGAAGAAGTACGCCGCGGCGACGCCGACGACAAACAGCGCGATCCCCACGCCAAGGTCGGCGGCAAAGGGCGCGCCCGCCGCCCAGCTCTGATACTCCGCGTACACCTCGGGGTTGAAGAACATGGTCACCACCGACCCGAGCGACAGCCCGACGATGCAGAAGAAGGAGGGCGCGCGATACTTTGCGAGCAGCCTGTCAAGCCCCTTCGACACCGTCAAAAGCCCCGCGACGAACCCGACGACAAGGCAGGTGTAGACGAGAAAGACCATCGGGTTTGCGCTCCAATAGGAGAGGTGCACCGAATCCATCAGCGGCGTAAAGTAGCCCGCCATCATCAGGATCGCCGTCGCCGACAGCCCCGGCACGATCTGCGTGATCGCGACGATATAGCCGAGCACGAGAAACAGAATGTACTGCCATGCGTTCAGCCCTTCGAGCGAGCGCACGCTCGAGAGCACGAGCGAGGAGACGAGGCTGAGCGCGACGGGCACGCAGAAGCCGAAAACGAGCAGCAGGATGCGCGGCGCCGTCTTCTTCTCCCCTTTGATCTCGTCGGTGACGGCGGGCACCGCGCCGAACATCAGCCCCGCGAAGAGGGCGACGACGGCGAACAGGCTGACGTCTATGACCTGCTGGATCGCGAAAAACCCGACGACGAACCCGACGACGATGCCGAGCACGATGGGGACAAGGAACCGCGCGCACTTTCTGAACTTTCTGACGAGGTTGCCCAGCGCAAACAGGAGCTTGCGGTACAGTTTGAAGATGATGGCGACGGTAGAACCGCTGATACCCGGCACGATGACGGCAAGCCCGATGAAAAAGCCGAGCAGCCCGCCCTTGGCGACCTCCCCTTTGCTCTTATAGCGCAGGTCGTCCGCCGTGATCTCCGCAGGCTCCGCGCCGACTGCAGCGGGGGCTGCCATGCCGTCCGCAGGCTCCGCGCCGACTGCCGCGCCTTCCGCCGAGACGGGCTGCGCGACCTTGTTCTGTTCTTCTTCGGGGATTTTATCCATCTTTTTCCTCCGTTTTCGTTTCCGCGCGGATCGCGGCGGCAAGATCCGCCGCGGTCAGCCCCGCCTCTTCCGCCTGCTCTTCCGCCGTCATGTGCGGCACGACGGCTGCGGGCGCGCCCAGAAGTTTCATCTGCACGGGAATGCCGCGCGCGGCGTACCATTCGGCGACCGCCGAGCCGAACCCGCCCGCAAGCGCGTTCTCCTCAAAACAGACGATCCGCCGCCCCGAAAGCGAGGCGAGCATCTCCCCGTCGAGCGGCGCGATGCTGCGGCAGTTGACGACCTGCGTATCGCCGCAGCCCTCCATGGCGCGCGTTTCAAGCGCGCGGCGCACGGCGCGCGCGCCGCAGGCGAGCACGACGGCGCCGCTCCCTTCCGCAAGCACTTCCCAGAGGCTCTGCGCAATCGGCGTGTTCCCTCCCAAAGGGGGCGCCTCCCCGTTCGGATAACGGAGGACGGCAGGCGCGTTCAAAGTGCGCGCATAGGCGAAGAGCTCCGCAAGTTCCGCCGCGTCCTTGGGCGCGAAGATGCGTAAGTTCGGCATGGCGCGCAGCGCCGCGAGGTCGTATAAGCCTTGGTGCGTCTTGCCGTCCGCGCCGACGAACCCCGCGCGGTCGATGCAGAAGAGCACGGGCAGGTTTTGCAGGCACACGTCGTGCAGCACCTCGTCGAGCGCGCGCTCGAAGAAGGTGGAGTACAGGCAGACGGCGGGGCGCATGCCGCCCTTCGCCATGCCCGCAGCCATCGTGACGGCATACTCCTCGCAGATGCCGACGTCGAAAAAGCGGGCGGGGAACTTTGCCGCAAAGTCCGCAAGCCCCACGCCGTCCGCCATGGCGGCGGTGACGCAGACGATCTTTTCGTCCTTTTCCGCCTCCCCGCATAAAATCCCGCCGAGCGCGGCGGAGAAGGTGTGCGGCGTCTGCGCAAAGTTCTTCCCCACGCCGTGGTAGCGCGCGGGGTCCGCCTCCGCAGGGGCGTACCCCTTGCCCTTCTGCGTGACGGCGTGCAGCAGCACGGGCTCTTTCAGCTTTTTGATGTCCGTAAGCACGTCCACGAGCTCGTGCAAATCGTGCCCGTTGACGGGGCCGACGTACTTGAACCCGCAGCGGTCGAAGAAGTCGTTCTTGTTGAGCCAGCCTTTGAGGCTGTATTTGAAACGGCGCAGCACCCTGCCGAACGCGCCCGTCTCCTTGAAGGTCTTGGCAAGGCGGGAGTTGAAGGTGCGGTACCGCTTTTTGGCGGTCATGCGCGAGATCGCGCGGTAGGCGGTGCGGTTCTTGTCGATCGCCATGCCGTTGTCGTTGAGCACGACGACGAAATTCTCGGGCTTTTCTTCGGCGGAGAACACCGCCTCGAGCGCCAGCCCGTTGCCGAGCGACGCGTCGCCGATGAGGCAGACGACCTTTTCCGTGCCGCCCGCAAGGTCGCGCGCGTTGCACAGCCCGATGCCCGCCGCGAGCGAGCTGCCGCTGTGCCCCGCGATAAAGGCGTCGAATTCGCTCTCCGCGGGGTCGGGGAAGCCGCTCACGCCGCCCTTGGCGCGCAGCGCGTCAAGGCTTCTCCCCGTGAGCAGCTTGTGCGCGTACGCCTGGTGCCCGACGTCGAACACGAGCTTATCCTGCGGGAAGTCGAACACCTTGTGCAGCGCGAGGATGAGCTCCACCGCGCCGAGGTTGGAGGAGAGGTGCCCGCCGCTCTTTTCGGCGGCGGCAACGAGCTGCCCGCGCAGTCTGCGCGCGAGCGCCTCAAGCTGTTTTACCGAATATTTTTTCAGCTCTGCCAAATCCGCCCCTCCCGCGCGCGCAATAATAAAATAAAGATAAAAATATTTTACCCCTTTCGGGCGGTATTGTCAAGGGAATGACGCAAATGCCGCCCCTCGCGGGGACCGCCGCCCGTACTTTACCGCCGCAAAAGCGCCTTCCGCCCGCGCTCCGCGCTCTCCCCGCGCACAGCCCTGCCGCACCGCACGCCGCCGCGAAGAATCCGCGCGCACGGCTTGCGCGGCGGCGCGCTTTCTGCTATAATACCCTATATATCTATTCGGAAGGCGCAGAAAGTATGGCATATTCAGTCTATTTGAAGAAGGGCGAAGAGCGCCGCCTGCTCGCGGGGCACAGCTGGGTGTACGCGAACGAGGCGGCAAAGATCGAGGGCGACGGCGGGAACGGGTCGCTCGCAAGCGTGTACGCGCACGACGGCAGATTCATCGGGAAGGGCTACATCAACCACCTCTCCAAAATTTTAGTGCGCATCTTTCTGCGCGGGGAGGGCGAGGACGACGGCGCGTTCTACCGCAGAAAGATCACGGAGGCAAACGCCCTGCGCGAAAGGCTCGTCGGCGGGGACTGTTACCGCATAGTGTACGGCGAGGCGGACGGGCTGCCCGCGCTCATTGCGGACCGCTACGGGGACTGCATCGTGCTCGAATGCCTCTCTCTCGGCGTGGACAGGCGCAGAGAGCGCATCGCGGGGTACTTTGCCGAGCTGTTTTCGCCGCGGTGCGTCTACATGCGCGGCACAGCGCCCGTGCGCCGCAAGGAGGGGCTCCCCCTCGAGGACGCGCTCCTCTGCGGCGAACTGCCCGAGGAGCTCGTCGTCACCGAAAACGGGCTGAAACTGTGCGTAGACATCCGCAACGGGCAGAAGACGGGCTTTTTCCTCGACCAGAAGGAGAACAGGCTCGCGCTGCGCCGCTACGCCGCGGGCGGGCGGGTGCTGGACTGCTTTTGCAACAGCGGCGGGTTTTCGCTGAACGCCGCGCTCGTTGCAAAGGAAGTTGTCGCCAACGACATTTCGGAGAGCGCGCTCGAAACCCTGCAAAAAAACGCGGCGCTCAATGCGCTCACGAATATCCGCACGGTGCAGGGCGACGCCTTCGATCTTTTGCGCAGGCTCCGCGCGGACGGGGAACAGTTCGACTGCATCGTTTTGGACCCGCCCGCCTTCTGCAAGAGTGCGGCGGAGGTGCCGGGCGCCTACCGCGGGTACAGGGACATCAACATTTCGGCGATGAAACTTGTAAAGCGGGGCGGGTTCCTTCTGACCTGCTCCTGCTCGCACTACATGACGCCGCCGCTGTTTGAAAAGATGCTGCGCGAGAGCGCGCAGCACGCGGGACGGGAGGTGCGCCTTTTGGAGGCGCGCGGGCAGGCGCCTGACCACCCGATTTTACTCGCCGCCGAAGAGACGGGGTATCTGAAAGCGTATTATTTGCAAGTGAAGTAATTCACGAAAAATTTTTTGAGCTGACAAAAAATTTTTCCGTGATCTGAGGGAGAAACCGACACCCTTGCGGGATGTCGGTTTCTCCCTCTTTCGGTCACTTTTAGGGCACACCATTATAGAAGTGCCCGAAATTCACCCTCTTCCGTCACGCTTTCCACAAAGCGTATAGTGCAAAAGGCAAAAGTGCGATTTTGCCTTTTGCCAGAGATTATTTAAGCGCGCCGCATTCACTCTTTCCGAACTGAGCCGCAAGTATGCGGCAAATTGAGGGCGCTTTTCCAAAGACGTGGCTTTGGAACGCGCAAGAGATTATTTAAAATGTTCTCTACCGTGTCACCCTGAGCGGAGCGGGGCGGAACGCCCCGCGTAGTCGAACGGGTCTGAGCAAGTTTGCGCGATAGCTGTATGCAGTCTGTGTTGCATAACTTACTGCATACGGCTTTCAAAGCATTCGGCTCAGATCCCTCGGCTGCGCTCGGGATGACACATGTGGGACAATACCCACATTGTCACCCTGAGCGGAGCGGGGCGGAACGCCCCGCGTAGTCGAACGGGTCTTTACCCCGCCGCGCGAGGGTAGGATACAGTCAGTATTGTCAAACAAACTGTATAAAACTCTCGCGACTCTCGCGGAATTTTGCCAAAGATTTCTCCGCTCGCTTACACTCGGTCGAAATGACACAGAGACAATTGCTCCATAGAGATCCCTCGACAGGCTCGGGATGACAGGAGGCGCAGCCCTCCCGCGGTGCATAAGAAGTCGAATATTTTTTACAGAGCAGGCAGCGCGCCTTTCCAAAAGGCGCGCTTTTTTGTTTGCGCAAAATGCCTTGCGTTTTTCAAAGGGGTGTGCTATACTGTTCGCGTCACACAAATTCATAAAAGAAACCTAACGGGTACGAACAGGCATTTTCGTATCTCTATTTTCCCGTTAGGTGAATTTGTGTGACAACAATCGGAGATACAGATGCAGGGCGTGTCTTCGGTTGGAGGCACGCTTTTTTTATTCCCTGCAAATGAAAATTTTTGGAGGGATACGAATGAAATGCAAAAAATGCGGCGGCGAGTTTGAAGGCAACTTCTGCCCGCACTGCGGGCTGCCCGCAAAAGAGACGGAGCGCCCCGCACAGAAGTGCCCCGTCTGCGGGGCGACCCGAAAGGACGGCACGCCGTACTGCGCGGAGTGCGGCTACAAGTTTGCGGAACCGCCGCAAAAGAGAATGCCCGCGCCCTTCCCCGAGTACGGCGAGCAGCAGGGACAGCAAACAGTTCCGCCGCAGCGGGAACAGCCGCGGGAAACGCGACAGGCTGTTTCACCGCAGCGGGAGCAGCCGCGGGAGCAACAGCGGGCACAGGAACAGCAGCCGACGCCGCATGCCGCGCCCGTGCAGCCGACCGCCGCGCAGGCGGAGCCCGCCTACGCGCAGACCGTTTCGCCGCAGACGATGAGCGCGCCCGCCCCCGCGGCACGCCCGCAGAAAACGCCGCTCGTCCTGCCGATCGTCGGGCTGTGGGTCCCGATGAGTGTGCTGCTGATCGAACTGTTCGCGTTTTTCTACGTTTTCTACCTGCTCTTTGCGCGGCTGCCGCGCCCGTTCGGGTCGCAGATCTCCACGCTCATTTTTGCGATCCTCCTCTCCGCCGCCGTCGCGGTCTTTATCCCCATGCTCTTCTACCGCAAGGGGAAGTGGGGCACGCGCGCCTACAAGACGTACGTCAAGGGCATGCGGCGGCAGAAAAAGACCTTTGACGATCTTGTTGTGAACCCGTTTCAGTACATTCGGGGAGAGGCGGTGCTGAAATTTTATCTGCCGCTCTATCTCTTTTTCGCCGCTATAATGATCGTCCTCCTCATCGCCGTAAACAATTCGGTATCGGCGGTCATCGGCGTCGTCACCATGCTTTTGGCGGGCGGCGGCGGGCTGCTGTATCTGTTCCTGTGGAAGAGAAAGTACGGAAAGGAGATCAACCTCGCCTATTACGGCAAGGAAAAGCCGACAAAAACAGACCGCCCGATCGTGACCTACGGGCAGGTCGCGGAGGCGCTGCACGCCTACCAGACCGCCTGGGACAACTACATCCTGTATAAGGCGCGGTACCGCAGCTACGAGCGGGACGCCGTCTTTACGGCGGGTTCTGCCTCGCGCATCCTGTTTGTCCGCATCTATCTGCTGCGCATTCTCGCCTTTCTGCTCTCGGCGGCGCTGATCGTGTCGCTGGCGGTCTATACCGTCAACGACCTCTGGAACGTCTTTCAGCCGGAGCGGGCGCGGTATGTGCAGGTCGGGATGTCTTACAGCGAGGTCCATGAACTGTTCGGCGAGCCGTATGAATATGACCCCGAAACGAACACCTACCGCTATTACAGCGAACCGTACCGCGGGCTGCTGGAGGAGAGCGAGCGCTTTGATGCCGACAGCATACAGGATATGAACGACTTCGGCAGCGCCCTTTTGGAGGCGGCGGCGCTTGCCGAGCAGATGAGCAATACGGAGTACAGCTACGTCGAGATCGTGTGCGGGGAGGGCGCCGTCATTTCCTTTTTCTTCGACTCTTCCCGCACGGAGACGGCAACGAGAATCGGCGAATGGGGAGAGACGCGCACCGTCCTCTCCGCGGAAATAGAACAGGGTGCGGAAACGGGGACGGCGGTCGTCACCACCGAATATTCGGACGGCAGCCTCTGGAAGGCGCGCGTGGAGGGCACGCTCACGGACGGAACGGCGGAGACGGTGGGCGACACGGTCACGCTCTCCTGCTATGACCCCTACATGCAGCAGAATTTCACGGTGCAGGCGACGATCATCGAGGCGGCGAGCGGACCCGACGCGGCATAAGCCCTGCCACGCAATCCGACCGAACGCTAACCATGGCGGCGCAACAGCGCAACGAGAAGACAAAAACCAAAAACGGCGGCTGCGGAAAATTCCGCAGCCGCCGCAGCGCTGTTGCCCGAAAACAGGCGCCGCCTTTTACCCGAAACAGGCGCGCCGTTCACCGTTCAGCAAAGCGGCAGGGGGCGCCGCCCCTCAGTCCGCAATGCGGTCGACGCGCAGCCAATGGCGAGCCGTGCCGCCCGAGGTGACGGTGTACACATGGAACACATCCGTCCCGCCCGCGGAAGTGCGGATGCTCACCGAGGCGGAATCGAGCACGCCGCCCGCAAAGATGCGCAGTCCGCCCTCTGCAGAGAGGTCGTACAGCGCGCAGGAAGTGAGGCTGTCCCCCACGATCGCCCAATTGCCGCCCGTGCTGCTCGAGCCGAGCAGGGTGCCGAGCGTGCGGCTGCCGCTCTCGCCCCAAACGGAGAGCGTGCTCTGCCCGTCGACGGTCGTCTGATAATAGGCGTTCCCGCCCGTGACCGACACAAAGCTCTGCTCCTCCGACAGCGTGAATTCTACTTTGTCCGAAGCCGAATAAATGCTTCTGCCCGCCACAAAGTATTTGTGCATCGGATACGTGAGCGTGTCCGCAGGGAGCGTGCAGATGAGGCTGTTGTCGTAATAATAATTTTCGACTGCACCGTCGGAGAGCACGACGCCCTTGCCCTCGACCCTGATGTCGTCCGCCCCGGGGAGCAGGGACTGCAGGTCCAGATGAATGCCGCCGCCGTTGTTGAACGCCTGAATAATGCTCTGCGACGAGAGCTGCTTATTGTCCAGGATCTTAATTACATGCAGCACGGCGCAGTCGCCGTTGCTGTGTGCCGCCGCGGTTTCGACCACAACATATTTCAGATCGGCGCTGCCCTCGGAATCGGACGCAATGTCGTACCAGACCGTCTCCAAGCAGTATTTCGTGCCGCCGCTGTAATAATCATAGTCGCGCGCGTCATCGGGCACCGCATAGCTGTATTGCACGAAGTACCGCGAGCCGACCGTCCATGCCGTCTCTTCTGCATTCGCAGGGATGTCGAACAGCGACTCGTACGGCACCGTGCGGCGGTATTTGCCATCCCCGTCAAAGACGTTGAGCCCTTCCCCGCCGGAAGCCACATAGCAATCGTCGCTGAGCTGCGCCGCCCGCCCGTACTGCGCGTACGGCGTGAGCGACGAACCGGAGACCGTATGCACCGCGCCGTCGATGCCGACGTACAGGACTTCCCCGTTCGGGAACGCGACCGTGCCGCCGCCCGCCGAATATACGGGCGACAATTCGCCCGACGCGATCGTCTGCGAAGTGACCTGCCCGTTCCTGCCGTACGCGGTATACACCGTACTGCCGTCCGTCTGTGTTTCGGAAGTCACATACAGCCCCGCCGAGACCCGCGTGAAAGCCGAAGAAGCGGTAGCGATGACCGCACTGCGCCCCGCGCTGTACAGCACGTACTCCGTCTCCGCCGTATCCGTGCGGTTCGCGCTGACGATGCCGAGCGAATCGACGCCCGTGACCGTATAGCCCTCTAACGCGGACAGCTCCGTGACGGCGCTCTCCGTCTCCTGCCCCGAAAGGTTGTTCGTACCCGTGCCGCACCCCGCCAGAAGCGCAAGGCTCAGCACTGCCGCCAGCGCACAGGCGGCAAGCGTTCTCTTTTTCATTCCCCTCTCCTTTCCCTCCCCTCGGGCGGGGAGGCGATTTCTTACTTATAGTATACAGGATGTGCCGCAGATTTGCAACAAAACCGACGATTTTCCCCGTTTTTTCCTGTGCTTTGCCGATTTTCCCCGCATTTTGCCGCCGCACGTGCCCTCCCTGCACACAAAAACGCAAAAAGGCGGCTGCCCGAACGGGCAGCCGCCTGTGCTTTTTTACTTATTTGCTGAGGTTGGCTTTGAGCGCCTCTAGCTCGTCGGAGAGCTCTTCGGGCAGACGGTCGCCGAACTGCTTGTAGAACTCTTCGATGCCGTCCGCTTCCTGTTTCCAGGTCTCTTTGTCGACGGTGAGCAGCTCTTTGAGCGTCTCTTCGGACACGCCCGAATCCTCGAGGTTGATGTCCTTCGGGTCGGGAACGTAGCCGATGGGCGTCTCCACCGCACCGACTTTCTCCTCGCAGCGCTTTACGATCCACTCGAGCACGCGCATGTTCTCGCCGAACCCGGGCC
>JAGHJD010000057.1 GCA_017886895.1 Clostridia bacterium | reverse complement strand
GCGATCGTTGCGCCGCAGGTCTGCCATACGGAAGGCAAAGCCAAACGCCGATCGCGTCACGTCATTTCGACAGTACGGGCAGGAGCGCGACAGCAAAGCCCCCGAACACAAATTCGGGGGCTTGCTTGGAGCTACTGGCCGGACTTGAACCGGCGACCTGCTGATTACGAATCAGCTGCTCTACCGACTGAGCCACAGTAGCGTATTAACTTGTTTGTTGTTCGGCTCATCATCGCAACGAATCAGCTGGCGCGACTGAGCCACAGTAGCACATTTACTATTCATTTTTCTGGCTCATCATCGCAACGAATCAGCCGGAGCGACTGAGCCACAGCAGCGTATCGGAATCAACTTCACACCGACGCGTGAACCTGCTACCGCAACGCGCTTATTTATTATACCATACTTTCAGAAAAAATCAACAGTTTTCACGCTGCGGTGCAAAAAAATTTTTGACGTTCTTTGCCGCAACTCTGAAGGCGGACAGAGAAATTTTTGCGCCGTACTTTTCCGTACGCCGACGACGGCAGCACCCGCACGCCCTGCCGCTCCGTCACTTTGCGCTGCCTGTGCGCCCATGCTTTGCAAAGTCTGCGCTCCCGCACATTACAAAGCCTGCGCGCCGCACCGCTCTCTTACTCTCCGCCGCTCTCGCCGCTCTCCTGCCCGCTTTCGCCCGCCGCCTTCCGCCTGTTCTTACGAGGCGCAGGCACGAGCACATTCACGCGCGCGGGGAGCACGTCGACGGCGATCTTCCCCGGCATGCCCTTTTCGCCGTCGAAATTCCAGACGACGCTCCCCGCCGTTTCGATCTCGAAATGCGAGCCGCGGACGCGCAGCACGTTCCTGCCGCCGTGGCGGTATCCAAACAAAAACAGCCTGGCGATGGTGAAGAGCGCGCGCACCTTTGCAAAAAAGCGCGGGTTCTCCTTCTGCCGCACGACGGCGCACTCCACCATACCGTCACGCAGGTTGCCGCGGCGGTTGCAGTGCATGCCCGCAACGTATTCCCCGTTAATGAACAGAATGAGCACGGTATGCGCGTCGATCTCCCGCTCCCCGCCGCGCACGCGCACGGGGAACACGTCGAAGTGCATATTTTTGCGCAGCCCTTCAAAGCCGTAGGCGAGCCTGCCGAATCGCTTTTTCTGCGTCTGCGGGGCGCTGTACGTCGCGCTCGTGAACGCGCCCGCCGTGACGACGTACATCGCATACTTTCCGTTCGCGCACATGCAGTCCAGCCGTTCGCCGTGCCCGCCGCAGATGACGGAGAGTGCCTTCTTCCAGTTGCGCGGGATATGCAGCGAATGCGCTATGTCGTTCACCGTTCCGCCCGGGATATACCCGAGGATCGGGTCCGCACCCGATTCGCACACCCCCTGCAGCACTTCATTGAAGGTACCGTCGCCGCCCGCGAACACGATCGCGGAGTAGCCGCCCGCGCGCTCGCGCACGACGCGCGTCATCTCGCCGGGGCCCTGCGTCGCATATACGTCCACCTGCCCGAACTTTTCGCCGAGCACCCGCACGATCTCCCCTTCGCGCTTTGCAGTCTTCCCCTTTCCGCTGACGGGGTTATAGACAAAAAGGCAATTCATCCTTCACTTCCGCCTCTGTATATCACTGTTTGTATTATACAACAAAAGCCGCCGCCATGCAAGCGGAAAAAAGCGGAAGAACAAAAAAGCACGGTTTCTCTTTTTTCTTCGCCGAAAGTTGCCTTTTTTGCGCCGCTCAGCTATAATAAGAGGAAAAACAGGGGGACGGAACATGCACTACCATATCGGCAACATGCTCATCCATCAGGAATTTCAGAGCGGAAAGAGCTGCCCGCTCTGCCGTATCCGCAACATCCTGGAAAACAGGCTGACGGAGCAATACCTCAACGATGCCGTCATGGAGGACGACCAGCGCAAAAAAGTCAACGAGCGCGGATTCTGCGCGCACCACACGCAGATGATGCTCGCGCGCAAAAACAAGCTCTCCCTCGCGCTCCAGCACGTCACGCGCATCACGACGCTCAAAGGGAAGCTCGAGGTAACGTACGACGCAAAACGCGCGCGCAAGCAGGCAGAGTTCTTCGCGCACAGCAGAGAGACCTGCGTCATCTGCGACAGCGTGGAGGAGAGCATGGTCCGCTACTATAAGACGATCGCCGAAATGTTCGAGGGCGAACAGGGCTTTGCGGACAGACTGCGCGCCTGCGGCGGGTTCTGTTTCGAGCACTACGCCGCCCTCCTCGAACATGCAAAGTATGCGCACGGCAAACAGGGCGACTATGTGTACGCCCTCTCCAAATTGCAGAAGGAGGCAGTGAACGCGCTCCTCGAAGATCTGTACCGCTTCTGCTCCAAGCACGACTACCGCAATGCGGACATGCCCTGGGAGGGCGCGGAGACCGCACTGCTCCGCGCGGTCAGCCTTTTGCACGGCGAAGAGGCGAAATAAGCCGCCGCATTTTTTGTTCTCTTTTCCCGCTTTCCGTACGCCGTTCCGCGACGCGGGAGCCGGGCACACTGAAAAATATTTTAGGGCTGCCGATGCTGAAAAATATTTTCGGAAAAAAGTCGACGGGCATCGTCTATATCCTCTGTGCGGCGGTGCTCGTGCTCTCCTTCCTCGGCGCGCTGGCAGCGTTTTTGCGCTTTGACGCGTTCACCTTTTCAGAGCTGCTCGCCTACGCGCTGTTTACGCTGTTCGAACTGCTCCTCATCAGCGTGCCCGTGTTCGTGCAAAAACGGTATAAACTCTACATCCCGCCCGCCGTGGAGATCGGCATCTGCCTCTATTCGCTCCTCTTCTGCCTCGGGAACGCCTTCTACGACTCGCGCTCGGACGTGACCGTGAACCTCACGCCCGTCTTCGGCGGATTCGTCATGGCGATGACCGCCTTCTGCATCCTCTACTCCGCGGCAGACGCACTGGCGGAGCGCAGGCAAAGGCGTGTATCCGTACTTTGGGTCTCAGTTCTTTCTTTCCTCGCCGCATGCGCCGCCATGGGGATCTTCGTCGGGCTTTCCGCACTGCTCGCACGGTTCCTGCCGCAGGGAGCACAGCTCCTCTCTCCGCTCCGCCCCTCTCTCGCGGCTTACGCGGGCGGCGCGCTGCTGTTCTGCATCATCGGCGGACTGACCGTGTTTTCGCGCAGCGGCGAGCGGTTCCGCATCCGCAGTTTCAAAAATGCGGAAAAAGCAAAAACCAGCGAAAACAGCACGTTCCGCACCGTCGCCGCCAACGTGAACGGAGACGAAACGGACTATAAAAAGCTCGCGCGGCGCCTGAAACTGCAATTCTACGGCGCGCGGATCGCCTATATCGCACTGTACGGGCTGTACGTCTTGCAGACTGCCCTCTCCGCGCGCGAAAACGGATTGGAATGGGCGGCGTTCAGTCTGCACCTTGCGGGCCTTGCCCTGACGGCGGCGCTGTACGTGTATGAATTCCGCCTGTTCCGCCGCGGCATACGCAACCAGCGGCTGCGCAAGCTCAAGATCGCCAAAGCCGCCGTGCGCGTCTATTCCATCCTGCTCTCTCTCGCGACCGTCTTTGCGGCGGACGCGGCGTTCAACGACCTGACCGTCATCACGTCCGTCGGCATGGCGGTGTTCAACCTGTGCTCTCTCTTTTACAACCTGTTCGGCTCGCCGCGCCGCTACCCCGCCACCCGCACTGCAGCGGCGGCGGAATCGGATACGCCCCTTCTGCCCCTCGGCAGCGAAAAGGCTGCCTGCGAAGGGACAGGCGGAGAAGAGACAAGCAGCACAAGCGCCGCGTCCCGCCGCAAACAGACGAACACGCGCAGACAGACGAAACAAACGATACCGGGCGACTTTGAAGATGCAAAGGAGCGGGGAGGCGCATGCACCTCCCCGCTCTTTTCTGTGTGTTTTTAACGGCTGTTCCGCTCTTTTCAGTGTATTTTCGGCGGCTGTTCCGCGCTCTCCGCATGCCCGCCGCCGAGCAGCAGATCGCGCAGCTGCAAAAAGTTTTCCGCAAACGTCTCCGCGCCCGCCGCAACGAGCTGCTCTTTGGAGCGATACCCCCACAGCACGCTGATGCAGCGCATGCCCGCATTTTTCGCCGTCTGCACGTCCGTGTCTCCGTCGCCGACGAATACCGCCTCTGCGGGCGAAACGCCTAAGATGCGCAGCGTCTCGAACGTTGTAGCGGGATCGGGCTTGACGGGCACGCCGTCGCGGTTGCCGATGACGGCGGCAAAACCGTACTCTTTTAAAAGAGTGCCCGCGAGCACGTCCGCCGCACCCTGCGATTTGTTGGTGACGACGGCAAGTTTCAAGCCCGCCGCCCGCAGAGCAGCAAGGCACTCTCCCTCCTGCGGAAAGGGCTTTGTGCGCGTGTTCTGCCAGTGAACGTGTATACCCTTGTAGAGAGCGTAGAAGGCGTCTATCTCCCCTTTCCTCTCGGGCGGGAGCGCCTGCACCGCGTACTGCTTGCCGCCGTGCCCGACGAACGCGCGGCTCTGCTCCATGGTGACGGGCGGGCAGCCGAACTGCCGCAGCGCCTCGTTCATGCAGGCGTTGAGATCGGGCAGCGTGTCCAGCACCGTGCCGTCAAGATCGAATAAAACTGCTTTCAGCATAGAACTTCCATCCGTATCGGAAAGCGCCGAACTCGGCGCTGAAAATAAACTTTTACATATGCGGGCAGTCAACACCCCCCGCAAGCCGTTTCGGTTCGGAGACGCGAGCAAGACGAGGCGCGCGAGGAAAACCTGAGGGAACTTACACAATCTCTTGCAAAAGGCAAAACCACGCTTTTGCCTTTTGCCCTCTACGCCGCACGGGCGGCGCACAGAAAGGGTGAACGCGCGCGATTTCTATAATACGTAGCCCTAAAATATCGCGCGCGGAGGGGAAAACCGTTCGGGTTTCCCCTAAAATTCACGGCGTTTCGCAGCGCCTTTGCGCGAGAAACGCGTGAACCCCATTACATTTTGGAAGGAACGCCGATCCCGAGAAGTCCCAACCCGTTCCTCAGCGTGATGAGAACGCTCTCGGTGAGGGCAAGGCGGAAGGCGCGCGTCTGCCCTTCGGCGTTGAGAATAGAACAGTCGAAATAGAACTTATTGTAGAGCTGGGCAAGGTCGACGCAGTAACGGGCGACAAAGCAGGGCTCGTACTTTTCCAGCGCGTTTGTGAGCACGTCGGGGAATTCGGCGAGCTTTTTCACGACCTCGAACTCCTGCGGGGTGACGGCATCGGGCTGACAGATGCGCTCTTCCCCGCCCTTTTCGAGCACGCTGTGCGCGCGGGCGCAGGTGTACTGCACGTAGCAGGAGGTCTCCCCCTCGAAATTGAGCACCTTGTCGTAGGAGAAGGTGATGTCCTTGATCTTATTGTTGTACAGTGCGCCGAAGATGACCGCACCGACGCCGACCGTCTTTGCGATCTCCTCTTTGTTTTCAAGCGACGGGTTCTTTTCGGCGATGATGGCGAGCGCCTTTTCGATGCAGCGGTCGATCACGTCTTTCAGATACACCACGCGCCCCTTGCGGGTGGACATGGAGCCGTCCTCCAAAGAGACCATGCCGTAGGCGACGTGCACGAGATCCTTCGCCCAATCTTTACCCATCAGTTCGAGCACCTTGAACACCTGCCTGAAATGCAGGTTCTGCTGGTACGCCACGACGTACAGGCACTTGTAAAAATCATAGGTATTTTTGCGGTAGACGGCGGCGGCGATGTCGCGCGTGGCGTACAGAGACGCGCCGTCCGAGCGCAGGATGATGCAGGGCGGCATGTCGTAGGCGGAGAGGTCGACGACCTGCGCCCCCTCGCTCTCGACGAGCAGTCCCTTTTCGCGCAGTTCGTCAATGACGGGCTGCATCTTGTCGTTGTAAAAGCTCTCGCCCGCCCAACTGTCGAAATGCACGTCCAGAAGGTCGTAGATCCTGCTCACCTCTTTCAGGGTCAGCTCTTTGAACAGTTCGAACAGCTCCACCGCCTCCGGGTCGTGCTCCTCGATCTTTTTGAAGTAGCCGCGCGCCTCGTCGTTGAGGCTCTCGTCCTTCTCCGCCTCTTCGTGGAAACGCACATACAGCTCGTTGAGCGCGCGCAGCCCCCCTTCCTCGAGCATCTCCCTGCTGCCCCAGCGGCGGTACGCGGAGATGAGCTTGCCGAACTGCGTGCCGTAGTCGCCGAGGTGGTTGATGCCGACGGGCGTATAGCCCAAAAATTTATGCAGCTTGTAGAGAGCGCTGCCCAAAACCGTCGTCGAGAGGTGCCCGATATGGAAGGGCTTTGCGATATTGACGGAGGAATAGTCGATGCACACCGTCTTGCCCTTCCCCTCTTCGGAAGAGCCGTAGCGCTCCCGCTCGGCGAGGATGCGCTCCAGCGTGCGCGCCGCAAGGTCCTTCCTGTCCACTTTGAAGTTGACGTACCCGTTCACCGCCTGTGCCGAGACGATCCCGCCGCCGCAGGGGTAGTTTGCCGCGAGTTCCTCCGCGATGAGCGCGGGCGCCTTGCGCAGCGTCTTTGCGAGGCGGAAACAGGGCAGCGCATAGTCGCCCATCTCCGTATCGGGCGGGAGCGCGAGCATGTTATACAGTTCTTCCTCCGACAGCCCCGTGACGGCGAGGTTGGAGGCGATGATCTTTTTGTAATCCATACGTTCCTCAAAAATGCGATCTTCCGAAACAGTGTACCACATTTTGCGCGGCTTGACAACTTTTTCGCATTTTGCCCCGCCTTTTATTTTGCCAAACGCGCGTTTTGTAGTATAATAGGCGGTGGAAAACAAGGAGAACACACCATGAAATTAGGCGTAGTCGGTCTGCCCAACGTGGGCAAATCCACTCTCTTCAACGCGATCACGCACGCGGGCGCGGAGGCGGCGAACTATCCCTTCTGCACCATCGAACCCAACGTCGGCGTCGTCGCCGTGCCCGACGAGCGGCTCGAAAAGCTCGCCGCGCTCTACGACAGCAAGAAGATCACCCCCGCCGTCGTCGAGTTCGTGGACATTGCGGGGCTCGTGAAAGGCGCCTCCAAGGGCGAGGGGCTGGGCAATAAATTCCTCTCTCACATCCGCGAGACGGACGCCATCGTGCACGTCGTGCGTTGTTTCGAGGACCCCAACGTGACGCACGTCGAAAGCTCCGTCGACCCCGTGCGCGACATTCAGACCATCAATTTAGAGCTCATCCTCGCGGACATCGAGACGGTGCAAAAGCGGCTCGACCGTGCCAAGAACTCCGCAAAGGGCGGCGACAAGAAGTTCCTCGCCGAGGCAGAGTTTTTGCAACGCGTGCTCGACCACCTCAACAAAGAGCAGTGCGCGCGGACGATGGAGCTGACCGAAGAGGAGCGCGAACAGTTGCAGGGACTGTTTCTGCTCACCGCAAAGCCCGTTATCTATGCCGCGAACATCGCCGAAAAGGACATGGGCAAAGCGGACAGCGATCTGCCGCTCGTGTGCGCCGTCGAGGAATTTGCTGCGAAGGAAGGGAGCGAAGTGCTCGTCATCTGCGCAAAGACGGAGGAGGAGCTCTCGCAGCTCCCGCCCGACGAGGCGAAACTTTTCTTAGAAGAGCTGGGGCTTTCTGAGAGCGGGCTGGACAGGCTCATCAAAAAGTCCTATTCCCTGTTGGGGCTCATCAGCTACCTCACCGCGGGCGAAAAGGAGACGCGCGCCTGGACGATCACCAAGGGCACGAAGGCGCCGCAGGCGGCGGGCAAGATCCATACCGACTTTGAAAAGGGATTTATCCGCGCCGAAGTCGTGGACTGGGAGACCCTTTTAGAGTGCGGCAGCTATACCGCCGCCAAGGAAAAGGGCAAGGTGCGCTCCGAGGGAAAGGACTACGTCATCAAGGACGGCGACGTGGTGCTGTTCAGGTTTAATGTGTAAAGGGTTCACGCATTCCTCGCGCAAAGGCGCTGCGGAATGCCGTGATCTGAGGGGCAACCGCCACTCTTACGAGATGGCGTTTTCCCCTCCGCACTCGTCGAAACAGCACCCGCGTTGCAGCGGTTTGCCGAAAGGCAATCCGCAAGCGCCGCGGTACTGTTTCTCCTCTTTCCCAAAAATCTCGGGCGCTGCCCTGCGATTTT
>JAGHJD010000056.1 GCA_017886895.1 Clostridia bacterium | reverse complement strand
CTCGGAGGCCGCCCCGCCGCGGCATTTTTTTATTTTTTCTTTGATCTTCGTTTAGAACCTTTAAATTTTGTTTAGTCGGTTGGGTCTTGAATCACATGCGGAGGGGGGTGTATACTCTAAATGGAAAAAATATCGGGCGTCTGCCGCCGACCCGTCTCCGGGCTCCGTAAAGAGTTCGGGGCGTATCGGCGCCGGACGGATGTTCGGCAAGGGAGGAAAACCGTGCAGAAAACAAAGAACAAAAAATTACTTGCAGGAGGGATCCTTGCGTGCGTGTGCGCGCTCTCGCTGTTTTTGGGAGCGCTGTTGTTTTCGACAGACGCGTATGCGGACGCACCGGAGTACAAGATGGAATATCCGCAGGTCTCGCAGCTCACGCTGCCGTCCATTCTGAGCGACGGCATGGTCATGCAGCAGGGCGAGCAGGTACATATATGGGGGCTGACCGTGGCGGGCCGCACGGTCACGGCTTCGCTGTACGACGGGACGGGGACGAGCCTGATCCGTTCCGCGTCGGACGAGGCGGATACGGACGGGCGGTTCGATATTTATTTCGACGGCGAAGCCGCCTCCTTCGATGCCTACCGCATCAAGGTCGGCGACGGCGAGACGGAGACCGAGATCGAAGACGTCCTGTTCGGCGAAGTCTGGCTGACGGGCGGGCAGTCCAACATGGAGCTGCAGTTACAGTATATCATCGACGGCACCGAGCTCATCCGCACGGCAACGCGCGGTTCGGACGGGTATGACTACGATAAGCTCCGCATTTTCCTCGAGCCGACCATGCCCGAGGGGACGTCCATAAACAGCGATTTCCATTATCTGCCGCAGTTCGATATTACGGGCGCGCGCTGGGGGAAGGCGAACGTCAAGGACGACGTGAAAGTCGTTTCGGGTGTGAGCTATGCCTGCGCGCAGCAGATGTTCAAAGAGCTGAACGCGGACGGCGCGGAGGTGCCCGTTGCGCTCATCAATACCGCAGTGGGCGCGACCAGCATCGAAACGTGGATGTCGCGCGGCAGCATCGACGATACGCCCGAGGTCCTGAACTGGATCCAAAACATCAAGAAGAATTACGTCTCCTATGAGAACTGGAATACCGCGAGCGCGGAGAAGTTCAACCAGATGACGGCGATGTTCAACGAGAAGATCGCGCCCATCGCGGGGTATCCCGTCAAGGGTCTCCTGTGGTACCAGGGCGAGAACAACATGGGCGACCAGGAGTCTGCGGACTTCTACTCCAAGGCGCTTCCCGCGATGGTGGAGGACTGGAGCCGCAACTGGTGGGGGTATGACGAGCCCTTCTACTGCGCCTTCTTCCATATCAACCAGAAGGAGGACAACTACACGCCGGAGTCCATTCCGCTCTTCCTCGAGGGGCTGAGCACCGCATGGAGCGAAAACCGCGATTTTATGATGCAGGTGCCCATCTACGACATCCCGCTGACCTGGAACCGGGGCCCGTTCCAGTACAAGGCGACGGCGCACCCGCTCGTGAAAGTCCCCGTCGGCGAGCGCGCGGCGCGCATCGTGCTCGGCAACGTGTACGGGAAGTACGAATACTCTCTCCCCGCGACCTATACGGGTATGCGCGTCGAGGGGAATTCCGTCTACCTGACCTTTGAAAACACGGCGGGTGGGCTCGTTGCCAAAGACGGGCAGACGCTGCGCGGATTCACCGTCTGCGGCAGCGACCGCAATTTCGTCGCCGCCGAGGCGGAGATCGTGGACGCAAACACCGTGCGCGTGTGGAGCGACGATGTGGAGACGCCCGTCGCGGCAACGTACGCCTTCACCTGTTTCAACTATTCGAGCAACCTCTATAACGGCATCGGGCTGCCCGTCGTGCCCTTCCGCACGGACCGCGTAGCGAGCAGCTACTACCATGCGAAAGATTGGATGTTCGCCGATTCCGTACAGCTTTGGATAGACAACGGGCTCGCGCCGACGGATGAAGGCGCGGCGTCGCTGCGCGACGTGTGGCAGACCAATCCCATCACCGTGCAGATCGGCTCTTCGCTCGCCGCCGACGAAAACGGCGTCGCGGGCGCGGCGATCCGCATGAATTACAGCAGCGCGGGCACGTACGGGTTCGGCGTCTGCGGACCCGAGGGAAGGACGGGCGCTCTCAACAACATGATCTTCGGGCAGTTCGGCCGTTTTGCGGCGCTCTCGTTCTCTGTCCGAAACGGCGATGCGCGCGAAAAGACGCTCACCGTCGCGGTAAAGACCTTCGGCGGGGAGGAGTACATCCTGCCCTTTGCGGGAGAGACAATCGAGCCCTCTTACACACTGTCTGCGGGCGCGGCGTTTACGGAAGTGCGCGTGCTTTTAAACTGCATGATCGATGAGTCGGGGAATTACCGTTTCGACACGGAGGACATTCTCAACGACCTTGCCGCGCTGGAGATCCGCGTTTCGGATTCGGCGGCGGGCAGCGTGGCGGTGGACGAGTTCGTGCTGCATGCGGGCGATTCGCCCGCGCAGGAGGCGCGCAGCGTGAGCGGCGTGTTTGAAGACGGCGTCTATTTCGGCAGCGGCGGCAACGCCGTCTCTGCGGACGGCAGGGCGGTGTTCCTGCTGGGCGCAAGCGGCGCGGCGTATGCCGAATATGATGCGGGCGGCGCTCTGCGCGCCGAGATCGAGATCCTCGCGCGCGGCGGCAGTGCCGCGTACCGCGGGGAGGGTGCGCCCGCCGTGTGGTCGGAGAGCGCGGACGTTTTGCAGCTTTTGCCCGCCTATATCGGCAGCGACGGGTTCCGCTACACCGTCATGGACGGCGTATGGTACCGTTACATTGCGGGCGAGAACGCGTGGCGCCCGCTGACGGGCGAAGGCGCGCTCTTCCCGAAAGTGACCCTGCCCGAAACGCTCACGCCCGCCGTGCGCCTGCAGGTGCTCATAGGCGGGGAGTGGACGGAGATAGACGGGGCGCCCGTGCGGGTCTCCTCTGCGGGCGGCGGCTGCGTCTCCGAAACGTATTCCTTCTCACTGCCCGCGGGCACGGAGAAGATCCGCGCATGGTTCGCGGCAGAGGAGCGCGCGCAGGAGGCAAACGGCAATATCGGCATGGCGGAGGACCGCGGGGAGCTTGTCATGCTCGCGGACGTGTCGCTGACTTCCTTCGGCGAAACGGAGGATACGTCGGATCCGCAGATCCTGCTGCGCGCCGACCGTACGGCATATGCCGCGGGCGATACGGTCACGCTGTCCGTCGCGGCGGCGGACGACCGCGCGGGCGCGCTCACCGTACAGGTGAAAAAGACGGAGAACGGGCAGGAGCAGACGCTGGAAGGCAACACGTTCACCTTTACGGGCGCATGCACGATAGAAGTGACCGCCACGGACGCGGCGGGGCACAGCGCGTCGGCAAGCCTGACCCTCTCCGAGGCGCAGGCACAGGAGCCGCCGACGGACGGCGGCGCAGGGCAGGACGCGGGAAGCAATAACGGCGCCGCGATCGCCGCGGGCGTGCTTGCGGGCGTCGCCGTGCTCACGGCCGCCGCAGCGCTCGTCATGGTATTTAAGAAAGGAGGAAAACGGCAATGAGCAAGGGAAGAATGGCAAAACGGATCTCTGTTTTCGCGCTGTGCGCCCTGTTTTTCTGCTGCTGCATCGCGCTGACGTTCAGCCTCGTGCAGGGCTATGCCGCGGAGGGAGACGAGCAGCGCACGCTGCTGTTTGAGGATGACTGCCGCGACCTGTCCTCGCCGAACATTGTTTCTAAGAGCGACGGGCTGTCTATTGAACACGGGTTCAAACGCCCCGATACGAACGACGCCTATATTACGTTTGCGGCAAACGACGAGATCGGGAAGATCACGTTCAGCCTGTGGCATGATCAGGGGTTCAGCGGTGTGAACTGGGCACTGACGGTCGGTAATCCGTTGGTCAGCGTGCTCGTTTCGCGCAGTGCGGACGGAGAGTTTACCGAAGTTCCGTTCACATATGCGGAGGGCGCGCTTTCCGAAGACGGAACGACGACGCTGACGGATGTCACGGTCGAAAACCTTACGGCGGGCTATACGCATTTCCGCATCATGCTGCAAGGCGATGTTGCATGGAACCCGCAGCTCTATTCTGTCGCCGCCTACGGCAGGCTGGCGGAGGAAGAGGGGCTGTTGTTTACGGACGGCTGCACGGCGGCTCCTGCGCACAGCACAAATATAACCGTCGACCCCGCGCACGGATATAAGCGCGATACGACGGACCCGGGCGTTGTGGCATATGCGCTCGGCGGCACGCTCGAGAGCGTCAGCATCGACGTGTGGTTTGAAAACGGTGCGCTTGCCGACATGGAGTGGGCGTATAATACCGGTGTCGGTGTACGCGCCTATGTTGCGGAGAGCATTCCTTCCGACCTCACTTCCACGGAGGGCTTGACGGAGATCACCCTCACATGGGAGGACGAGGGCACGGCAAATACCTTTACGGGCAGCGGTACGTTTGAAGGCGGGGAATACGGCGTGCTCGTGCTGCGCGTCCTCGGCGTTGGCGCTGCGTGGACGCCGCAGGTCGTGCATGTTTCGGCCTACGGCACCCCGGGCGAGGTACCCGAACCCGAACCGGAGCCTGAACCCGAACCGGGTGAAGAGCCCTTCTTCACCGACCCCTGCACCGACCTCATCGAAGTGAGCTACTTCGACGACAATATCAAGACCGATCCGCGCGGGCTGACCCGCACGGACAAAAACCCCGGCGGGGTCGTGTACGTGACCGACGAGGCGGTCGGGCGGGTCGAGCTGGAGCTGAACATTCTCGGCGGATACCCTGCGTGGGAGTTCGACGTAAACCGCGAAAACTACAATATCCGCATTTTCGTCGCGGAGAGCTACGGCAGCCCGTACGCGGAGCTTTCCTATACCGCGTCGAGCGGCTCCTCCGTCGGGTCGGACGGCTGGGGCATCGTGAAGATCGAAAGCGATACGATCCCCTCCGACGTACAGTGCGTGCGCCTGCTGATGGACGCGAACGGCAATATGGAGAGCTGGGGCGTGTGCGTGCGCACCGTCGAGCTGTTCTCTTCAAACGGCGAGGGCGTGGAGGCGACTTCCGTACAGATCACGAACACGACGCTGCAATTCACCGCGGGCGAGAGCCTCGCCTTCACGGCGGAGACGGACCCCGCGGGCGCGCTGGTGTTCTTCTCCGTCTGGGACGACGAGGACCTGACCGTTCCCTCTTCCGTCGCATCCTTCGACAGCAACGTGCTCACCGCCGATTTTTCGGACGCGACCGACAGAACGGTCTGGGTCGTGGCAAAGAGCGGCAGCGCCGCAAGCGCGCCCGTCGCCGTGACCATTCTGCACAAGCCCGACGCCGAGAGCGTCACGCTCGGCGCGGACAAGACGGCGTTCGTGTTCGGCGAGAGCGTGCGCCTGACCTCCTCCGTGCTGCCCGCGAACGCGATCAATACGGCGGTGGCGTATGCGGCGTATCTCGACGAGAGCTGCACGCAGCCCGCGGAGGGCGTTTCGTTCAGCGGCGACACCATGACCATCGAGGACGAGTTCACCGCGGAGGCGTTCTGGGTGAAGGCGCGCGTGCTGCGTTCGGACGGGATGTAATGCGAGAGCGACCCGCTCGCCTTTACCGTCACCTATAAGAAAGTGCTGCTCTCCGATGACTGCTCCGATTTCAGCAACGTCGACCAATCGCGCAGCGACATGACGTATTTCGAACTGCACAACGGTACCATTCACAAGGTGTTCTCTTCCACGCTCGCGCAGCCGAACTATGCGGTGCTCGGCCCCGGCAGTGTGCGCACGGACGCGGAGAAACACGGCGTGCCGCACCTCGTGTATGCGGCGTACGGCGACATCAGCGACTTCAACATCTCCGTCATCGTCTACGACGAGAACAACGGCGCGCTGATCGCCGCGAACAAGAACAACTATATCGGGCTGGTCAACATTTACGGCTCGGCGGACGGCGAAACGTGGACGTACATTCCCGTCGATTTTACGGCGAGCAACGACGTGGGCAGCCTGTTCGACAAGTCGAATTACTCCAAGCTCGACCTGTTCAACACGGGCGAGATCCCCGCGGGCACGCGGTATATCCGCATCGACTTCGTGGGGCAGGTCTCCCTGCAGGAAACGCAGTCCGGCACGGACTGGACGTATGCGGGGCATGCGGGCGGCATCATCTATGAGGAGGATTACGACGAGATCGTGCTCTTCTACAACTCCTATTCGCCGCTCCTGAAGAGCGTTTCGCTCTATGCGGAGGGCGATGCGGCGATCGACAGCGAGGTCGTAGAGCTGTACGGCGCGGAGGGCATGTCCGTGCATATCGGCGGCTCGCTCGAACTCGAACTGTACCAGGTCCGCACGGACAGCGACGGGCCGCTGCGCATCACCGACTTTACGGGCGTGGAATACCGCTTTGTTGCGGGCGCGGAGTATGTCGACCTGCAAGACGGCACGGGCATCCTCACCGTGAAGGAGGGGTATACGGGCGGCGCGCAGACGGTGCGCTTTACGCCCGTGTATGAAGGGCTCGTCGGCGAGGAGATCGAGGTGCGCATCCTCGTGCCCGTCACGAAGGTCTCCGTCACGGCGGAAAAGACGCAGCTCACCGTCGGAGAGAGCGTGACCCTGCGCGCCGAAGTTGCGCCCGCGGACGCGACGCTTGCCGCCGTCGAATGGGTGCTCGAGGAGGGCGAGGGCGTTCTGCTTGCGGACGGCACCTTCCGCGCGACCGCAGCGGGCACGGTGAAGATCGCCGCGATCGCAGACGGCGTGCGTTCCGAAACGATCGAGCTGCAGGTCTCTGAGAGCGGCGCGGAAACGCCCGAACCGCCTGCGGCGGAGCCCGAGGGGATCCCCGCCTGGGCGCTCGCGGTCATCATCGTCTCCTGCGTGCTCATCGCGGGGGCGGCGATTCTGATCATCCGCACCGTGATCGTGCGCAGGCGCAAATAAGAGCGAAAAAAGCGCGTACAAAGGAGCGCAAAAAAAGCGCGCCGACGGCGCGCGGAAAACGGATACAATAACGCAGCCGCGCGGGAGCTTGCTCCCGCGCGGCTGTATCGCTGTTTTAAAAATGAACTATTTGCGCACAGAACCGGGGCATGCCGCGGATTATGCCGTTTCGTGCAAAGTGATAGTGCGCAGTGCTGTAGCTGCGTCCCGTTGCAGCGCGCGGCTTGCGTCTTGCCTGCCGCGGGCGGCTCGGGCAATTGCCCGCCGCGGGCGGCTCGGGCAGTTGCCCGCCGCGGGCGGGGTCAGATCGGCACGCGGAGGCGCCGCCCTCGCGCGGGCACGGTCAGGAACGTGAAGCCGATCTCTTTCAGCGCGGCGCAGACGGTTTCGCGCTTTTCCGCGATGCGCGCCGCAAAGTGCGCGTCAGAGGCGAAGGAGACCTCCCGCCCGCCGAGCTCGAAGTACCGCGCCAGAATGTCCTTCCCGGGCAGAAAGTCGCCCATTTTTTTGGCACTCGAATTGACTTCCAGAATTTTCCCGCGGGCGATGATGCGCCGCAGGATCTCGTCCAGCACGTCTGCGAATTCCTCGTAGCGCAGAACGGGGTCGGGGTAGGTCGCGTTGCGCGCGCAGTAGCCGATATGCGCCACGATGTCGTAATCGTAGGGTGCGTCCAGGCTCTCCAGAACGCGGTACAGGTAGGCGTTGTAGGCGTAGGCGCGGCTCTTGCCCTCGCAGTAGTGCGCGAAATAGCAGTCGTTCCCCAGGCAGGTATGTACGCTGTTCACCGTGAAGTCGGGCTTGTAGGTCTGCTGCGTCCGCAGGTAGCGCTCTGTGGCGCGCGAGGCGTGGTCGTAGCCGAATTCCGCGCCGATGAGCACGTGCATCCGCCCCTCGTATTCCTTCTGCATCTCCCGCCCGCGTTTAAAGTAGGCCGCCTCGTCGATGGGCGGAACGGGCTGCCCGTCGATGGAAAGGCACAGGCGGTCGTAGTCGTAATTGAAGTGGTCCGCGATGCCGTACCAGGCGAGCCCCTTTGCGTGCGCCGCGGCGAGCATGGTCTCCATGCTGTCCCGCCCGTCGGAGGAGAAGGCGGTGTGGTTGTGAATATCCGTCAGAAGCATGCTGGTTTCTCCGTTACCGCCCTCTATTGTAGCCCTTTTTCGCGCGCGCGTCAAATGAATGATCCCCCTTGAAAAACAGTTCCGCCGCGCGGAGCATTCCGCGCGGCGGTTCAGTCTGCGTAAAAGTCCGCCCGTCGGGCGTCCTTTACGAAAATCAGCCTATCTTAAAGATGTTCAGCGTCGTGCCCGAGTACAGGAAGTCGCCGCCGCTCGAGATGACCTGCAGCGTAGCGGGCGCGCTCGTCACGTTGAACACGAGCGACGCAGACTGCGCCGAAGTCTCGTCCGCCGTCGTGAAAATGTGCTGCGTGGACGCGCCGTTCTGCGTCGTGCCGTTCAGCGTGAACTGCACGAGGTTGGTCTCGGGCAGCGAGGAGGCGTTCAGCGGCGCCGCCGTTCCGTTGAAGGAGACGAAATAGGTGCCCGTCTGCCCGATCACGATGTCCGCGGAATTGTCCGCGTGCGTGATCGCCGTGCCCTCCTGCGCCGCCGTGCGGTCAAAGATGACCGCCGCATTGTCCGCCACGGTCTGCGTGGGCACGGAATAGGCGGAGAGCGCCTCTGCGGGCAGGCTGCCCGTAGCCCCCGTCGCGCCCGTTGCGCCCGTGGCCCCCGTGGGTCCCGTCGCGCCCGTTGCGCCCGTTGCGCCGGTCGCGCCCGCCGGACCCGTAGGGCCCGTTATGCTTGCGCCCGTAGCCCCTGTGGCACCCGTGGGTCCCGTTGCACCTGTTGCACCCGTGGGTCCCGTTGCACCCGTGGGTGCGGTGACTTATGGGATTTATTTGTTCGTCTGCCCGCGGAAGTCCGCGGGCGCATTCGAGATGAATTTGTAGTAGATATGGATCTCGCGCGGTTCGTCGCCTTCCTTCTTTTCGCCCACGGTGATAAACTCGATGAGCTGCAAGCACATTTCGCGCGTCAGCTCCTCGCACCTTGCGTACCGT
>JAGHJD010000055.1 GCA_017886895.1 Clostridia bacterium | reverse complement strand
GTTGATGATGCGCAGGACGTTCAGCCCCGCGATCTTGCCCGCATCATTGGTCGCCTGCCGCTGGCTGTCGGTGAAGTACGCGGGGCAGGTGATGACGGCGTCCGTCCCCTTCGTGCCGAGGTAGCTCTCCGCATCCGCCTTGAGTTTGGAGAGGATCATCGCGGAGATCTCCTGCGGGGAGTACTTCTTCCCGTCGATGTCCACTTTATAGTCGCTGCCCATGTGGCGCTTGATGGAGATGACCGTGCGGTCGGGGTTGGCGACTGCCTGACGCTTTGCCACCTGCCCGACGATACGGGAACCGTCCTTCTGGAACGCCACGACGGAGGGCGTGGTACGCGCGCCTTCGGGGTTGGGGATGACGGTCGCCTCGCCGCCTTCCATGACTGCCACGCACGAGTTCGTCGTGCCAAGATCGATACCGATAACTTTGCTCATATATATCACTCCTTTTCGGAAACACTGTTCCTCTTTTTTATTTTATCTGCACCACCTCGCGGCGGAATTGCATTCTGTTTTGTTTGCGTTTATGAATACTTCCTTGCAAAAGCAAAAATCACACTTTTTGCTTTTGCACCCTGCACCGCATGGGCGGTGTGGCGGAAGAGGGTGAAGCCGCGGCATTCCTATAATGGTGTGCCCTGAAAGATGCCGCGGCGAGGGAGAAACCGCTGCCGAGCGGCTTTGCCGCGAACGGCGGTGTCACCCTCAAATCGCAGAAAATCGCAGGCAGCAGCCTGCCGAGATTTTCGCGAGTAAGTTATGTTGTCACCTTCACCTGCGCATACCGCAACACCTTCTCCCCCCGCTTATACCCTTTCAGAAATACTTCCCTGACGAAACCGGGCTCGACGCCCTCTTCGGCGGGTTCGCTCATGATCGCCTCGCAGAAGGCGGGGTCGAACTCCTCGTCCTTGGGGTCGATCGCCTCGATCCCCTCGTCCTCGAGAAGTTTCTGGAAGGAGCGCAGCACCAGTTCGATGCCCTTTTTCGTGTTCTCGTCCGTACAGGACGCGAGCGCGCGCTCGAGGTTGTCGCCGACGGGTAGGATCTTCAAAAGCACGTCCGCCTTGCCGTCCAGATAGGCGTTGCGGCGGGTCTGCTCGTTGCGCTTGCGGAAGTTGTCGAACTCCGCGGCGGCGCGCATCCACTTATCCTTGTAGTCCGCCGCCTCCGCGCGGGCTGCCTCCAGCTCCTTTTCCCGCTTTTCGCGCTTTTCGCATTTTGCGTGCTTTTCGCACTTCTCCGCGCACGCCCCCTGCCCTTCGGCAGCGGGCTGCCCGTTCTCTTCCGCAGGCAGATCGGTCAGTTCCTCTTCCTGTGCCTGCTGCTTTTCTTCATTCATCGTCTTTTTCCTTTTTATCCTTGTTTTTGCCGCCGATTAGCTCTTCGAGCGCCTTGCCGACGTTCTCGAGTACGGCGATGACCTTGGAATAGTCCATGCGGATGGGCCCGATCACGCCGTAGGTGCCGAGATTCTTGCCGCCCGCCGAGTACGTCGCCGTGACGAGGGAGCAGTCCTCCGGCATATCCTTTCCGTCGGCTGAGCCGATCTTCACGTTGATCTGGATCTCATCGTCCTCGTCCCCCACGATCTCCGCGATCTTATCCTTGCTGGAGATGACGGAGAGGAAGTTCTTGACGTTGCCGATGTCCTCGTATTCGGGGTGGTTGAAGATCTTCTCGGGCCCCGCGAGCACGATGTCCTCATCGCGCGGGCGGGCATAGCTTTTGAGCGCCTCGATGACCTCCGTCATGACCTGGCGGTACTGCCCGAACTCGCCGAGCGCCTCCGCCTCGACGGTGCGCGCCTCCGAGAGCGCCTTGCCGCAGAACAGCCTGCACAGCATATGCGAGGCGTTCGCCACGTCCTCGTCGCTCATCGTATCGGGCAGGTCGATGAAACTGTCGCGCAGGATGCGCGAGCCCGTGACGATGACCAGAAGCGCCCGCCCGTCCCCGCAGGGCAGGAGCGTCATGTTGCGGATGCGTTCCTCTTCGGCGTTCGGCATGGCGGCGACGGAGGTGTAGTCCGTCAGCTCGCTGATGACGTTTGCGACGCTCTTGATGAGGTGCTCGACGTCCGCCGTCTTGTCGCTGAACGCGCTGCTGATATAGTCGAGGTCGGCAGCGGAGAGGTTCCCGCGCTGCATCAGTTCCTCTATATAAAAGCGGTACGCCTGCGGCGACGGCACCCTGCCGCCCGAAGTGTGGAACTGCGTCAGGTAGCCGAGCTCTTCCAGCGAGGCGAGCTCGTTGCGCACCGTCGCGGAGCTCACGTCCGTCAGGTGCTTTTCGGTGATCGCCTTGCTTGAAACGGGGACAGCGGAATTGATGTACTCGTCCACGACGATCTGCAGGATACGCTTTTTCCTGTCCGACATCTTCATACCGCTCCCCTCCTTTTTGGCACTTTATTTTTTACAATGTTAGCACTCATCAACCACAAGTGCTAACGCTATTATATTCTTATTGTCGCGCAATGTCAAGGGTTTTATGCCGGAATTTTTAAGATTTTTTCATTCTCCGCGCCTGCAAAACCGACGCCGCGCGCGCCGCCCCGCCCGCACTCGTCGGCTTGTCTATTTCCAGCCTGCCTGTGCCCGCCCGCCGCCTTGCCGCGCGGAAGAGACCGCCCGCCGCAAAAGGTTTGCGGCGGGCGGCAGAGCTGAAAACGGCAGGCAGCGCGCAGAGCAGGGACTGCCGCAGACCGCCCCTGCCCGCGCGAAAGCGGCGCGCCGTAAACCGGCGCGCCGCCTCCGTATATCGGTAGGTTATTATAATGGAGTGATCACCCTTGCCCCGCAGCGTTTCCCCGCCGCAGGTACAAGAGCATTCTACCAAAGTTTGCCCCGTTTGTCAAATAAAAATTAACCTTGGTTAACAATTTTTCCCGAAAAAATACCGCCGTGCGCGGCGTGATTTTGCGGCGTGGTTTTACGGCATGATTTCGCTGCATGATTTTGCGGCGTGCGCTTGCGCGGGCGTGGGCGCGGCATGCCCCGTCCCCTTTTGCGCGCCCGCAGCCTGCAGGGCACGCATTGCGGCATCGTTCCGCGCGCCCGCGGAGCTCCGCGGGCGCGCCTTTTCAGAACTGTTCGCTCCAGTTTCCGTTTTCAAAGACGGGAATGCGCCTGCCGTCCTTCGTCACGCCCGTGATGCGGAGATCGTCCGTGCCGATCATAAAGTCCACATGGACGGAGGAGTCGTTCACGCCCTTTTCCTTGATCTCCTCAAAGGAATACCCCTCCCAGCCTGCGACGCAGTTGTTGAACCCCCTGCCCAGCGCGAGGTGGCAGGACGCGTTTTCGTCGAACAGCGTGTTGTAGAAGAGCGCCCCCGTGTTGCTGACGGGCGAATCGTAGGGCACGAGCGCGCACTCGCCGAGGTATGCCGCGCCCTCGTCCATGCCGAGGATGCGTTTTAAAACCGCCTCGCCCGCGGCGGCGTGCGCCTCGACCACCCTGCCGCCCTCGAACCGCAGCGAAAAGTTGCGGATGAGCTGCCCGCGGTAAGAGAGGGGCTTTGTCGAATAGACGATGCCCTCCGCCGCGCCGCGCATGGGGGTGGTATAGACCTCCTCCGAGGGGATGTTCGGGTTGAACTTCACGCCCGCAAGCGTCTCCTCCTCGCCGCCGAGGAAGAGCCCGTCCGCAAGCAGCCCGACGCGGAGGCGGGTGCCGTTGCCCGCCTCGTATTCGAGGGCGGCAAGCCCGAGCGCGTTGAGCTTTTCGCAGCGCGCGGCGAGCCGCGCGTTGTGCGCCTGCCAGTTCGCGACGGGGCTGCCCTCCAGCGCGCGGGCGCAGCGCAGGATCGCGAGCCACAGTTTCTCCTCCGCGGCGGACGCGGGGACGCGCGGAAACACCTTCTTCGCCCACTCCCGCCCCGGCACGGCGGCGATGCACCACTGGTAGCGGTTCTCCATCCTGTCGCGGTAGGGCTTTATGATCTGTGAGCGCATAGCGAGCGCGCGCGCGTATTTCGCCGCGTCGATCCCCGCCATGCCGCCCGGGTCCTCGCTCTCGAGATACAGCCGCGCGGGGAGGGTGCGCGTCTCGCAGCGCAGTTTCTCCTCCTCCCAGGCGGCGACGGTGCCGAGCACGGTCTCACTCTCGTTGAGCGCCGCGAGGCGGCGCAGGGGCTGGTACCCCCACTCCGCGCGCACGCTCGCCGCCCCCGCGCGATAGCACTCCTCCGCGACGAGAGCGACGAAGTCCTCCTTGTCCGCCTCCGCGGCGATGATCACCTCCTGCCCCTTCTGCACGTTCAGCCCCGTGCGGGCGAGCAGTTTCGCATAATTTTTCAAAGCCGTGCGCTGCATAGTACCCCCCGTTTATTCACGCAAATCTCGCGCTCGTCGAAACAACACCTGCCTTGCAGCGGCTTGGCAAATACCAACCCGCATGCTCTGCGGCATTGTTTCTCCTCTTCCCAAAAATCTCACAGTGCTTTCGCACGTTGCGATTTTCGGGAGCCCTTTTTGCTGCGATTTGCCGTGATTTTAGGGAGACACCATTGTTCGCGGCTCTTGCCGCTCGGCAATGGTTTCTCCGCTCTTTTCGCTCGGCAAAACAACGCCCGCCTTGCAGCGGTTTGTTTTATTCCAAACCGCAAGCGCTGCGGCATTGTTTTGCCTCTTTCCCAAAAATCTCGGGCGCCGCCCTGCGATTTTCGGGAGCCCTGTCAGACAGGGCTTTCTTATTATAAAATGGGCGAAAATTCACCCTCTTCCCCTGCACCGCCCGCGCGGTGCAAGGGGCAAAAGCAAAAAGCGTGGTTTTTGCTTTTGCAAAAATTATCTTTTGTTCAGCCCCGTGCGGGCAAGCAGTTTCGCATAATTTTTTAAAGCAGTGCGCTGCATCTGTTCACCTCAGCTCCTCGCTCCAGTTCCCGTCCGTAAAGACGGGCACCCGCCTGCCGTCCCTCGTCACGCCCGTGATACTAAGGTCCGCTGCGCCGATCATGAAGTCGACGTGCACGGACGAATCGTTGACGCCGAGCGCGGCAAAGTCGCCCTTCTGCATGGTCTCGAACCCCTCGACCGTATTGGAATACCCTCTGCCCAGCGCGAGGTGGCAGCAGGCGTTCTCGTCGAACAGCGTGTTGTAAAAGAGTATGCCCGTGTTGTTGATGGGCGAATCGTAGGGCACGAGCGCGCATTCGCCGAGGTATTCCGCGCCCTCGTCCATGGACAAAATTTTGCCGAGCAGCGCCGCGTTCTTCTCCGCGCCGTACTCCACGACCCTGCCGCCCGCAAAGCGCAGCCAGAAGTTTTCGATGAGCTCGCCGCCGTAGGAGAGCGGCTTCACGGCATAGACGATGCCCTCCGCCTCGCCGCGTTTCGGCGTCGTGAAACACTCCTCCGTCGGGATGTTCGGGTTGAACGCGTCGCCCGAGACCGTCTTTTTCCTGCCTGCGATGAACTTCGCGCCGTCGATCAGCCCGACGCGGAGGGAGGTGCCGTTCGCGCTCCTGTATTCGAGGGCGGCAAGCCCGAGCGCATTGAGCCTGTCGCACTTTTCGCGCAGCGCGCGGTTGTGCCACATCCAGTCCGTAAGCGGGTCCTTCCCGTCCGCGCGGGAGGTCTTCAAGATCAGCTCCCACAGCTTTTCGACGGCGGAGTTCGCGCGCTCTTCGGGGAACACCTTCTTCGCCCAGCCGACGGAAGGCACGGCGGCGACGCACCACTGGTAGCGGTTGGTCATCGCGTCCGTATAGGGTTTGGTGATGGCGGAACGCGCCATCTCGGCGAGGGTCAGCTTTTCGCGGTCGGCGCCCTTCATCCCGTCGGGATCGGCGGAGAGGAGCTTGATGCGGACGGGCGGCGTTTCGGCGCGCGCGCGCAGTTTCTCCTCCTCCCACGGCGGGACGGCGGCAAGCTCTTTCACCTCTTCAAAGCGGGAGGCGAGCTTTAAAAGCTGCGCGCTCTCCCACTCGACGGTCACTTTCTCCGCGCCCGCGGCGTAGCACTCCTCCGCGAGCAGCGCGACAAAGGCGTGCGCCTCCGCCTGCGCGCAGATGAGCACGTGCTGCCCCTTCTGCACGCTCGCGCCGACGCGCGCGATCAGTTTTGCATAGTTCCTGATAAGCGTCTTTTTCATGTCTGTCCCGCACCGCAGATCCCCGCGCGCTGCCCGCGCGCCGCGGCACATTTCCTTTTGCCAATATCATACACGTTCCGCGCGAAAAAGTCAATCCCCTGCCCCGCCCCGCGCGGCCGGAAAAAGGGGCGGAAAACAGTTGCTTTTCCCGCGCTGCGGGTGTATAGTGTGCCTATGAAGATCGAACAACCGAAGTACACGGAGCCCGCCGAAGAGCTCGGCTATGAACAGCTCGCGGCGCGGCTTGCAGAGGAAGAGCGCATCTGCGGCGCAAGAATAAGCGGAACGCTGCACGGGCTGTGCCCCGAGAGCGCCGCCTTTTCGGGCGTGAAATTTTCCGCCTGTTCCTTTGCGGAGACGAAGTGGAGGGGCGCGGACTTTGCGGACTGCGTCTTTGAAAGCTGCGACCTCTCCGCAGCGGACTTTTCCCGCTCCTCCTTCCGCCGCGTCCTCTTTTCGGAGTGCAAGGGGCTGGGCGCCGACTTCTCGGAGTGTTCCTTTGCGGACTGCACCTTTGAAAAGTGCAACCTCTCCTACGCCAATTTTTCGGCGGGCAGGCTGCGCGCCGTGCTTCTCTCCTCCTGCGACTGTTCGCACGCCGACCTCGACGGCTGCGCGCTCAAAAATTTCGCGGCGGAGCACACCCGCTTTTTCAGGGCGAATTTCTTCGGCACGTCCTTAAAGGGCGTGGACCTCACCACCTGCGGGCTTGCGGGCATCACCCTCTCCGCACAGCTTGCCGAGCTGCGCGGGGCGGTCCTCTCCCGCTGGCAGTGCGCGGATTTTCTGCGCGCGCTGGGCGCGGAGATCAGGGACTGAACGCACCCCTTTCAAAATCAGCCCCGTACATTTGCGGGCGGGCGCGGAATGTTCCGCGCCCGCCCTTTTTTCATGTAAGGCCCAACAGCCTTTTTGCGCTGCCGCCGCATATTTTTTCGCGCTCCTCTTTTGTGAGCGCGATCTCCCCGAGCCAGCGCAGCGTGTTTGCGGGCGTATCCCACGGGCAGTCGGTGCCGAACAGCACCCTGTCCGCACCGAACGCGCGGATGACCTTTTCGCCGAGCTCCGCGGAGGCGCAGCGTGAGGCGTAGCTTGTATCGATCAGGACGTGCGTCGGGGCGAGTTCGTCGATCGCCTCTTCCTCCATGCCCTGCCCGCCGAGGTGCGCGGCGACGATCTTCGCGCCCGTGAACCGCTCCGCGACCCTGCGCAGCCGCGCGGGGGACGCCTTGACGGGCGGGGAAAAGCCGAGATCCCTCCCGCCGTGGAAGAGCATGACAAGCCCGAGCTCTTCGCATTTTTCGTAGAGCGGGAACGCCTTTTCGTCGTCCGCGAAAAAGTTCTGGTACTCGTTGTGGAATTTCACGCCTTTGATGCCCGCCGCTTTGAGGCGGACAAGCTCGGAAAGCGCGTTCTCCGAATCGGGATGCACCGAGCCGAAGGGGATGACGTCCTCCTCCCCCGCGAGCGAGACCGCAAAGTCGTTGACGTGCCGCTCGGTGCGCGGCGAGACGGCAATATTCAAAAGCACGAATTTCTCCACTCCCTGCCCGTGCTGCACGCGGCGGGTATCCGCGAGCGTGCCGTCCGTAAAGGCGGGAATGTGCGCCTTCTCCGCGAGCGAGCGCACCGCGCCCGCCGCGAGCTTGTCCAGCCAGGCGTGGCAGTGAAAATCGATCAAAACAGAAACCTCCCTCGTTCACGGCATTCCTCGCGCAAAGGCGCTGCGGAATGCCGTGATTTTGAGGGGCAATCGCTGCTCTCCCGTTGGTCGGGACAGCGTTTTCCCCTCCGCACTCGTCGAAACAGCACCCGCGTTGCAGCGGTTTGCCGAAAGGCAATCCGCAAGCGCCGCGGTACTGTTTCTCCTCTTTCCCAAAAATCTCGGGCGCTGCCCTGCGATTTT
>JAGHJD010000054.1 GCA_017886895.1 Clostridia bacterium | reverse complement strand
TCCGCCTGAACGAGGAGAGCAAAAACTTCCGCATGTTCGGACCGGACGAGAGCATGTCCAACCGCATGTACCGCGCATTCGAGGCGACCAACCGCGACTTCAACGCGGAGATCTATCCCGACGACGACAAGCTCGCGAAAGACGGGCGCATCATGGACGCGTACCTCTCCGAGCATATGTGCGAAGGCTGGCTCGAGGGCTATATCCTGACCGGGCGCCACGGCTTCTTCGCCTCCTACGAGGCGTTCATCCGCGTCGTCGACTCGATGGCGGCACAGCACGCGAAGTGGCTGAAAGTCTGCAACCAGCTCCCCTGGAGACAGGACATCGCATCTTTGAACCTGATCCTCACCTCCAACGTCTGGCAGCAGGACCACAACGGGTTCACGCACCAGGATCCCGGCTTCCTCGATCATATCGCGAACAAGAAGGCGGACGTCGTGCGCATGTACCTCCCGCCCGATGCGAACTGCCTGCTCTCCTGCTTTGACCACTGCATCAAGAGCAAGAATTACGTCAACGTCATCGTCGCATCCAAGCACCCGAGCTTCCAGTGGCTGACGATGGAACAGGCGGTCAACCACTGCACGCAGGGCGTCAGCATCTGGGATTGGGCGTCCAACGACGACGGCGCCGAGCCCGACATCGTCATTGCAAGCTGCGGCGATACCCCCACCCTCGAGGCACTGGCGGCGACCACCATCCTGCGCGACAACCTGCCCGGCATCAAGATCCGCTTCGTCAACGTCGTCGACCTGATGAAGCTGCAGCCGCACGGCGTGCACCCGCACGGGCTGACCGACGCGGACTACGACGCGATCTTCACGAAGGACAAGCCCATCCTCTTCAACTTCCACGGCTACCCGACGCTCATTCACGAGCTGACCTACACGCGCCACAACAAGAACCTGCACGTGTTCGGGTACGTCGAAGAGGGCACGATCACGACCCCGTTCGACATGCGCGTGCAGAACAAGATCGACCGCTTCGACCTCGTAAAGACGGCGATCACCGTCCTGCCGCAGCTCGGCAACACGGGCTCGGCGCTCTTCCAGAAGATGAACGACCTGCTCGTCAAGCACAAGAACTACATTGCCGAAGTTGGCGAAGACATTCCCGAAGTCAAAGACTGGGTCTGGCATACGCCCGAGAGCAAGTAAAAAACAGTATAAAAAATATCCGCACGGTTGTGCGGATATTTTTTATTTTTTGAATTTTACAGAAAGGCAAAGGCGAACGTATCACTTTGATCTTTGCAAACGGCGGATTCACCGCCCGCAGCATTTTCAGGCAGCCCTTCAACTTTTGCGCCCGTTTTACGCCCGCTATTCAAGCCCCGCGAGATAGTCGATACTTGCCCCGAAAAAGCGCGCAAGCTTTATGAGATTTCCGAGCGTCGGCTCACACTGCCCCGTTTCCCACAGGCTGATGACGGATTTGCCGACCTCAAGCTGTTCAGCCAAAGCGACCTGTCCCAACCCACGCTCTTTACGCAACTCCTTCAGCCTCTCTCCGAACGTTTCCATAGCAATAATATTTTCCCATAAAAACGGGAAAAATGCTTGACTTCCATTATAATGGGAATATAATAAAATAAACTTCGGAGGAATATGAAATGGCAAAACTCACAGGGCTGCGCGCCAAATTCAAACCTGCTGACACATCAAAACACCACATACCGACCTTTGTCGTCATGACCTGCCTGTACATCGCATTGGGTCTGCTCGGCTGGCTTGTACCGCGGGCAAATTATTTCGGGATATTTGAACTCGCCTTTTTCATGGAGGGCGGTTTCGGCACTATAATTGCAAATTTGCTGCGCTCTGCCTTCGGCATTTATCTCATCGTGCTCCCCACTTATTTCCTGTTCTTATCTGCCTGCAGCCCCTTTCACATGGCAAAGGGACTTTCGATCACCTTTCTTGTCATCGGACTGGTTCTGAACGCAGGGACGATCGCACTCGCGATCCTGCTCGGAACGCTTGGTTCGGGTATATTCTTTTACGTAGAACTGGTCATCTCTGAACTCGGACTGATCCTCGGGTATTTGCTCTTTGCAAAAGGATTGCGCCCGTTTTGGTACGTACTGATTTGTATTGTATTCACCCTGCTGTTATCCGCGGTAGGATTGCTTGCATTTGCAGCCGCGCTCCTCGCCTTGATCGGCTACTTCCTTTATGTTCTTTTTGCCGGAGGAAAAATGTCGGCAAAAGTCATCGCCGGAGACTCCGAATTTGTGCGTTCGTACAAAGATGCTTACCATTATATCAAAACCGGAGAACGCGCTGCTCCGCACTACCGTTATTCAGCGACCGTCACCAACGGCATGGGATGCAGCGAAACGGTCTATTCCGACGACAAACGGACATGGTACTCTGAAAGCGGGGCTCTGCGCGGCACCAGCAACGACGACGGCAGAACGATCAACCTGCGTTAAGTTTAACACGGCAAGCGCCCGACCGAACGGTCGGGCGCTTGCCGTATTTGCATGCAAACATTCAGCTATACTGCTCTTCTGCGGCAAAAAATGCGGTTATGCCGCCTTGGCGGTAAAAAGTTCAGTCATGCCGCTCATCGGAATCGAACGTCTCGCAGAACCGCGCGGAAAAGGAGGGCGGCTCCTTTGCGGCGTACAGGTGCGAGACGTCGCCGAACGATGCACAGCGGAACTGCGCGACGCCCTCCCTGCGCTCTTCGGAGTAGACCGCCGTCACAGACGAGGGCGCGGCAGCAAAATGCTGCAGGAGCGGCACGGGAGAGAGGCTAAAAAGATGCGACAGCATGACGCACGTCACGCCGAAATGGCAGAAAAAGACGAGCGTGCCGCGGTTCGGATGCACAGCCGCGTAATGCCTCCCCTGCCGCTCATAGCCGTGCGCGGCGAGCACGCCGTCCAAGCCCCTGCACACTTCCGCATACTTTCGGGGCACGTCGCTCCCGCGAACAAAGGGCACGCTCTGCCAGCCGTCTAGAGAATACAGTGCGGGATACTCCTCCAAAAAAGAGGGAAGAAAGTCCCAAAAAATACGTTTTTCGCCTGTCTGCGGATCCGTCACTGTTCCGTCAAACTCGCGCAGCCAATCGCAGGTGATGCCCGCGCGGCCGAGCCGCGAGAGCGTCGCCTGCGCCGTGACCTGCGCCCTGCCGAGGGGAGACAGGTAAAACGCCGCGATCTCCTCGTGTGCAAGCCTGTCTGCAAGAAGTTCGACCTCGCGCGCGCCCTTTTCGGTCACGCTGTCCTTTTCATAGTCGGGATCGCCGTGGCGTATGAACAAAAGCCGCATACCGCTCCCCTTTACAGCCCGTAGGACTTCGCAAGCTTTTCAAAGGCGGGCAGGCTGCGCGCGATCATTGCGGGCGACACACAGTACGCGATGCGCACATACCCCTTGCACCCGAAGTCGTCCCCGGGCACGAGCAGCAGGTCATACTGTTTCGCCCGCTCGCAGAAGGCGTTCGCGTCCGGCTCGGGCGAGCGCACGAAGAGATAGAATGCGCCGTCGGGCCGCACGCACTTGAACCCATAGGACGTGAGTGCGGAGAGCAGCGTGTTCCTGTTCTTCTCATAGACGGAGACGTCGCTGGTCATCCCCTGGCAGCGCGCAATGACCTTCTGGAAGAGGGAGGGCGCGCACACATACCCGAGCGCCCTGCCCGCGCCGCACACGGCGAGGTACAGCTCCTCCGCGTCCTTCGCCTGCGGGCTGACAAAGATATACCCGATGCGCTCGCCGGGGAGGGAGAGCGATTTTGAATAGGAATAGCACACGAGCGTATCCTTATAATACGCGGGCAGATACGGCACTTCGACCCCGCCGTACACGAGCTCGCGGTACGGCTCGTCGCTGATGAGGTAGATCGTATGCCCGTACTCGGCAGATTTCTCCGCAAGCAGTGCGGCGAGCTTTTCCACCGTTTCCCTGCCGTACACGACGCCGCTCGGGTTGTTGGGTGAGTTGACGAGCACGGCGGCAGTTTTCGGCGAAATCGCGCCTTCCAAAGCGGAAAAATCGATCTGGAACGTGTCGGGGTCGGACGGCAGGGCGATAAGGCTTGCCCCTGCCGTCTCGGCAAAGACCTTGTACTCCGTAAAATAGGGGGCGAACGTGATGACCTCGTCCCCCGCGTTGCAGATCGCGGAGAGCGAAATGGTCAGCGACGCCGCCGCACCGCAGGTCATATAGATGTGCGCGGCGTCCGCGGGAACGCCGAAACTTTTACAGATGTGCCCCGCTATCGCCTCGCGCGTCGCAAGGTCGCCGGGGGCGGACGTGTAGCCGTGCAGCGCGGTCATGTCCTTGCCGCGCAGCAGCTCCTCTATCGCGTCCTCCACTGCCTGCGGCGGCGCGACGCTCGGGTTGCCGAGGCTGAAATCGTACACGTTCTCCGCGCCGACTTCCGCGGCGCGCTGTTTGCCGAACTCAAAAATTTCGCGGATGACAGAGCGTTTGCTGCCCAGCCCGTACATTCTCCGGTTCATTTGCCCTACCTCGTAAAATAAATTTTATCCCAATAATTATAGCATAAAAACGCATGCTTTTCAACTTTTTCAACGCTTGACAAGCCGCGCAGAAAAAACTATAATGAAGTTCGGCGGATGACCGCAAAACGGCGCAGAGGAGGTGTTTTATGGACGAAGAAAAGAAGATCCCCGAACCCGAAAAAAACACCGAACAGGAGATCGCGCGCCTCTTGCAGGAGGAGCGGCAAGACGATCTTCGCGCCTATCTCGAAGAGCTGACCGCGGAACAGGTCGCCCCCATCCTTGAAAAGTTTGACGGCGAACAGCTCACCGTACTGTTCGACTGCCTCGACAAAGAGAAAGCCGCCGACGCGTTCGTGCTCTTGAGCCGCGGCAAGCAGAAACAGCTCTTGAAAGACTTCAGCGACGTCAAGCTGCAGTCCGTCACCGACGAAATCATCGACGACGACGTGGAAGAGCTGCTCGAAAGCATGCCGACGGACGTCGTGCACGAAGTCCTTCTCAAGGCGACGCCCGAAAACCGAAACGACAAGATCGTCGAGATCGTCGACTACCTCGAAGAGAAAAAGTTCTCACAGCTCAAGCCGCTTTTGGCGGAGCTGGAACCCGCCGACCTTGCGGAGATCTTTGCAGACCTCGAAGAGCAGGACCTGCCCATCGTGTTCCGCCTGCTGCCCAAAGAGCTTGCGGCGGAGACATTCGTGGAGATGAACAGTTCTCAGCAGGAGCTGCTCATCAAGTCGTTCAGCGATGCAGAGCTCAAACTCATGCTCAGCGAGCTGTTCGTGGACGACACGGTCGACCTCATCGAGGAAATGCCCGCAAACGTGGTGCGGCGCATTCTGCTCAATGCCGACAGCGAGACGCGCAAAGAGATCAACGAGATCTTAAAATACCCGAAGGACAGCGCGGGCAGCATCATGACGACGGAGTGCATTTCTCTCCGCGCGACGATGACCGTACAGCAGTGTTTTGAAAAGATCCGCGCCGAGGCGATCGACAAGGAGACGATCTATACCTGCTATGTGACCGACGAACAGAAAAAACTCATCGGCATCGTGACGGTGAAAGACCTGCTGCTGCATAAGTTCGACGAACTGATCGGCACCTTCATGGAAGATAACTATATCTACGCCGATACCCTCACCGACAAAGAGGAAGTTGCGAACGATCTCTCCAAATACGACCTGCTGGCAGTTCCCATCGTCGACCAGGAAAACCGCCTCGTCGGTATCGTCACCGTAGACGACGCGTTGGACGTCATCACCGAAGAGGCGACAGAAGATATTTCATACCTGAGTTCCGTCACCCCTTCCGACAAGCCGTACTTCGAGACGAGCACGGTGCGCACCTATCTGCACCGCCTGCCGTGGCTGCTGATCCTGATGATCGGCGCGACGTTTACGGGGCTCATCCTCAACACCTATCAGGCGATGCTCTTCCCCGTCATCGTGGCATGCGTGCCGATGGTCATGGGAACGGGCGGCAATGCGGGCAGCCAGGCGTCCGTCACCATTATCCGCGGCATGGCGCTCGATCAGATCCGCCCGCGGGATATTTTAAAAGTCATCTGGAAGGAACTGCGCGTGGGGCTTTTGATCGGGCTCTCCGTCGCACTGGTCTGCTACGGGAAACTGCTCCTGATCGATAATTTACTGCTCGGCTACGGATACGATTGGTATATTTCGCTCGCCATTGCAGTGGCGCTCGGGATCGCCGTCATTGTCGCAAAGATCGTCGGCTGCTGTGTGCCGCTGTTTGCAAAGGCGATCCGTATCGACCCCGCCGTCTTTGCGAACCCGTTTATCACGACCATCACCGACATCGTCTCCCTGCTCATTCTCTGCGGCGTGACCATTGGTATTTTCGGGCTGGTCGTTCCATAAAATCTCAAAGAGAAAGGCGTCCCGCCGCTCCTCTCGGAGCGGCGGGTTTTGTATCCCCGCGCGGCAATTCTGCCGCGCGGGCGCTTTTTGCGGAAAAAGGCGCTTACAATTCCGCCTTTCGCATGGTACAATAGACTTGCGTCACAATTCAATAGCGTACTTAGCAGGTTACATTGGCATAGGTGTACCCTTTTTTCCTGTTAAGCAGGAATTGTGACGCAAACAATAAAGGGTAGTTCCTTGCAGGCGCTCCCTTTATCGGGGGCGTTTTTTCTTAGCCTGCAAAAAACATTCAGGAGGAATATTGTATGCAAAAACAAACCCGCAAAAACGTTATTTGCAGCGTGCTCGCCCTTTTGCTGGCGCTCACCGCGCTGACGGCGCTCTCGTATAAAATAATATATGGCACGTCAGATACCTTCATTATCCGCGCCGAGAACGGCTTTTCGCTGATGAGCTTCAGCAGCGACATGGGAGGATACACGCTGCAAGATTTGCGAATAGCGATCGGCGTTTTCTGCATCCTGCAACTTCTGTTTTCCTTCTTTTCGCTCCTCTTTAACATTCTTACGATCGTCATGCCGAGCAAGGCATATCGGTTTACGCAGAACTTCTTCGTTTATCTGAACGAACTGTTTTTATTCATTTATGCCCTCTGTGGCATTATCGCAGCAACAAATTTAAGCAACACCGCAACGACCGCCTATATCCCCTTGCTTTACGGAACTGTCCTTATGGTCGCGTACATCTTATGCGTCAAAAAGCTGCCCGAACCGCAAAATGAAGAACCCGCAGCCTATAAAACGAATTAAAAATTTCTAAAAACGCGTGCCGCGGGACAAGATCATGCGCGGTCTAAAAAGGAGCACACGCCCTCCTCGATCTCGGCATATGCAGTGGAAAAGTCGCGCGTGTACCACGGGTCGGCGATGTCGTGCGGGCGGACTGTGAAATCGGCAAGACGCACGATCTTCCCCTGCGGGTCGCCGCCGCAGATGCGCGCGGCGGCGCGGACGTGATAGCTCTCCATGCAGAGAATATAGTCATACGCCGCATAATCGGCGCGGGCGAGTTTGCACGCATACTTCCCCGCGCAGGAAATGCCGTGCTTTGCAAGCTCCGCACGCGCGGGCGGATACACGGGGTTGCCCTCCTCCTCGTCGCTCGTGCCCGCCGACGCGACGAAATACTCCCCTTCTTCGCCCCGCTTTGCGAGCAGGTCTTTACAGATGAACTCCGCCATCGGCGAACGGCAGATATTGCCGAGGCAGACAAACAGAATACGGGTCATTGCTCTCTCCGTTTTGGTATCGATCTTTTGCTGCGGATTTTTCCGCTTGCTTATTCAGCAGATGCCACGCAAGTTCATGTTAAAAATAAAAGCGGGCGGAAACGGTCTCCTTTCCGCTCGCTTTTGTGATTTGTGAACGAAAAGGCTACACGCATCAGTCTTTATATTGCCTATATAATATCAAATTGCACCGCAAAAATCAATGAATACACACCATGAAAATATCGGAGGCAAATTTCTTTGCCCCC
>JAGHJD010000053.1 GCA_017886895.1 Clostridia bacterium | reverse complement strand
GGTCTCGTCCGCGTTCAACCCCATTTCGCCGCCGAGCGCGTCGATCTCGCGCACGAGCTGCCCCTTCGCCGTGCCGCCGACGGAGGGGTTGCACGCCATGAAGGCGCTGCGGGCGAGATTCAGCGAGAGGAGCAGGGTGGGGATGCCCGTGCGCGCGAGCGCGAGCGCCGCCTCGCAGCCCGCGTGCCCCGCGCCGACGACCACCGCGCCGTATCCGTCTGTATGGAACCGATTTTCGACAAGCATAGAATACACGCCTCGCAGAAAGGATCGCCCCGCCGCGTGGCGGCGGGGCAGGGGAGTTACTGTTTGAGTATGATGTTGCGGATGTCCTCCACGTCCTTGGCGACGCGGTCGTTGATCTTCAGAAGGTTGGTCACTTTTTCGCGCGAGTGGATGATGGTCGTGTGGTCGCGGTCGCCCATCGCCTTGCCGATGGAGACGAGCGGGATGTTCAGGATCTCGCACATGAGGTAGGCGCAGATCTGCCGCGGCTGCACGAGCTCTTTTTTCTTGCTCTTGCCCAGCAGTTTTTCCTTGTCCAGCTTGTAAAAGGTGCACACGCTCGAAATGATCTTGTCCGCCGTGACCGCTTCGTGCTCTTCGCTGACCGCCTCGTTGAGCGCGGCGGCGGCGAGTTCGGTCGTGATCGGCTTTTCGTGCAGTTTGCTCGCGAAGATGACCTTCGTCAGCCTGCCCTCGAGGGTGCGCACGTCCGTGCCCGAATCGCGGGCGAGGAACTCTGCCACGTCCGCGGGGAGGATGACCTTGCGCTCGAACGCCTTCTGCTTTAAAATGGCGATCTTCGTCTCGGTGTCGGGCGGCTGGATGTCCGCGATCAGCCCGCCTTCGAAGCGGGTGCGCAGCCGCTCTTCGAGGGTCGCGATCTCCTTCGGGGGCACGTCTGAGGTGAGCACGATCTGCTTGTTTTCCGCCTGCAGGGCGTTGAAGGTGTGGAAGAGCTCCTCCTGTACCGCCTGTTTTTTGGCGAGGAACTGCACGTCGTCGATGAGCAGCACGTCCACATTGCGGTAGCGGCTGCGGAACCGCGCCTGCAGGTCGCGGTTGTTCCCGCCGCGGTTCAAATAGATGCTGTCGATGAGCTCGTTGATGAACTTTTCGCAGGTCGTGTACAGCACGCGCAGCCCGGGCTTGTGCAGGGAGAGATAGTTTGCGATGGATTGCAGAAGGTGCGTCTTGCCCAGCCCCGACGCGCCGTAGATATACAGCGGGTTGATGTCCGCGCCCGGGTTTTTTGCGACCGCCTTTGCCGCGGCGAGCACGAATTCGTTGCTCTTGCCCGCCACGAAGGAGTCAAAGGTGTACTTCGGGTCGAGCGAGGAGCCGAGCTCGTCCTCCGCGTCCTCGTCTTCGCTTGTGAAAACGATGTCGTCGCTGCCCTCTACGACGAGCGCGAAGTCCGTCAGCCCCGTGTCCGCTTTGCGGAAGGCGGCTTTCAGCTTGTCCGTCAGGCTCTTGCTGATGAAGTTCGCAAACAGTTCCGTGTCCGTTTTGAGTACGAGCTTTGTCCCGTCGATGTCGATGGGGGCAAGCTTTTCGATATAGGTCTTGTAGGTGATGGGGGAAATGGTGTTGCGCAGGATCTCGCGCACCCGCCCCCATAAAAATTCGTACTGTTCGTTTTCGGACATAGAACTCCCCCCGAACGCTTTGTCTTTTCAGTGAAATGTGGTATAATAAAACGAGCGAAAGCCGCGTGTGCCATTCATTATACTATAAGACGGGCGGAAAAACAAGTCAAAACGCGGCGCTCCGCAAAAAAATTCGGCGCGTGAACAAGATGCGGATCAAGGCCCTTACGCTAAAAAATTTTCGCAATTATAAGGAGGAGACCTTCTCGTTCTCCGCGGGGCTGAACGTGCTCTACGGCAGGAACGCGCAGGGCAAGACCAACTGTGCAGAGGCGGTGTTCTACCTCTGCACGGGCACCTCCCCGCGCGCGAAAAAGGACAGGCAGATGATCCGCGCGGGCGAGGAGTGCGCGAGGATCGCAGCCCTCGCCGAGAGCAGGTTCGGCGAGGTTCGCATCGAGGCGGAGATCCGCGAGACGGGGCGGGAGATCCGCGTCAACGGCGAAAAGATCGCGCGCAACGCCGACCTTCTCGGCAACCTGCGCGGCGTGTTTTTCAGCCCGGATGAACTGCGCCTCGTGCAGGGCGGGCCGGAGGAGCGGCGCAGGTTCCTGAACGTCTCTCTTTCGCAGCTCTCCAAAAGCTACTATACCGCGCTCATCCGCTACAATAAAATTCTGGGACAGCGCAACGCGCTTTTGAAGGAGCGGGACGTCTCGATGATCCTCGAAACGCTGCCCGTATGGGACGCGCAGCTCTGCGCCTTTGCGGCGGAGCTTGTCCGCCGCCGCGAGGAGTACGTCGCCCGCCTCGCGCCGCTCGCCGCGGAAAAGCATGCGTACCTCACCGACGGTGCGGAAAAGCTGGAGATCGCCGCCGAGCGTTCGGTGCACGGCGAGGACGTCGCCGCCGCGCTCGCGCGGGAGCTGGAGGCAAATTACGAGAAGGACATCCGCCTCGGGTTCACGACGGCGGGACCGCACCGCGACGACCTGAAAATTGCGATCAACGGCACCGAGGCGCGCGTGTACGGTTCGCAGGGGCAGGCGCGCACGGCGGCGCTCTCCTTCAAACTCGCGGAGATCGGCATCTTCCGCGAGATCGCGGGCGAGCCGCCCGTGCTGATTTTAGACGACGTGATGAGCGAGCTCGACCTTGCGCGCCGCCGCAAGCTGCTCACGGAGATCGAGGACGTGCAGACGGTGCTGACCTGCACGCACACCGAAAAGGTGCTCTTCGGGAAGACGGTGAACAAGATCCGCATCGTGAACGGCGCGATCAGGCGCTGACATATTTCGCAGACTGCCGCCCGCGCCGCCCCGCAAAGAGGCGGCGCGGGCGGGGGATCGCCGTTCCGCCCGCGCCGAAAGATTTTGTCATATCCTGCGCATACTGCCCTTCGGGGAGGGCGGTATGCGCAGGATTTTTGTTCGGTCGTTTTGCATTGTCTGCGTGCTGCTCGCTGCGGCGTCTTTCTTCTGCGGCGCAGCGCGCGTCCTGCCGCGCGGCACGAGCATAGGCGGCGTGGACGTCTCCCGCTGCACGCGCACCGCCGCGGCGGCGCGCGTGCGCGAACATCTCGCGGCGGAGCTTGCGGGCAGGAGTTTCACTGTTCTTGTCGGCGGCGACGAATATGTGTTCCGCCCGCCCGAGCTGTATTACAAGACCGACCTCGCGGCGGCTTTGGTCGCGGCGGAGCGGGGCGGCAGCGTCCCGCTGAAAAAGGAGCTGCGCCTTGCCGACATGGAGCAGGTCCTGCGCGGCATCTGCGACAACTATTACGAAAAGAGCGCCGCCGCGCGCATTCTGTTCGACCCGGCGAAGGAACAGCCCTTCACCGTCGTGCGCCCGCGGGCGGGCTCGTATGCGGACGGCGCCCGACTTCTGCGGGATGCGGAGGCGGCGCTCGCCGCGGGGGAGAGCACGGTGCGCGCGGAGTGCGTGCGCGTCGCTCCCGCGTTCGGCGAGGAGGAGGCGCTGCGCTCGGTGACGCTGCTCTCCTCGTTCACGACCTATTTCAACGAGGGGAATGCGCCGCGCGCGCACAATATCGCGCGCGCGGCAGAGGCGGTCAGCGGGTGCGTGCTGGGCGCGGGGGAGAGCTTTTCCTTCAACGCGCGCACGGGCGTGCGCACGGCAGAGAACGGATACCGCGAGGCGCCGATCATCAAAAAGGGCAAGTATGTCCCCGGCGTGGGCGGCGGCGTGTGCCAGGTCAGCACTACCCTCTACAATGCCGCGCTCCTTGCGGGGCTGACGGTGACCGAGCACCACGCGCACAGCCTGCCCGTCGGGTACGTCGAACCCTCGTTCGACGCGATGGTCAGCGGAAAGAGCTGCGACCTGAAACTGCGCAACGACCTTGCGGGCAAAGTGTACTTCGTGCTCCGCGTGCGCGGGAACGCGCTGCGCGTGCGCATCTACGGGCAGCAGTCGGGCGTGACCTACGAGCGCGAGAGCGTCACGACGGGGACCATCGACCCGCCCGAACCCGAAGTGCGCGCGGACGCGGAGGAGAGCGAGCTGCGCGCGGGAAAGGCGGGGCTGACCAGCGAGGGGTACCTCATCCGCCGCGAAAAGGGGAAGCCAGCCGTACGCACCCTTCTGCGGAAGGACAGGTACGCGCCGCAGCGCGCGATCGTGCGCGAACTGCCCGCGGACGATGCGGAGGGCGCGGAACATGCGGAGAAGGAGAGCGCCGCGGCGGCGGCAAAGGCGCGGGGCGGGCGTGGGAACCGTGTGCTGCGGGCGCGCTGATGCGCCGTGCATGCAAAGGAGGTGGGCATTGCGGAGCGAACAGAGAGCGCGGCGGAACAAAAATCTGCGTGCCGTACGCAGGAAAAAGAATCCTTTCGGATAAATTCCGCCGAAAATCTTGCAAAAACGATGTACATGTGTTAAACTAATGTTAAAGCAAGCCGTCTGCGGCGGACAGAGGCGCCGTCTTTCGGCACAGACGAACGGAGGAAGGAGAAGACATGGTTACGATCAAGGAAGTGCGATCCGGATCGGACATGCGCAAGTTTGCGCGCTTTCCTGTAAAACATTACAGGAACAATCCCTATTACGTTCCCTCGTTTTACAGCGACGAGAAGAACGCGACCAACCCGAAAAAGAATTTTTCTCTGCAGGACTGCGAGATCCGCTGTTTCCTCGCCTATAAGGACGGCAGGCTCGCAGGACGGGTGGCGGGGATCATCCAGAAGAGGCGAAACAGCCTGGCGGGCGAGAAAAATATCCGCTTTTCGAGGTTCGAGTGCATCGACGATCAGGAAGTTGCGGACGCGCTCATCGGCGCGGTCGAGACGTACGGAAGGGAAAAGGGCATGGAGTTCATTCACGGCCCCTGGGGGTTCAACGACCAGGACCGCGAGGGCATGCTCTACGAGGGGTTCGACTGCCGCGCGACGTATGCGACCAATTATAATTACGATTATTACCCGAAGCTCATCGAGGCGCAGGGTTTTGCGCCCGAGAGCGAATGGGTGGAATACGCCTTCAAGGTGCCCGAAAAGCTGGATCCGCGCCTGGAACGCATAGCGAAATATGTCGAGGAAAAGATGGGACTGCGCGAGATGGCAGAGAGCATGCCCATCAAAAAGCTGGTCAAGCTCTACGGCTATAAAGTGCTGGATATGATCAACGACGCCTATGCCGACATGGACGGCTATGTGCCGCTGGAGGGGCGCGAGCGCGACAATATCCTCGACCAGTTCGGCACCATCATCAACCCGCGCTACATTTCCGTGATCGTCGACGATAAGGACGATGTGGTCGCGTTCGGGCTGATCATCCCTTCGATCTGCACGCCGCTGCAAAAGGGACGCGGCAGGATGACGCCCTGCACGATCATAGGGCTTCTGAACGCGATCGCGCACCCGAAAGAGCTGGAGATGGCGCTCGTCGCCGTGCGCGAGGATTACCGCAACAAGGGCGTCAACTCTCTGATGATGGCGCGCGTCGCCCGCAACATCATCGAGGATAAGATCGAGCACGTCGAATCCAACCCAGAACTCGTTACCAACGTTGCCGTGCAGGCGCAGTGGGACTTTTTTGACCGCGAGATCGTCAAACGCCGCCGTACATACAAAAAACAACTGTAAGAAAATTCCTGCAAGCGAGACAGCCGCCCCGCCGCAATTTTGCGGCGGGGCGGCTTTTGCTTTTTACGCCGCAGGCGCGGCGTTTCGGCAAAGAGAGCGGCGTGCTTGTGCGGGGCGGCGCGGCGGGTGCGGCGTGCGGCAGCGCCCGCCGCGCGGGGAACCGTTCCGCGCCGCCGGAACTTATTCTGCGCCTTTCTGCCAGGCGTCTTTGCGCAGCCTGCCGAGCGTCCAGCCGAGCGAGCCGCCCGCAAGCAGCAGCGCCTTTACCTTTTTTTGCAGCAGCGTGCCTTCTGGCAGCCGCTCGGGAGGCAGGGAACCGTCCGGAAAGATCCAGTCGAGCGCGGCGGAGGAGGAAGGGTCGTGCCGCACGATCTCAAAGCCGCTCTGAAATTGCAGGATGTGCGAATCCTGCGGGAGCAGCGCGGGCAGCACGGGGGAGAGTAGCCAGGAATCGCAGTATTTTTCCGTGCCGTCAAACTGCGGAAAAAATTCCGCAAAGAAGGCATCCGCTGCCCGCAGAGATGCGCAAAGCGAAGCGCGGGAGAGGTCCGCTCCCGCGGGGATATGCAGGGAAAGGGCGCGCGCACCCGTCTCCGTGCGCGTCATCTCGTATTCGAGCGCGCCGATGCGGAATTCGAGCAGGGCGAGCTGGCGGTAAAACCACCAGCCCCAGCGGAAACACGGTCTGCCGTATTTGTTGAAGTCGCTTTCGGCAAAACGGGAGAGGAACTCCATCGTCTGCGTGTAGATCTCCTCCGGGATGCCGCGCGCGCGGTACAGACCGTGCGCCCGCGCCGCACAGCGGGAAAGGCAGAAGAGCATTTTCATGCCGTCCCCGTCCTCGCCCAGCGCGGCGCGGAGCGCCGTATAGCCTTGTTCTCCCGTTTCCGCGCAAAACAGAAGCGCGCAGGCGCGGGGCAGGGCGCCGAGCTCTGCCCCGGCACGGGCGGCGGCGTCCCGTATCTGCGCGGGCATTCCTATCCTTTTCCAAAACGTATCGATCCGCATTTTTCCCTCGGCGCCCGCAGGGCGCTTTTTTTGTTTTTTACCGATTATAGCGCCGAAGGAGCGTTTTGTCAATCCGCCTCGCGGGAAGGGTTTCCGCGGGGCGGGGCGCGCAGAAGGGGCGCGCAGAAGGGGCGCGCCGTCTTCCGCCTTATCCGCCGCGTTGCGGCGGATGCGTCCGGGCGCCGCCTTATCCGCCGCGCGGACCGTTTTCCGCCCCTGCGGGGCTCTGCCCGCAGGGGCGCGTTTTTTTTGCCTTCCGCGATCGAAAATGAGGCAAAAACAGTCCGCAGCCGCAAAAAAGAAAGGTTGTCTATTTGTTAAAAATAAAACGACAATACAAAATAAAGCAGCGTGTAATAAACAAAAAATTAAATATTTAATTTTTAAAAATGGTCTTGACAACTGAAAAAAGCGTTGTATAATGAGCCCGCAAAAGGATATGATTTAATTAAATATTTAACTTGATTATGATTTAGCTTTGTATTCACCGAGTTCTCGCATATTCTCTTGCCCTGCATGGTCCGGGCGCCCGAAAGGGAGAGAAAGGGGCGGCGCGTGCATAGCGGAGGATGCCTTGCGGCATACACACTTTGGAAGGAAGGTCAGGGCAGCATGGAAGAGAAAGTCAAACTGAAGGATATTGCGGAGCGGCTGGGCGTGAGCATCGTCGCTGTTTCCAAAGCGCTCAACGATAAGGACGGCATCAGCGACAAGCTGAAAGAAAAGGTGCGGCAGGTCGCATTGGAAATGGGATATGAGACTGCCGTCATGCGCAACAGGCTGAACCGTTCGGCGGCGAGCATCCTCGTCATCGTCGCGAGGAACGCGCTTTCGGACATCAATATGACGCAGTCCTTTTATCTCGGTTTCTTTGAAAAGCTCAGCGAGGAATTTCTGACATACCGTTATCTTACGCAGCTCTTCGTTCTGGAAAAGGAGGACGAGGGCGCGCTGAAAAAGCCGGATCTTTTGGACAAGTGCGATAACGTGGCGGGAGCGATCTTCCTCGGGGAATGCGCTGCAGACTATGTTTCGGCGGCGCGCGTCGACGGCGCGGGAACGGTGCGCATCTTCCTCACGATCGTGCTCCCCGTGCTCAAGCCCGCGCTCGCGGCGGTGGCGATCTTCTCTTTCCAGGGGTTCTGGAACGACTACATGGGCCCGCTGATCTACATCAAGGACCCCGATCTGTACACCGTCGCGCAGGCGCTCACGCTGTACCAGATGCCGCAGGAGACGCTGTGGGGCGACATGATGGCGGCGGCGCTCGTAACGATCCTGCCCATCGTCTTCTGTTTCGCGTTTTGCCAGAAGTACTTCATCCAGGGGATCACTCTGGGCGGGGTCAAGGGATAAACTGTTTTTGCTTTCTGTTGAAGATCTTTCTCCCGCAGCGTTTTCTGCGGGCGGAGTCAAAAGATAAAAGGGAGGAAAACCATGAAGAAGAAACTTTGTGCGGTGCTCTCCGCGCTGCTCCTGTGCCTTGTCGCCTGTTTGCGGCGGCGTGCGGGGACGGGCGCACGGAGATCAGCATCGGGTATTGGATCAACAACACCAACGAGCGGCAGAACAACCAATATATCTTCGACGCGTTTGAAGAGGCGTACCCCGAGTATAAGATCAAGGCGGTGCCCATCAACTACGACAGCTACGGAGAAGAAGTCCCGCGCATGTTCACGGGAGGCACGCTGCCGGACGTGATCTGGCTGCGGGAGGAGTACCTGCCCATCTTTGCGGAGGAGGGCGTCATCATCCCCATCGACGAATACGTCGAGGCGGACGAGGAGTTCGACGGCAGCAAATACGTGCACAACGCCCTCGAATTCTGTTCGTATGACGGCAGCCTGTACGCGCTGCCGCGCGACATCGGCGTGCAGGTCATGGCGTTCAACCTCGATATAATGGGCGACACGCCGCTGCCCGAAAACGACTGGACGTGGGAGGACATGGTGGAGCTGGGCAAACAGTTCATGGTGCAGGAGGGAGGCAGCTATTCGCAGTACGGGCTGGGCTGGCTGGACTGGAAGTGCCTCGTGTACAGCAACGGCGGCACGCTGTTTGCGGACGGCGGCACCCGCGCGACCTTCAACGACCCCAAGACGGTGGACGCGCTGCAGTTCTATTCCGACCTTGCCAACGACCCCGATACGATGATCATGCCCAGCGCGGAGGCTTCGCAGGGGCTGGGGAACCCGTTCATCGGCAAGAAGGCGGCGTTTGCCGTCGTCGGAAGCTGGGACTTCGTCAAATTGCAGAAGGTGGGCATCAACTACGATATACGCCCGTTCCCGTCGGGCCCGGACGGAGAGGGGACCATGCGCCTTTCGGGGCTGCCCATCGGCATCAACAGCAAGAGCGATCAGAAGGACATGGCGTATGAGCTCGTCAAGTTCCTCTGCTACAGCGAGACGGCGCAGACTTTGCAGGCGCAGTATTCCATCGCGATGCCGAGCATCGAGTCCATCGCCCGTTCGGAGGTCTACACGACCACGGAGTTCGCCCCTCCCTCCATCGACATTTACTTCGAGGCGCTGGAGAACACCTTCATCGAGGAGCACTTCAAGAACGAACAGGCGGCGATCGCCGTGTTCGAGGATTATCTGTACAAGATCTACAACAAGGCGAGCGGTTCGCTCGTGCGCGCCGAGGACATTGCGGAGGAGATGAACGCCGCAGTGCAGGCGGAGCTGGGCTGAAAAAAGAGAGGAGGAACGTATGAAAAAACTTACGGCGATCGTTGCGGCGATTTTGCTGCTTGTCGGTATCTTTCCCTTTGCGGCGTGTTCGCCCGATGAAGAGACGGAAGAGCCGGTGACGGGCGTGTACAGCGCCTATCCCGTGCTGGACGCGGGGTTTGAAACGGAGTACGAGACGTCTCCCGTCGGAACTGAGCCGGACCGCGGGTGGGATTATTCCCTCGAAAACGGGATGCTGCCCGACGATTTCACGCGGACGAGCGAGTTCAAGACGGAGGGCGAGTACAGCGTGAAGCTGGAGCCCGTCATCGGCGGGTACATCTCGCTGTACCAGGTCATCCCGCTCGAAGGGGAGGACTATGCCGCGAAGTTCGAAGACCAGCTTGCCGACCAGAAGGCGCTCGCGGAGGGCGGAGAGGGATATGCTCTGCCCAAGCGCGGCGACATCGTGGAGGCGACGGCGGACATCTACGTCGGCGGCACCGAACAGACCGACTACATGGGCGTCCGCATGATGGTCGAACAGGAGAATGCGAAGAAGAGCAAATCCGTCATCGCGCAGTACGACGGCGTGGCGCTCGAATACGGCAAATGGAACACGGTCAGCGTGCAGGCGGTCGCCGAAGAGAGCGTCATCCGCGACGACAGCGTGCTGATCATCGTCAGCTTCAAGATGGACGTGGGCGAGGGAGCCGTCATCTGCGTCGACAACGTGCAGGTCGGCACCCGCAGCAGCAGTACGGGAGGAGGCGGCGTAACGGTGGAAGGCTATGCGAGCCGGGGCGACTATGTGGACATCCCCGACGCGGGATTCGAGGAGGGCAACGAGCTGTTCAAGATCGCGGGCGTGAACGCGCAGACGACGGACAGCGACTCCTACACGGGCGGCAGCTCCATGGTCCTGCCCGCGGCTGCGGAGGCGCAGTACACGGTCTCTTCAGAGGGGACGGAGGTCGCGCCCGAAACGGTGAGCGCGGGCATCTGGGTCAAGATCCCCGACACCGCCGAGGGCAGCGTGAAGCTTACGCTGCGCAGCAGGAATGCAGACAGCGTCTATGCGGACGTTGCGTCCGCCGAGACGCAGGTCAAGGGCAGGTGGGTCTACTTAAAGACGCCCGAGCCCGCCGATGCGGGCGCGGACGTGACCGAGCGGCTGCGCGTGTGCATCGTAAACAACACGGACGCGGAGGTGCTGTGCGACTTCGTACAGGTGGGCGACTGGCAGCGCATCAACGGCAACCCCATTAAAATGGCGTTCATGGCGTACCAGCCGTGGTTCCGCAACAACGGCGTCGAATGGGGCAACTGGGAGTACGATTCGAGCGCGGGCGCGGCGTACGGCGGCAGGCTGTACGATCCCTCCGTCATCGTGGACGGCAGGCGCGACGTTGCCTCCGTATACGACCCGCTCATCGGCGCGTACGACAGCACCGACCCCGAAGTGCTGAACTACCACGCCGACCTCATCAAGGCGATGGGCTGCGACGTGATCCAGGTCAACTATTATGCGGACCTTGCGAGCGCGCGCTATCAGCTCGAGGTGCTTGAAAAGCTGTTCGATATATGCGCCGAGAAGGACATGAAGGTGAGCATCCTCTACGAGCCGAAGATCCACCTCAACGGCTGGATCCCGCACGCGACGCGCGAAGAGAGCATCGACGCGATGGGCAAGGACCTTGTCAAGTTTATCGAGACGTATGACAGGCATGTGGCGCTTTTGCGCTACAACGACGCGCCGATGATCGAGTTCTTCGGGCTGAACCTCATCAAGGGGACGGAGCTGGGCACGATCAAGGCGTATGTGAAGGAGCAGACGGGCTACGACATCCCCGTGATGGGCGACGGCGTGGGCAGCGGAGACTATTCCAACGTCATGTCCATGTTCCAGTGGACGCTCTACAACGGAGAGCTCGCCGAGTGCGACGCGCAGGAGGCGCTCGCGTACTGCCGCAGCATCAATGCGCGCGCCGTCGAGTGGGCGCAGGCGGACGTGGGCAACCGCGTCCCCGTCGGCATCGTGTATTCGGGCTTTGACGATACGCCCGTCATGAGCTGGGATCCCGCGCGCGGCGTCATCCGCAAGATCGGCAACACGGGAACTGAGTTCTACACGCAGAGCTGGGCGGCGGTCGCCGAGTACGGCGACGAGCTAGACTGGGTGCTGATGGCGACCTTCAACGACTGGACGGAGGGCACCATCCTCGAGCCGACGGTGCAGAACGGGCACGCGCTCGCCGACCTGACGCAGAGCGGCATTTCGCAGTTCAAGGGCGTCTCCTACACCGCCTCTCTGCAGGCGATCACCGAGAACTACCTTGCGACGCGCGAACACGACTACAACGATACGAATTACCACTACGCTGGCTGAGGTGCGGTATGAAGATCACGAAATGCGGAGAGAACCCGATCGTGCGTGCGGGCGGGGAGGGGTGGCGCGCAGCCGCCACCTTCAACCCCGCCGTCATACGGGACGGGGACAAGTTTTACATGCTGGAGCGGGCGGCGGAGGGGCTGCGCCCCTTCGTCTGCTCCTTCGGGCTGTTGGAGAGCGACGACGGCGTGCACTTCACGCCCGCGGAGGAGCAGCCCGTGCTGACGGCGCGCGCGCTCGGCTATGAGGAGGGGACGGTGGAGGACCCGCGGCTCGTCAAGATAGACGGGCTGTTCTACCTCACCTTCGCCTACCGCCCGTACACCTACAACTGTTACCCGACGGGCGTGGGCGTGCCGGACTATACGCCGCTGCGCGGCGAGCTGGACAAGGGCATCAACAATACGCGCAGCGCCGTCGCCGTCAGCGAGGACCTGCGCACCTTCCGCCTCTTTTCCTCCGTCAACGGCGCGGAGGTGGACGAGCGCGACAACGTGCTCTTCCCCGAAAAGATAGGCGGGAAGTTCTGGCTGCTGCGCCGCCCCAAGCAGTTCGGCGACAGACCGAGCATCTATTACAGCACGAGCGAGGACTGCAGAACGTGGAGCGAACCCGAGCTCTTTGCCTCGCCCCTGTACGACTGGGAGGGCGGCAAGATCGGCGCGGGCGCGCCGCCCGTCCGCACGGACAGGGGCTGGCTGCTCCTGTATCACGGCGTGGACGGGCGCGACGTGTACCGCGTGGGCGCGATGCTCCTCGATAAGGACGACCCGACGCGCGTGCTCGCGCGGACGGCGGCGTGCATCCTCGAGCCGACGGAGTATTACGAGAAGTTCGGGCTGGTCATTCCCAACGTCGTGTTCCCCACCGCGTGCGTGGAGAAAGAGGGACTGCTCTATATCTATTACGGCTGCTGCGACACGAGCATCTCGCTTGCGACGGTGCGCGTGGACGAGCTGCTCGATTCGATGGAGAGCCTGCAATGAACAGACGGCTGTTTGCGCATCTGTGCACATGGTTCTCCACGCCCGAGGTTTCGGGGCGCTGGGAGATGTGGAACAGCGAGTACGACGGGGCGCGGCACGATCCGTCCGTCCTCCGTGCGGACGGGCGGCGGGACATCGCGGCGTTCGGCTATCCGCTCATCGGCCCTTACGACTCCGCCGACGCGGACGCGATCCGCTGGCAGCTCTCGCTCATGCAGGCGTGCGGGATCGACGGCGTCATCGTCGACTGGGACGGGCGGCGCATCAATCCGCACCGGCACGAAAAGTTCCTGGCGCTCCTGCGCGTGCTGCGCGAATATCCTTTGAAGCTCATCGTCTGTTTCGAGGAATGGGCGGGGTATTATCCCCTCGGCACCTTCGCCTCGGCGGAGGAGGGCGTCTCGGCGGCGATAGGGGAGCTTGCGTGGCTGCGCGAAAACGTCATCGAAACGGGATTGTACGAGGAGCAGAACGGGCGGTTCCCCGTCTTTGTGTTCCGCAAGATGCCCGGGCACATGTTCGGGCGCGCGGAGTGGGAGCGTATCAAGGCGTCTTCCGCGGCGCGGGGCATGGAGTTCTACTTCGAGGACTGCTATGACCCGCAGATAGAGGAGGCTGCCGACGGCTGGTTCTTCTGGGTGGGCGGGTTCGACGCCGAAAACAGGAATTCGCTCGCCTACCACCGCGACGCGATCGCCCGTTACGAGGCGCGCGTGCGCGCGCTCGGCGGGAAGAAGGTCGTGCCCAGCCTCGTCCCCGGCTTTGACGATACCTGCGTCTGGGGCTGGGGCGGGGGCAAGCGCGTTGCGCCGCGCGAGAACGGCGCGCGCTACGAGCTGTGCTGCGAACACGTCCTTGCGGGGGAGTTCGATCTCGCGCAGATCGTGACGTGGAACGACTGGAACGAGGGCAGCCATATAGAGCCTTCTGCCGACTTCGGCTATGCGTATCTGTGCAGGACGGCGCGGTTTGCCGCGCAGTGGAAGGGCACGGCGTGCACGGCGGCGGAGGCGGATTTTGCGGCGATAACAGATGTTTATCTGCAGAAAAAAAGAAAAACAAGGGAGGAAAAGAAATGAAGAAGTGGCTTGCGGTCATACTTGCCGCACTGCTGGCGCTGGGTTCCGCACTGCTCGTTGCATGCGGACCCGCAGAAGAGGACCCCGAAAACCCCGACAACCCTGATCCGCCTGCTGCGACGGGCACGGTCACGGGCGTGCGGCTCACCTGCGACGACATTCTGTTCACGGGCGAATCGGTCACGCTGCGCGCGACCGTCGAAACAGAAGGGACGGTCGCCGACACGGGCGTTGTGTGGAGCGTGACGGGCGACGGCGCGTCGATCACGCAGGACGGCACGCTGACCCTCACGGAGGAGGGGAACGTCACCGTCACGGCGACGGCGAAGGCGGATGCGACCAAGTCCGCCTCCAAGGACGTGCAGGTCCTGCAGGGCGGCGCGCCCATCAACGGCACGTTTGACCGCGCGGGCGACCTGATGTGGGGCATCTATCCCGATGACCCGGACAACTACGAAAAGACGGCGGACGTGAAGCGCGACGGGAAGTACGCGCTCAAAGTGACGGCGACGGAGGCGTATACCATCCTGTTCCACACCGTCACCATCGGCGACGGCGCGAACGAGATGAAACCGGGCGGGTTCTACGTCATCGAGGGCTACGCGCTCTCGCAGACGGAGAACTGCACCATCAAACCGCGCGTCAATTTCCAGAACGTGATCAGCGCGTCCGAAAAGCCCACGCTCGGCGCGGTGGAGGCAACGCAGCTAACGGCGGCGAACGAGTGGACGCGCATCGCAAGCGCCACCGTGCGCGTGCCGGACGACGCGGTCTCCTTCAACGCCTGCATCGAGCTGTACGGGCAGGGCGAGATCTTCCTCGACAGCATCCGCGTCATTGAGGTCGAGAGCAACGACACGGCGCTCTCCTCCCTCACGGTGGACGGCGAGGCGGTCGCAGGATACAGCGACACGCTGGACAGCTATACCGTGCAGGTGGACGACGTGGCGGCGGCTGTCGTCGCCGCGGCCGCGCGCGATTCGCGCACGCAGGTCAGCGTCTCCAAAGAGGGGGCGGCTGCGACCGTCACCGTGACCGCCGAGGACGGCACGGTGCGCACGATCACCGTCAATCTCATCGAGCGGCAGGCGGCGAGCCTTGCGTCGCTGTCGGTGGGCGGTACGGCGTTTGCGGAGTTCAACGCGCTGCGCACGGAGTACTATTATCAGCTCCCCGCAGGCACGGCGGAAGTGCCGGAGATCACCTATACGCTTGCGGACAGTTCCGCATCGGCGCAGGTGAATAAACCCGCCTCGCTGCCCGGCTATGCGACCGTCGCCGTGACGAACGGAGATGATTCGATGACTTATAAGATCTGGTTCGAAGCTGCGGACGCAAACCAGCTCACCATGGAGTATTGGAACGTCGGCTTTGAATCGGGGCTGACGGGCTGGGGCACGGACGGTGCGGACGTCACGTCCGAAACGTCGCACAGCGGCATGTCCTCGCTGAAGGCGGGCGCGGACGGCAAGGGCGCATGGCTCGGGTTCGACTTTGCGGGCGGCACGGTCGCGCCGAGCAAGGGCGAGGCGATCAAAGCGGGCGTGTGGGTGTACGTCGAGCCGCAGGAAGAGTTTGCGGACGGCTATATCCTCATTGAGTTCCGTGAAAAGGAGAACGACGTGCTCGCGGCTGTCGTGCAGTACCCCGTCACGGCGGCGGATACGGGCAAGTGGTTCTATGCCGAGACGCCCGCCTCTTCCGCGATCACGGATGCGGCGAGCTACGGGCAGATCGTGGTGAAGAACTTCACGGGCTCCGCGGCGTATTTCGACGACGTGCGCGTCATCCGCACGACGGCGGTGCAGCCGCCCGAACCCGTCGAAAAGACGGAGGTCGACCTCTCCGCGTTCGACCCGGGGTTTGAGGTAACGGTTGAGAGCACGGACAGAAAGTTTGAGCCTTGGGCGGTCGATCCCGCGTTCGATACGACGCAGAAACACGGCGGCGAACAGTCCCTCAAGCTGGACGCGCCCGCCAATGCGGGGTTCAAATTCGTCCTCACCGTAGGCAGCGAGGTGCAGGTCGGCGACGTGCTCGAATACTCCGCTTGGGTGTACGTGGAGAGCTGCGACAGCAATGACGACGTGATGGTGAAGATCGAGACGGAGGACAGCTACAAGGTGCACAAGTTCCTCGGCGGCGCGCGCGGGGAGTGGGTGCAATTGACGGTCACCTACACCGTGACGGACGCGGACGAGCAGATCCTGCTCATCGTCGCCAACGACGCTGCGCCCGCCGTGTTCTGGGTGGACGACATCACGCTCTATAAAAGCTGAAAGAAAATCGCACCGTAAAAGCAGAGAGCAACAGAAGGCGCGGGGCGCGGGAAAATTCCCGCGCCTCTTTTTTATGCCCGCCGCAGGGGCGGCGGGCATGCAGAGAGGGGCACCGCCCGCCCCGCGGGAGAACTTCCCGCGGGGCGGGCGGTGCTTTGGCTTTTCGGGGAGAAGGGGGGAAAGGGAATATCGGAACCTGTCGGAAAATATATATATTACAGAATACGGGGAGGAGCGGGTTTGACAAAATTCGTGTTTTTTCGGCACAGAAGGATAAATTTCGGCAAGCCCGATCCGATACAATAGGAGAGCAAGCCAATGAAACTGTTCCTGTGCACGAAAAAACGCGCGGCGCTCTTTGCGCTTGGCACGGCGCTCGCCGTCGTGCTGTGCGTGCTGCTCTCGGCGACGGGCGCGTACGCCGTCTATTACGGAGGCACGCTGCGAAAACTGCCGATCTACAGCGTGGAGACGGAGGAAAAGCGCATCGCGATCACCTTCGACTGCGCCTGGGGCACCGAGCACACGGACGCCATTTTGGAGGCTCTCGCGCGCGAGGAGGTGCCCGCGACCTTCTTCATGGTGCAGTTCTGGGCGGAGAAGTACCCCGAGTACGTCAAAAAAATCGCCGACGCGGGCTGCGAGATCGGCACGCACAGTGCGACGCACTCCTACATGTCCCGCCTCGGCGAGGAGGAGATCCGCGCGGAACTGCGCTCTTCCTGCGCCGCGATCGAAACGGTGACGGGGAAAGCGGTCGAGCTGTTCCGCGCCCCGTACGGGGATTACGACGACCTGCTCATCGAAACGGCGCAGAGCATGGGGCTGTACACCATCCAGTGGGACGTGGACAGTTTGGACTGGAAGGACGGCATGAGTGCAACGGATATTTCCATGCGCATTTTAAACCGCGTGCAGGCGGGGAGCATCATCCTCTGCCACAACAACGGCGCGCACACTGCGGAGGCGCTGCCCGTCGTGCTGGATACCCTCAAAAACAGGGGATTCACCTTCGTCACGGTGGGGGAGCTGATCCTGCGCGAAAACTACACGATCGATGCAAACGGGCGGCAGCATGCTGCCGCCTGAAAAAATACCATTTGACCCGGAGGGATCTATGAACGGCAGCGAGAAGAACAACAGAGTGTTTATCATGGGCGAGATCGTCAGCGATGCGGCTTTCTCGCACGAGGTGTACGGCGAGGGCTTTTACGAGCTGAAAGTGAAGGTCATGCGCCTTTCGGGGCAGGCGGACATCCTGCCCGTGACTGTCTCCGAACGGCTGATCTCCGAGCGCGACCTCAAAGTCGGCGCGCAGCTCGCCGCGCTGGGGCAGTTCCGCTCCTACAACAAGTTGGAGAACGGGCGCTCGCGGCTGATGCTCACGGTGTTCGTGCGCGAACCCGTGGACGCGCCGCCCGTGCGAAACCCGAACAGCATCGTTTTGAGCGGCTATATCTGCAAACCGCCCGTGTACCGCACGACGCCCTTCAACCGCGAGATCGCCGACCTGCTCGTCGCGGTGAACAGGGCGTACAACAAGTCCGATTATATCCCCTGCATCGCCTGGGGCAGGAACGCGCGGTTCGTGCGCAATTTGCAGGTCGGCGACCGCATCGCCCTCTCGGGGCGCATCCAGAGCCGTGAATACCAGAAGAAACTCAGCGAGTACGAGACCAAGACGATGACCGCCTACGAGGTCTCCGTCTCCAAGCTCGCCGCCTTTGACAGCGCGGAGGAGTTCGATTTGGAGCGCGAGTTCTCGCTGTATTCGGGCGCGCATGCGGCGGGCGAGAACGAGGGCGAAGGGGCGTGAGCGGAGAAAGCGGAACGCACCCCGCCGCCGCGGGAAACCGCGGCGGCGGGGACAAGGGGCAGAGAAAAGGATAGAGAAAAAGACAAGAAAGCGGCGGCGTTCGCGCAAAGCGTGAACGCCGCCGCTTTTGTTTTGTTTCTGTACAATAAGGTCTGCTGTCGCCGCGTCCGGGCGCGTCCGGGGTGCGTTCGGGGTGCGGGGCATCGGTTTTGCACGCTGTGTGCTTATTGACCGTTCCGCCCGCCGCAGATTTATCGGCCGCTTTGCCCGCCGTCCTGCGGGGGAGTGTGCCCGTCAGTTTCGTCCGGGAGGTCCGTTCCGCTTTCGGGGCTGCCGTCCCCGTCTGCGTCCTCCTCCGCGGGGAGAGGCGCCTCCATGACGGGCGGTTTGCGCAGGACGAGGTAGCAGGCGCTCGCCAGCACCGCCGCGGTCACGATGGTCACCGCCACGAGCACCCAGATGCCGAAGTCGCTCGCTTCGGCGAGCAGCGCCTCTTCGATCCAGCCGCTGTACGAGATGCCGTCCGCCGTATAGCGCACGAATACCAGCCCGTTTTCGTCCGCTTCGCCGTAGACGGTCAGAAGTTCTTCGTTTTCGAACACGCGCGCGTTTTCCGCATCGTCGTACAGCGTCACGCTCTCGCCTTCGGCTATGTGGCGGTAGGTGATCTCCGCACTGCCCGAGCCCGTGATGCCCGAGGAGGGGGAGGCGTTGAGGTAGGAGGCGGGCACGAACCCGTACACCGTCTGCCCGTCCGCGCTGTAAGAGACGAAACAATAGTCCGCGTCCAGCCCGTACCCGCCCGTCGTCGGGGTGGGGAGGGAGACCGTCCCGAGGACGGTGACGCGCGTATTTTTGGCAAGTTCCAGCCGATAGGCGAGGTAAGCGGTGTCGCCGCTCTGCCGCATGAGCGGCAGATTGTACAGCCCGACGGCGTTGGTCGTGTAGCCCGCGTAGCCGGCGGTATCGGTGTAGTATTCGGAGCTTGCGAGCGGCTGCGCGCCCTCTCCGAGCACGAGGCAGAGAGAATAGGTGTGCTGCGAACCCTGCGCGCCCGAGCCGGGGAGATATTCATACAGCGCGACGAGCGAGCCGATCGTGTTCCCGCCGTCGGGGTCGGCGATGTCCGTCACCTTCACGCCGACGCGTGCCTCGCCCGCGCGCGCGTAGCCCGCCGCGGGCAGGTAGTTTTCCGCAGTGAGCGCGCTCTCGTCCAGCGAGACGAGCACCGCGTCCGCGGAGATCGTGACCAGCAGATCGCCGCAGGCGTCCGCGCCGCCGTTTTCGTCCGTCAACGCCCCCGTCAGTGCGCTGTACGCGCCGTTTTCGTCGATCGTATCGAGAGAGGCGATCCCGCCGCTCCACTTCACGAGAAAGCCCGCATCGGTGAGAACGTACGCCTCGTCCGTCGTAAAGCCGAACGCGAAGGCGACCGCCGCCGCATCGTCCGCGTAGGAGACGTAGGAGGAGAGGTCGAGCTGCCGCGCATCGGTCGCACCGCCGACGAGCACGCTGTCCTCCGTCAGCCCGTACACCGTGCCCTCGTAGTCGACGAGGATGTCGAGGACATTCGCGCCGAGCAGGACGGTTTCACTGTAAGCGGCGCTCTGTGAAAGGAAATTCGCTTCCGTATAGCAATATGCTGTGTTGGAATCAGAGGAGAATGCCCAGATATTGCCCTCAATATCTGCTGCAATAGAGGCGTAGTCAGCCGCAAGCTGCCCGGTTGCCGTAATACCCGTATCGGATACGCGGTATGTTACGTTGCTGCCGGTCAGCAGGTAGTAGGAGTCGTATGAATATGTGCAGTCCGTGATGTTACCGTCGAATACGTCATCCTGCGGAACGGTGGTGATCGCCTTACCGCCGTAAGAGAACATACGAATGAACGAGCCGTTGCATACGAGGAAATTCTCTTCGCCCGCGCAGACGAAAAAGCTGTTTCCGAGGTCGGTCACTGCGACAGATGCATATGTCTGTGTCTGCATATCATAGACGAGCACGCGCGCGTTGGCGGGGTCGGCGATGACGAGACGATCTTCGTGCAGGGATAGAGATTTTGCGTCGCGTCCCAAACGGGTGATTCCGGCAGAGTACTGCGCGATCTCGTACCCCGTATAGGAGGAGCTGTCCGTCGAGTAGGCTTTGACGGATGATCCCGTTACCAGATATAACTCATTGTTATAGACTTCGATGGCGGTCACGTTGCTGACCGCGGTGCCGTTTTCGTCATTTAGCGGCTGATCGCCGTCCGAGTTCGTCACGGCATAAAAATAGTGGTTATCGTTGGCGGACGAATAGTAGCAGGTGCCGTCGACAATCGCAAAGGAATAGACGGTGTAGCAGGCGTTATAACGCGGCGTGGACGTATTGCCGTCCACCGAATAAATGTCGGAAGAGCCCGTTGCGAGAGAATAGTAGGTCTGCCCGTTGAAGATCGTAAAATAGGGCGCCGTGTTGGAAGTGTTCTTCGGGGCAAGATTACTGCCTGCTGCGCCGACGGTCAGCGTTTCTGTGTTCAATTTGCGGCAGAGCAGCGATACCGAATTGGAGGTGGTGGTCGCGTAATACAGAGATTTGCCGTTCAGGATAAACGAGGAACAGGGGATGCTGTTTCCCTCTTCGTCTTTAAGTTCCTGTGTGGAGCCTGCGTCGATGGTCGTTCCGGCGATCGACGTGCAGTCGAAGTAGGTGATGTTGATGTTGCCTCCGCTCGCAACGAAGAAGAGGTAATTTCCATAAAAGCAGAGGGAAGAATAGGTCAGCCCCACAGTTCCCGAAAAGGTTCCATAAGCACCCGCCGCACGGTCGTACACGTAGATGACGTTCCCGTCAGCGACGGCGATGTAGTCGTCGCTGATCGCAACGTCGTTGGGGCTCGTCAGCGGCAGGAACTGTTCGGAAGAGGAGGGCAGGAACAGCTCCCACGTCTCCGTTTTTTCCGTGCGGGCAGACTGCTCCGCGTCTGCAAAAGCGCTTACCGCGTCTGTATAGCCGCCCGCCTCGTCCGCGCCGCTCTGCGCGAACACCGCCGTGCCCGAACAGGCGAGCGCCAGCGCGCACAGGATCGTGATCAATGCCTTCAAAGCCCTTTTCATCCGTTTCCGCTCCGTCCGCCCAGCAGGGGCGGCGTGTTTTTTCAAAGAACAGTATACCACAGACTGCGGGATTTGTCGACAAATTTTGCGTCTTTTATAAAACGCGCGCGGTGCGCGTGCAGGTCACGGCTGCGGCTGCGCCCGTTTACGGGCGCAGCCGCAGCCGTTCCGCCCGCCGGACGCGTGCCGCAAGATAGTTCCGCTGTAAATTTTTTTCGGTAAAATTTAAATAAAATTGCCAGCCGTATGCCTGTTTTCCGTGCTATACTCAAAGAAAAATACGAACATATGTTTGTTTTTTGTCACCTAAGCTGGGAATCGGGGGCTTGCTGTGCGATAATGGGTGTGTGGGCGGGAGCTGCCGCGGCAAAAAACTGCCGCGCTGCCCGCCCGAACGACCGCCGTGAGGCGGACGAAGGAGGTTCGCGGGAATGAAGGAATATCAGAGGGCGATGCTGCTCCTGTACCCGCATCTGGAACGGTATGCGGAAAACCTGCGGGGATACGCCCGCGCGAAGGCGCTCGCGTCGTCGCTGGGGCGGGAGGACACGGAGGCGTGCGTCGAAAAGATCATCGACTGCGTGCACGGGCAGCGCTGCTGCCTGCTGCTGAAAGCGCTCCTCGAGGAGGTGCTCGGCTCGCTGACGGCGGAGGAACGGCTGTTCCTCGACTATAAATATTTCCGCCGCGCGGGGGAGGACGGGCAGGTGGCGCTCGGGTATTCGCGGCGCACCTATTTCCGCAGGCAGCTCCGGCTGGAAGAGAAGCTCAATGCGGATTTTCTGCGGCGGGGCATGGACGAGCGCTGGTTCCTGCGTACCTTCGGCAAGGTGCCCGCCGTGCGGCTCGTGTTCGAGCGCGTGCGGGCGGGGAAAGAGGCGGAGCTGTACGACAGGCGCGCCCGCCGCGGGATCTCGTTCGCGGCAGGCGCGCGGAAGGGGCAGGCGGGGCAGGCGTGCAGGTGACGGAGGGGGCGCAGCCGCGGTAAAGCCGTGCCCTGCCCGATGCAGTTCCGTGCGGCGGTCAGAAATAGACGTCCTCGCGCGGCTCTTCCCGTTTTTTGCGGCGGGCGGCGGGGCGGAAGAGGAAGAAGGCGATGCCGAGCGCTGCCGCGGCGAGCGCGCAAACGAGCACGATGTTGACGGCGCTTCCGCCGCTTTTTTCGGCGGTCTCCCCGCCCGCAGACGCGGCGCCGCTCTCGGTATGTTCTGTGTTCAGGGGGTAATCGAGCGAGGAACAGGCGGAGGCGGGCACGTAGCCGAACGCGCCGTCGAGGTACACGTAGCAGTAGATCGCCGACCCGTAGGAGAACGTCCCGCAGAACGCGGCGTCCACGCGATAGGAAGTTATGAACCCGTCGGGGAGCGAATCGTCCCCCGCGGTGAAGGTCACTTCCACGGTGTAGGAGAGGTAGGGCGTCTCGGGTATGTAGTCGACGAAGGTCAGCTCCTCCGTTCTGCAGTAGCCGTACACGGCGGCGGCAGTGCCTTCGAGGTAGGCGACGGAGGTGTATGCGCCTGTCTCGCCCGTGACGCGCACGAACCAGCTCTGCGGCAGCTCGAACAGCCCGCTGTCGCCGTCGGGTTCGGCATAGAGGTACACGCCCGCCTGCGTGACGCGCGCGTAGAGCTCGTTTTCCTCCGCGGCGGCGGAGAGGGGCGTGAGCGACGCGGCGAGCGCCGTCAGCACCATGAGAAGGAGCAGGATCTTTTTCGGCATGGGAAACTCCCGCGCCCGCAGGTTTGCGCGGCAGAGCGCCGCGGGCGGGCGGTGTGCAGCCATTATAGTACACATTTTTGCGGGGAAAGCCGAAAAAACGGGGGAAAGGACAGGGAATTTGTCATATGCAGGAAGAAGAGATCGTGCGCCGCCTCTTAGCCCTCGAGGGCGAAGAGGCGCGGCGCGGGGCGGGGAACGCCCTGCAGAAGTACAATACGGGCAGGAAAAAGCACAAAAAGCAGCTCGCCTTCCATAAATGCAGAAAGCGCAACCGCTGGGTGTTCGGCGGCAACCGCAGCGGCAAGACGGAGTGCGGGGCCGTCGAGTGCGTCTACATGGCGCGCGGCATCCACCCGTACCGCAAAAACCGAAAGGACGTGTTCGGCTGGGTCGTTTCGCTCACGCAGCAGGTGCAGCGCGACGTGGCGCAGAAGAAAGTGCTGCACTACCTCGCGCCCGAGTGGATCGAGGAGATCACCATGCTCTCGGGCAGGAAGGGCTCGCCCTCGGGCGTGGTTGACCAGATCCGCGTGCGGAACGTGTTCGGCGGCATCTCCGTCATCGGGTTCAAGACCTGCGACCAGGGAAGGGAGCGCTTTCAGGGCGCGTCGCTGGACTTTGTGTGGTTCGACGAAGAGCCGCCGCGGGACATCTACGAGGAGTGCCGCATGCGCGTGTTCGACCGCGCGGGCGACATCTTCGGCACCATGACCCCGCTCAAGGGGCTGACCTTTCTGTACGACGAGATCTACATGAACGCGCGCGGCGACCCGCAGGTGTGGTACGAGTTCATGGAATGGGCGGACAACCCGTACCTGCCGAAGGGCGAGATAAAACAGCTCGCCGCGACGCTCGGGGAAAAGGAGCTGCAGAGCCGCCGCTATGGCAGGTTCGCGACCGCCGAGGGGCTGGTCTACCCCGAGTTCGACGAGTCCGTGCACGTCATCCCGCCTTTTGCGGTGCCCGCAGACTGGCAGGACACGATCTCCATAGACCCGGGGCTGCACAACCCGCTCTCCGCGCACTGGTACTGCGCGGACTACGACGGGAACGTGTACGTCGTCGCCGAGCACTACGAGGCGGAGCGGGACATCGACTACCACGCGCGGCGCATCCGCGAGATCAGCGCGCGCATCGGCTGGCACACGGACGCGAAGGGGCGGCTCTCCGCCCTCATCGATTCCGCGGCGACCCAGCGCACGCTCGCGAGCGCGAAGAGCGTCGCGGAGCTGTTCTGCGAGCGCGGCATCCTCGTCAACACGCGGGTGGACAAGGACCTGTTCGCGGGCATCGCGCGGGTCAAGAGCTATCTCGGCGGCGGGGGACCGAAACTGTATATTTTTGAAGGGTGCGTCCATCTCATCCGCGAGCTCAAGGGGTACTTCTGGGGCGCGGGCGACGTGCCGAAAAAGAGGGACGATCACGCGCTGGACGAGCTGCGCTATTACCTGATGACCAAGCCGCGCAGCCGTCCGCCCGCAGCGCAGCCGAGCGCCGTGGCGCGCGAAAAGGAGCGCCTTGCGCGCAGGCTGACGCGGAGGGGCATGCCGTAGCGCGGGCGGAGGAGGGTATGGAGAAGAAAAACGCTCCCGCCCGCGGGCGGGAGGAACTTTTGGAGGCGCTCTACCGCCGCGCCGTCGGGTTCTCGGCGGACGAGGTGGTGGAGGAGTACGCCGTCGGCGAGGACGGGGCGCAGCAGCTTGTCAAGCGGCGCGTGAAAAAGCGGGAGCTCCCGCCCGACCTCGCCGCGGCGAAGCTGCTGCTCGAAGAGGAAAAGCCGCTCGCGGCGTATTCGGACGAGGAGCTGAAAGCGGAAAAGAAGCGCCTTCTGCGCCTGCTGCAAGAGGCGGAGCGCGGGGGCGGAGAAAAGGAGGAGTAAGGTGAAGAAAAAGAGTTCGTCGTTCGACGAAAAATTCGAAGAGCGTACGGTGCGGTGGCTGCGCGAAGAGTTTGCGCGCAGGCAGGAGGAGCGCAGGCTGATCGAGCGCGGGTGGGAGCTGAACATGAACTTCCTCTCGGGCAACCAGTACTGCGGCATCAACCCCGCGGGGGAGATCGAGGAGGAGCAGCCCCGCTATTTCTGGCAGTACAGGCGGGTGTTCAACCACATTGCGCCCGCCATCGACACGCGCATTGCAAAGCTCGCGCGCGTGCGCCCGACGCTCACGGTGCGCCCCGCGTCGGGGCAGGAGCGGGACCTGCGCGCGGCAAAGCTCGCATCCGACGTGCTCGCCTCGGTGAGCGAGGCGTGTTCGCTGGGCGAGACGATCTCCCGCGCGACGGTGTGGAGCGAGACGTGCGGCACGGTGTTTTACAAGGTCTATTGGGCGGAGGGCGGCGTGCGCGTCGCGGAGGTCGCGCCCTTTGAGGTTTATCCCGAGGACCTCTCCTGCGCGTCCGTCGGGGAGCAGGGGAGCATCATGCACGCGAAGGCGGTGCCCGTCGCGGAGATCGAGCGGCTGTACGGCGTGCGCGTGAAGGGGCAGGACGTGTACGAATTTTCGCTCGCGCCCTATTCGGCGGCGGCGAACTTCATGGGCGGCGCGGGGGCGGGCGCGCGGTATGTGAAGCACGGCTGCGCGCTCGTCATCGAGTACTACGAAAAGCCGACCGCCGATCACCCGGAGGGCAGGCTGCTCATTGCTGCGGGGGACAGGCTCGTGCACAACGGCTGCCTGCCCTACGAGAACGGGGAGGGGGAGCGCGGCTATCCCTTCGTGCGGCAGTGCGCGCTGGAGTTTTCGGGCGCGTTCTTCGGCGGCAGCGTCATCGACCGCATGATCCCCGTGCAGCGCGCGTACAACGCGGTCAAGAACCGCAAGCACGAGTATCTCAACCGCCTCACGATGGGCGTGCTCGCCGTGGAGGACGGCTCCGTCGACACCGACGAGCTGCTCGAGGAGGGGCTGCCGCCCGGGAAGGTGCTCGTCTACCGCCAGGGCGCGGCGGCGCCGCGCCTGCTGGGCACGGACGGCATCCCCGCGGAGTTCGCCGAGGAGGAGGCGCAGCTTCTGGAGGAGTTCATCCTCGTCAGCGGCGTCAGCGAGATCAGCTCCACGTCGCGCAACCGCACCAACGTGACGAGCGCGACGGGGCTGCAGATGCTCATCGACCTCGACGACACGCGGCTCGCCGTCACGACGGAGTCCATCAAGCAGGCGATGAAGCGCATCGGCAGGCAGGTCTTGCTGCTCATGCGCCAGTTCGCGGGCGAGGGGGTCTCCCTTCTGCGCCGCGGCGCGGACGGCAGGGCGGAGACGTACGCCGTCACTTCGGCGGAGCTCACGGCGCACGAGGTCGTGTTCGAGACGGACGACGAAGGGGCGAGCTCGCCCTCCCGCCGCCGCTCGCTCATCTACGAACTGTACAACATGGGGCTGCTCGCCGACGAGGACGGAAAAGTCAGCGACGAGACGCGCGAGCGGGTGCTCGGCGCGCTTGGGTTCGGCGGGCTGAGCGGCATGCGGGGGCTCTCGTCCCTGCATGCGAACAAGGCCGCGGAGGAAAATCTGCGGCTGCGGCAGGCAGAGGTGCCCGTCGATGCGTTCGACGACGACGAGACGCATATCGCGGAGCACACGCGGTATCTCTTATCGGAGGCGTGCGGCGACGAGGGCGCGAAAGCGCGCTTTGCGGCGCACATCGCCGCCCACAGGGCAAGCCTTTCGGGGAAGGCGCAGGATCCGGCGCAACCTTCCGCGGGGACCCCGAACGGGCAGGCATAAAAGAAAAATCGGGAGGAAACGGGAAATGAAAGAGAAGGAGAACGCGGCGCGCGCGGGCGCGGTGCAGGGGGCAGAGGCCCATGCGGAGACGGGCACGGCGGCGCCCTACGGGAAATTTGCGAGCGCCGATGCCCTTCTGCAAGCGTACAATTCGCTGGAGGCGGAATTTACCCGCCGCAGTCAGCGCCTGCGCGAATTGGAGGGAAGGCTCGCAGCTTCTGCGGGCGCGGCGGATGCCGCGCAACCCGCGGGCGGCGGGGAAGGCGGGGCGGAAGCGCCCGCCAAAGGGCAGTCTCCCGCGGAGGCGCCCGCACGGAAGGAGAGCGTCTCGGAGGAGATCGCGCGCGCGGTGGAGGCGTACTTTGCCGCCCGCGAAAAACGGGAAGAGGCGCCGCGCATGCTTGCGGGCGGGGGCGCGTTCGCGCTCGCGCCGGCGAGAAAGGTGCGCACCTTCGGCGAGGCGGGCGAGCTCGCGCGGGAGCTGTTCAACAAAAACGGAACTTAAAATAAGGAGAGAAAAGGACATATGGTCACAATGGCAAGCGCGGACAGCGCTCTGAAAAGTTACTACCTCGGCGCGGTGAGCGAACAGCTCAACACGGCGGCGAACCCGCTGCTCGCGCAGATAAAGCAGTCCACGGCGGACGTATGGGGCAAGGAGGTGCGCAGGCTCGTGCAGTTCGGCGTCAACGGCGGCGTGGGCGCGGGCACGGAGGAGGGCGAGCTGCCTGCGGCAAGCGGGAACGGCTACGCGCAGTTCGTCACCACCCTCAAAAACCTCTACGGCACCGTGGAGATCAGCGACAAGGCGGTGCGCGCCTCCGAAAACAGCGCGGGCGCCTTCGTCAACCTGCTCAACGCGGAGATGGAGGGGCTGGTGCGCGCATCCTCCTTCAACTTCGGCAGGATGCTCTTCGGCGACGGCACGGGGAAGCTTGCGACCGTCTCCGCGGCGAGCGGCGCGGCGCTCACGGTCGACTCCGCGCGCAACTTCGCCGTCGGCATGACGGTGGACGTGCTCACTTCGGCGGGCGCGGCGGTGGAGGGCGGCACGGGGCTGCGCGTTACGGCGGTCGACCCCGACGCGAAGACGGTCACCCTCTCCGCGGACATCAGCGCGAAACTCAGCTTTGCCGACAGCGCGACGTACACGCTGAGCGTGCAGGGCTCGTACGGGTTGGAGCTGACGGGGCTGGGCGCGATCTTCGGCGATTCGGAGACGCTCTACGGGCTCACGCGCAGCGAAAACAAGTGGCTGGAGCCGTATAAGAAGGCGGTGGACGGCGCGATCAGCGAGACGGCGATCCAGACGGCGATCGACCGCCTCGAAGAGCGCGCGGGCAGCCGCGTCAACTTCATCGTGTGCAGCTGGGGCGTCAAGCGCGCGCTGCAGAATTACTTCTCGCAGTACAAGCGCTTTACGGACGTGACCGAGCTTGCGGGCGGGTATAAGGCGATCACCTACAACGGCATCCCCATCGTCGCGGACAGGTTCTGCCCCGAAAAGACGATGTACCTGCTCAACACGGACGACTTCTGCCTGCACCAGCTCTGCGACTGGAAGTGGCTGGAAGGGGACGACGGCAGGGTGCTGCGGCAGGTCCCCGGCAAGCCGCTGTACACGGCGACGCTCGTCAAGTATGCGGACCTCGTCTGCACCCGCCCCTGCGGGCAGGCGATGCTCAGCGGTATCACGGAGGCATAGGCGCGAAGGCGCCTTTCGGGCGGGGCGCGCGGCGACGCGCGCCCTTGCCGCTTTTTTCGGGAGGTGGAGAAGATGAAAGAACGTGTCAAGGACGTGCTCGTCCTCGCCGCGTCCGTCTGCGGGCGGGAGGACCTTTCGGCGTTCCTCGCGCGCGGCACGGGCGAGGACGCGGCGGCGCTCGCGGAGGAGGCGGCGCTCCTTCTGCGCTGTTACAATCTGACCGAGTACGAGCTGGCGAGCGACTACATTCCGCTCAGAAAGAGCGAGACGCTGCATTCGGAGGGGTTCATCGGGTACGGCGCGCTGGAGCGCGAGCCGCTCGAGATCGTCTGCGTGCGCGGCGAGGACGGGCGGCGGCTGCAGTTCCGCGCCGACGAGGCGGGCATCCGCGTGCGCGCGGGGCGCGTGACCGTCGAATACAACTGCCGCCCGCGCGTCAAGCGGGAGGGGGACTTCCCCGAGTGCGCGAAGGGCGGCGCGCGCCTTCTGGCGCTGGGAACGGCGGCAGAATTCGCGCTGATGAACGGGCGGCTGGAGGAGGCGTCCCTCCTCGACAGGCGGTACCGCGCGGCGGTCGCGGCGGCGTGCCGCGCGCGGGGCGGCAGGCTGCGCATGCGGAGGTGGGTATGAGCGGGTATTCCTTTCGCGTGAAAAAGACGGAGCGCCGCGTGAAGGTCGCCTTTTCGGACGGCGCGCAGGAGTATGACGGCGCGCTCTCGCAGGGGTTCGACTGCGCAGACGGCACGCTGCGCGCGGGCGTCTCGGCGGTGCTGCTCGACGGGGAGGGGATCCCCGCGGGCGCGGAGGCGGTCTATGCGGCGGGCGGGGCATATCTCGTGTATGCGGGCGGAGCGTGTTCGGTGCGCCCCGCAGGCAGGGAGAGCTTTTCGCTCTCGCAGGTCGCCTTTTCCGCGCCGCCCGCCTGCGTGCGCGTGTACGACGATACGGCGGGCGAAGCGCTGCTCCTCTCGGACGGCGCGTCCTCCGCGCTGCTGACGGCGTCGGGGCTTTCGGCGGAGAGCGTGCCCGCGTTCACGGCGGCGGCGTACGCCTTCGAGCGGCTGTGGTTGGTCACGGGCGAAGAGTCGGGCGCGCGCCTGCGCTATTCCTCCTTCGAGGACCGGCGCGACTTTACGGAACAGACGGGCGGGGGCGGGTATATCGACCTGCCCGACGGGAAGGGGCGCATCGTCGCCTTAGCGGACTTTGAAAACGACATTTACGTCTTCCGCGAATACGGCTTGCAGCGTCTGCGGGCGCGCGGCGACGAGCGCGGGTTCGAGGTGCGCGACGTGTTCCCGTGCGCGCGTGTGTACGGCGGCACCGTCGCCGTCGCGGGGGAGCGCATCGTCTGGCTGGGTGCGGACGGGCTGCACGCCTACGACGGCGACGGCGAACCGTTCGCGGCGGGCTTTTCGGGGCTGTTTGCCGCAGAACAGTCCTCGCCGCGCGGCTGCGCGGCGGGCGGGGGGTATTATTTGCAGGCAGCGCTCGCGGACGGGCAGGAACAGGCGCTCTTCTCCTTTTCCGAGGACGGCGTACACGGCCATCTTCTGCGCGGCGCGTTCGGCGGGCTGTGCTCCTGCGGCGGGGAGGCGTACGCCGTCTGCGACGGCGCGCCCTGCGTTCTGCGCGGGCACGGCGGGGCGGGGATCTCCTTCCGCAGGGCGTGGGAGCGCACTCTCTCCGCGCCGCGCGGCGAGGGGGTGCTCGCCCGCCTGCGGCTGGATGCGGACGCGGGGCTGCGGCTTTCGGTCGCGGGCGCGCGCGGCGCGCGCGCCTTCACCCTGCGCAGGAGCGGCGCGCAGACCTTCCCCGTGGGGATCGCGGGGGACGGCTTTACCGTCCGCATCGAGGGGGACGGCGCCTGCGGGCAGGCGCGTTCGCTGACGGCGGTCTGGGCATACGAGGAGGCGGAGTATGACGACTGAGGAACTGGAAGAGGCGATCGAACGGCTCATCGAAGAGGCGAACGTGCAGACGGCGGAGGCGAAGGCGGATTACGAGCGGAACGTGCTCGACGCGAAGTACGGCGCCGTGGAGCGCCGCACCTGCCGCGGCTGTGCGCTCGAACAGGAGCTGGAAGAGCTGCGCGAGGCGTACGATGCGCTCATCCTGCGCATCCAGAAAGACCTGGACGAGAGCATCGCCGCCCTGCAGGCGGAGGAAGGCGCGGGCACGGGCGGAGAGGGCGGGGAGGACGCGCCCTATAACGTGGACTACACTCTCTCCATGCGCGAACGCTACATCGAGGTCAAGGAATATTACCTCGGCTACGACGATCTCTCCGAGGCGCTCGCGGACCTGAAACAGGATACCGTCGCGCCCGATTATCTCGGCACCTATTATACGTATCTGGTGCAGCTTCTGGAGATGGTGCAGGTGTGACGGGCGCACCGTACGCCTTCCCGCCCCGAGGGGGCGGGAAGCGCGCGGGTTTTTGCGGGAGGGGCGGGGGCCCGGGGGGGGCCCCCCGCCCCCCCTG
>JAGHJD010000052.1 GCA_017886895.1 Clostridia bacterium | reverse complement strand
GGTCGGCTGCGCTCTCGCATCGCCCCAAAGGGCAATGCTCGCATGCGCGCTCCGCTCCTCCTCTTCCCAAAAATCTCGGGCGCTGCCCTGCGATTTTCGGGAACCCTGTTTCCGCATACCTGCGGCTCAATTCGGAAAGAGTGAATGCGCGCAATTTTTTAATAGGGGAAGCCCTTAAAGATTGCGCGCAGAGAGAAAAACGGCGGTTAGCCCGCAGAGCGGGCGTGCCCGCCGGTTGTCTCTAAGAATCACGGAAATTTCTTTTATCTCTTTTAAAAGAAATTTCGTGAAACAAACAGAATAAAATGCGTTCCCGTTTTCGCGAGCCAGATAAGGTTGAAGGCGTAGTCGATGAGCGTGAGCGCGGCAAGTACCGCCGCCGCTGTGTTTGCGCGGCGCTTCGCGGCGGGGGAGAGGGCGCACACGTTTTCGCGCAGCGGTTCCCATACGAGCGTCAGGAGGAGCGCAAGCAGGATGCCCCATACGAGCGTGCGGTCCACGGTGATATAGCCGAACAGATTCGTCTCTTTGTACGAATAATTCCACAGCCGTATGCCGAGTACTTTGTCGCAGAAGGCGCCGACGGCAAGCTCCGCGCCCGCGGGGAGGGCGGCGGCGAACACGTAGTAGAGGAGCAGCAGTCCGCCGTACGCCGCGCCGCGCGCGGCGGGACGCAGCCGTTTTGCCCGCTCGAACAGCGGGCGGAGCGTTCCCTTCCTCGGCGAACCGAGCGCAAGCCCCGCGGCGAGCATGGAAAAACCGTAGATGGGGCAGAGCGGCAGGCACAGAAATCCCCTGTCCGTCAGTTTGCTCCAGCGGATGGCGAAATGCGCCGTCTCCAGCAGCCAGCCGTAAAAGGAGAACAAAAAGAAGAGCAGCGTATAGCCGCCGAAATTATTCTGCAGCCGTCTGTCCCTTCTGCGCAGGGGAAGTTCCCTTCCTGCAGAGCTTACCCGTTTCGCCATAGCCCTCTCCTCATAAGAAAAACAAAAGAATGTGAATTTTAAAAACCAATATAATAGAAACATGTAAAAATAAAGTCAACGGAATGAGATAACCGTGTGTAAAACAATATAAGTTTGAGAAAGGAGGGGCTTTTCATGCAGAGACTGACCGACAACGCAAGGCGCGCGAGGGCGCTCATCGAACGCGAAAACGCGCCGCTGCCGCCCGACTGCGCGCGCGTGCTCGAGGCGGACCTTTCGCGGGTGCTCGGCGCCTATTTCGAACTGACCGCCCCCGCAGAGGTCACGATCGCGCGCGGGGAACAGATCGTTGTCACCGTCCGTGCGAGCGCCTCGCACGCCAAGCCGTTCGGCGTTTTATAGGGTGCGGGGCGGATATGCCGTGTAACGATATTTTGAAAGAGCTTTCAAACGAAAACACAATATATTGTATTTATTTGTCAAACTGTTGCAAAAGCGACAGTTTTTTTCCGTGTGCGTGGTATAATAGAGTGCAGAACGTACGAAACCAACAGGCGAGGGAGGAAGAAAAATGCAGGTCATCAAACGGGACGGCACAGCCGTCGACTATGACAGGGCGAAGATCGCGATCGCGATCGGCAAGGCGAATGCCGAAGTGGAGGCGGCGGAGCGCGCCTCCGGCGAAGAGATCGAGTCCATCCTTGCGTTTATCGAATCCAAGAAAAAGCGGCGCATGCTCGTCGAGGACATTCAGGACATCATCGAAGAGAAACTCATGGAGCAGGGGCACTACACCCTCGCCAAGACGTATATCATCTACCGCTACAACCGCGCGCTCGTGCGCAAGGCGAACACGACGGACGAGGCGATCCTGAGCCTCATCTCCAATGCGAACAAGGACGTCATGGAGGAGAACTCCAACAAGAACGCCCTCGCCGCGGCGACCCAGCGCGACCTCATCGCGGGCGAAGTCTCCAAAGACCTCACCAAGCGCATCCTCCTGCCCGAGAAGATCAGCAAGGCGCACGAGGACGGTGTGCTGCATTTCCACGATGCGGACTACTTCATCCAGCCCATCTTCAACTGCTGCCTCATCAATATCGGCGACATGCTCGACAACGGCACCGTCATGAACGGCAAGCTCATCGAGAGCCCGAAGAGCTTTCAGGTCGCCTGCACCGTCGTCACGCAGATCATCGCGGCGGTCGCCTGCTCGCAGTACGGCGGGCAGTCGGTGGACATCCGCCATCTCGGCAAATACCTCCGCAAGAGCCGCGTGAAGTTTGAAAAGCACTTCCGCGAGACCTGCCCCGAGCTTTCGGACGAAGAGGTGAAAAAGCTGGTCGACGACCGCATTCAGGACGAGCTGAAGAGCGGCGTGCAGACCATTCAGTACCAGATCAACACGCTGATGACGACCAACGGGCAGAGCCCCTTCGTCACCCTCTTTCTGTGCCTCGACAAGGACGACGAGTACCTCGAAGAGAACGCGCAGATCATCATGGAGATCCTGCGCCAGCGCTACGAGGGCATCAAGAACGAGAAGGGCGTGTACGTCACGCCCGCGTTCCCCAAGCTCGTGTATGTGCTGGACGAGATCAACTGTCTTAAAGGCGGCAAGTACGACTATATCACGAAGTTCGCCGTCAAATGCTCGGCAAAGCGGCTGTACCCCGACTACATCTCCGCGAAGAAGATGCGCGAGGTGTACGAGGGCAACGTGTTCAGCCCCATGGGCTGCCGCTCCTTCCTCTCGCCGTGGAAGGACGAGAACGGGAACTACAAATTCGAGGGCAGGTTCAACCAGGGCGTCGTCTCCATCAACCTGCCGCAGATCGGGCTCATTGCCAAGGGCGACGAGAAGAAGTTCTGGGAGCTGTTCGACGAGCGGCTGGAGCTGTGCCGCGAGGCGCTCATGTGCCGCCACCGCGCGCTGCTCGGAACGAAGTCCGACGTGTCGCCCATCCACTGGCAGTACGGCGCGATCGCGCGGCTTGAGAAGGGCGAGACCATCGACAAATTGCTGTTCAACGGGTATTCGACCCTGTCGCTCGGCTATATCGGGCTGTATGAAGTGACCAAGCTGATGACGGGCGTGCCGCAGACCGACCCGAAGGGCGAGGAATTTGCGACGCGCGTCATGCAGCACATGCGCGACGCGACCGACCGCTGGAAGAAGGAGACGGGGCTCGGGTTCGCGCTGTACGGGACGCCCGCAGAGTCGCTGTGCTACCGTTTCGCGCGCATCGACAAGGAGAAGTTCGGCACCGTCGAGGACGTGACGGACAAGGGCTATTACACCAACTCCTACCACGTGGACGTGCGCGAGCATATCGATGCGTTCTCCAAATTCTCCTTCGAGGCGCAGTTCCAGAAGATCTCTTCGGGCGGGTGCATCTCCTACGTCGAGATCCCGAACATGCAGAACAATCTCGAGGCGATGGAGGAGGTCGTCAAATTCATCTACGACAACATCCAGTACGCGGAGTTCAACACCAAGAGCGACTACTGCCACGTCTGCGGCTGGGACGGCGAGATCATCATCAACGACGATAACGAGTGGGAGTGCCCCAACTGCCACAACTAGGACCACAAGAAGATGAACGTCACCCGCCGCACCTGCGGGT
>JAGHJD010000051.1 GCA_017886895.1 Clostridia bacterium | reverse complement strand
GGTCGGCTGCGCTCTCGCATCGCCCCAAAGGGCAATGCTCGCATGCGCGCTCCGCTCCTCCTCTTCCCAAAAATCTCGGGCGCTGCCCTGCGATTTTCGGGAACCCTGTTTCCGCATACCTGCGGCTTTCTCGGAAAGAGTGAATGCGCGCAATTTTTTAATAGGGGAACCCCTTAAAGATTGCGCGCAGAGAGAAAAACGAAGGAGAAGCCGCGCTTTGCCGCGGCGAACATTCGGTGGTCTCTCAAATCACGGAAAAAAGTTTTGTCTCTTTCAAAACTTTTTTCGTGAACACGATAATCTCTCGCAAAAGCAAAAACCACGCTTTTTCGTCGGAGCAGTCGGCAGCGCTCTCGCATCGCCCCAAGTGGCAATGCTCGCATGCGCGCTCCGCTCCTCCTCTTCCCAAAAATCTCACTTCGTTGCGATTTTCGGGAACCCTTTTTGTGCACCCTGCACCGCGTGGGCGGTGTGACGGAAGAGGGTAAAACCGCGGCATTTCTATAAAGGCGTGCCCTGAAAGATGCCGCGGTGAGGGAGAAACCGCTGCCGAGCGGCAAAGCCGCGAACAGCGGTGTCGCCCTCAAATCACGGAAATTTTTTTCGTCAGCTCGAAAAAAATTTCGTGAACAGACAAGGAGCTTTTTATGTCCTATTTCGGAACGGACGGCATCCGCGGCGTCGCGGGGCAGGATCTGACGGCACGCACGGCGTTTTCGCTGGGCAACGCGCTGGCGCGCGCGAAAAAAGGCGCACGCGTCGTGCTGGGGCGGGATACGCGCACCTCCTCGGATATGCTCGCGCTCGCGCTTGCGGCAGGGGTGACGGCGGGCGGCGGCACGGTGCTCGGCGGCGGCGTGCTCCCCACGGCGGCGGTCTCCTTTTTCGTGCGCAGGGAGGGCGCGGACTTCGGCGTCGTCGTCTCTGCGTCGCACAATCCGCCCGAGTACAACGGGTTGAAAGTGTTCGGCGCGGACGGGCGCAAGCTCGCGGACGAAGAGGAGCAAAAGCTCGAGCGGCTCATGGAGAGCTACGCCTTCGCGCCCGCGCTCCGCTGCGGCAGGGAGTTCGCCCTGCGCGAGCGCGGCGGGTACGTCGATTACCTCGTCTCCTGCTGCCCCGCTCCGCTCGCGGGCAGGACGTTCGTGCTGGACTGCGCAAACGGCGCTGCGGGCGCGTTCGCACCCCGTGTGTTCCGCAGGCTGGGCGCGCGCGTCATTGCGCTCAACTGCCGCACGGACGGGCGGCGCGTCAACGAAAACTGCGGCGCGCTGCACCCGAACCGCATGCGCCGCGCCGTCACGGCGGCGGGCGCGGACGCGGGCTTTTGCTATGACGGCGACGCCGACCGCCTCATCGCTGCGGACGAGGAGGGGAAGCTCGTCGACGGCGACAAACTGCTGTACATCTTCGCGCGCGAATGGCAGGCGCACGGCAAGCTGCCGCACGGCATCGCCGTCGGCACGGCGCACACGAACACGGGCGCGGAGCGCGCGCTCGGGGAGAGCGGCATCACCCTTCTGCGGACGGACGTGGGCGACAAGTACGTCGCCGCCTGCATGCAGAAGAGCGGCGCCGCCGTGGGCGGGGAGCAGAGCGGGCATCTCATCCTGTCCGACCTCGCCGCCACGGGGGACGGCATCCTCGCCTCCGTCGTGCTCGCAGGGCTTATCGCGCGCGAAAAGCTGTCGGCGCTGGCGGATATTCGCCTCCTGCCGCAGTACAACCTGAACGTGCGCGTGAAGGATAAGACACGCGTTCTGGGCAACGAACGGGTCCGCGGCGCGATCGAACGGGCGCAGGGCACGGCGGGGCTGGTGCGGCTGGTGGTGCGCGCCTCGGGCACGGAGCCGCTCGTGCGCGTGTTTGCGGAGGCGGAACACATGTGCGCCGCGCGTGCGGCGGCGGAGCAGGTGCGCGCGGCGATCGCCGCGCAGGAGGAATAGCCGTGTGCGGGATCGTCGGGTGTGTCGCGAAGGAGGACTGTTACGGGAAGTTGCTCTCTGCGCTCGAAAAGCTGGAGTACCGCGGGTACGATTCGGCGGGGATCGCCCTGCTTTCGGCGGGCGGGAAGATCGCCGTGCGCAAGAAGAAGGGCGCCGTCGCCAACCTGTTCGGCGCGCCTGTCGCGGGCAGTGCGGGCATCGGGCACACGCGCTGGGCGACGCACGGGAAGCCTTCGGACGAGAACGCGCACCCGCACGTCGCGGGCAAGTTCGCGCTCGTGCACAACGGCATCGTCGAAAATTTCGCCGCGCTCAAAGCGGAGCTGTGCGCGGCGGGGGAGACGTTCGCGTCGGAGACGGACAGCGAGGTCATCGTAAAGCTCATCGCGCGCCTGTACCGCGGCGACTTCTTCGGCGCGGTACAGGCGGCGTGCGAGCGGCTGGAGGGGGCGTATGCGGTCGCCGTGCTCTGCGAGGACTTCCCCGATGAGATCGTCTGCGCCAAGCGCAGGAGCCCGCTCATTGCGGGCGCGGGCTGCGGGGCGGCGTATGTGTGCAGCGACGTGCCCGCCCTCTGCGGCGCGGCGGCGTTCGTCTGCCCCGTCGAGGACGGGGAATTCGTGCACATCCGCGGGTGCGAGATCTGCTTTAAGCGCGCGGACGGGTCGGCGGTGCCGAAAGTGTTCTGCCGCCTTGCGGAGGAGGAGAAGGGCGCGGAGCGCGCGGCGGGGAGCCGCATGGAGGCGGAGATCGCCGAGATCCCGCGCGGGCTTTCGCGCACGCTCGGCTGGCTGCGCGCCTGCGACTTTGCGCCCGCGGCGCGGGCTCTGCGCGGCGCGGGGCGTCTGTTTACCGTCGCCTGCGGCACGGCGCACCATGCCGCGCTCGCCTTCGGGAACCTGCTCGCACGCGAGGCGCGCATCCCCGTTCTGTGCGAAACGGCATCCGAATTCCGCTACGGCGACCCGCTCATCGGGGCAGGGGACGTGCTCGTCGCCGTCAGCCAGAGCGGAGAGACGGCAGACACGCTCGAGGCGGTGCGCCTTGCCCGGGAGCGCGGCGCGTACGTCATCGCCGTCACCAATGCCGAGCACTCCACGCTCGCCCGCCTTGCCGATCTGCCGCTGCGCACCCTCGCGGGCGCGGAGGTCGCCGTCGCCGCGACGAAGAGCTACAACTGCCAGCTCCTCGCGCTGTACTACCTTGCGGCGCAGACGGTGTTCTTCAAGAGGGCGGCGTTCCCCGCGTGGTTTCCCGCGCTCGAAGGGGCGGCGCCTGCGTGCGAGCGCGCGTTCGGGTGTTTTGAACAAGTCGCCGACCTTGCCGAACGGCTGCGGGAGAAACCCGCGATGTACTATATCGGGCGGGGAACGGACCGCTTTACGGCGGCGGAGGGCGCGCTCAAGGTGCGCGAGATCGCCTATCTGTTCGCCGAGAGCTGCCCCGCAGGCGAGCTCAAGCACGGCACCCTCGCGCTCGTGGAGGAGGGGTTCCCCGTGTTCGCCGTGGCGACGGCGCGTGCGCTCGCCGCAAAGACGGCGAACTCTCTCGCCGAGGCGAAGGCGCGCGGCGCGTTTACGGCGCTCTTTTCGCAGGAAGATTTTGCGGGCGGAGCAGATTTTTCCTGCCGCCTGCCCGCCCTGCCCGAGGCGCTCATGCCGCTCGTCTCCGTCATTCCGCTGCAATACTTCGCCTGCCGCATGTGCCTTCTGCGCGGCTTTGACCCCGACCGCCCACGCAACCTTGCGAAGTCGGTGACGGTGGAGTGATTTCACGAAAAAAGTTCACGAATTTCTCGGCAGGCTGCTGCCTGCGAAATTCCGTGATTTGAGGGAGAAACCGACACCCTTGCGGGATGTCGGTTTCTCCCTCTTTGCGGCATCTTTCGGGGCACGCCATTATAGGAATGCCGCAAATTCACCCTCATCCGTCATGCCGCCCGCGCGGCGTAGGGGGCAAAAGGCAAAAGCGTGGTTTTGCCTTTTGCAAGTGATTATAGAAATCGCGCGCGTTCACCCCTTTTCTTAAAAGCCGAAAGTTTTCGGCAACAGGGTTCCCGAAAATCGCAGCGAAGCGAGATTTTTGGGAAGAGGAGAAGCGGAGCGCGCATGCGAGCATTGCCTTTTTAGGGCAATGCGAGAACGCAGCCGACTGCTCCGACGAGGGTGCGCTTATTCAAAATGCGATTTTGAAACGCGCAAGAAAATTATTAAAAAAATCATTAGTGTCATTTTGCCACGCGCAGTTGATTATTGAAAATACAGCACCCTTGTGTCACCCTGAGCGGAGCGGCGGCGCAGCCGCCGCGAAGTAATCGGCGGCGAAAAAGCTGACGCTTTCGGCAACAAATTGCCATGGGCTTGCGCCCATATGCCGCCGATTGCGGCGCACAGAGGAAAAATCGGAGATTTCCGATGTATGGGAACGGACAGTGGTTTCTGCGACGATCGAACAGGGCGCGGCGACAGGGACTGCGGTCGTCGATACGCAGTATACCGGCTTGGGGGGAGGCGCTCTCTGGAAGGCGCGCCTGGAGGGCGCGCTCGCGGAGGGGTCGACGGAGACGGTGGGCGAAACGGTCACGCTCACCTGTTATGACCCGTATATGCAGCAGAATTTCACGGTGCAGGCGGTCGTCATAGAGGCTGCCGAAGAAGAGTGGTAAAAAAATTTACCGCGCAGCCGCGGCGGGGAGAAGGCGGCGTGGCGGTTATGGAAAAACAGTTCAAAAACAGTAAAAAACAGTTCCGAAACAGCAAAAAAGCGCCGAAAGGCGCTTTTTCCCGCGGCGGTCTGCGCCGTTCGGCGCAGACCGCTTCTGAAAGGACGGCCGTTCATGCCGCCCTGCGGCAGTCCTCTTATCTTTTATAAATAGTTCCGCAAAGTTTGTTCGTACCCCTCTTCGAGGTGCAAAAGCTCCTCCGCGAGGGCGAGCGTCTCCTCTTCGGCGCAGCCGCGCGCGTCGCCGATCGAGCGCGAAAGCGCGGTGATGCCCATGACGGTGCCCTGCGTCATCATCTCGGCAATGTGCGCGCGCGAATCGTCCTTCATCGCGTTCATCTTGATCGAGCCCCACATCATCGCCTTTTTGACGGCGTTCGGCTCCTTCAGCTCCAGCCCGCGCTCCTTTGCCTGCATCGCCGCCTTGCCCGAGATCTTCTCGTAGCCGTCGTGCATCTTCATGAGCTCTTCGCGCAGCGCCTCGTCCTCCGTTTCGGGCAGAATGTCCGCAATGGACGTGAGTGCGTAGTGCGTGTTCCTGTAAATTTCGGCGAGCAGTTCCTCGCCCGATTTCCTGTCCTGCATGCGTGCCTCCTTTTTTCACAGTCTGTGCCGAAATCCCGTTTTTATGCCGCAGACGGGGCTGCCTCTTTTGAAACGGCGCAAAAAGAAGGCAAAAGCAGGGGAAAAGCGCGGCAAAAGCGCTTGACTTTTGTGCGGGAGTATGGTAGATTATACTCCGAGCCGCTCGGAGCGGGCATTTAAGCGTGCCCTTTTGGCACCGCCTGAGCTTACGGCGAGACTGGTCAGTGGAGGTAAAAAAGTTTGTACGCAGTCATCGAAAACGGCAGCAAACAGTACAAGGTTTGCGAAGGTGACGTCGTCCGCGTGGAGAAACTCAACGCGAACGTAGGGGACACGGTGGAGTTCAACGTCGTCATGATCTCGGACGAGAACGGGGTCAAAGTCGGCAGCGAAGTCGCCGCGGCAAAGGTAACGGCGAAGGTCGAGGCGCAGGACAAGTTCAAAAAGATCGTCGTGTTCAAGTACAAGGCGAAGAAGAACGAGCGCAAAAAACAGGGGCACCGCCAGCCCTTCACCGCAGTGAAGATCGAGAAGATCACGCTGTGAACGCAGGGAGGAAGAGATCATGATTTTTCTGAAAGTATTTGCGCATAAAAAAGGTACCGGTTCGTCCCACAACGGGCGCGACAGCGAGGCAAAGCGCCTCGGCGTAAAGCGCAGCGACGGGCAGGAAGTGCTCGCGGGCAACATTCTCGTCCGCCAGCGCGGCACCAAGTTCCACGCGGGCAACAACGTGGGGCTGGGCAAGGACGATACGCTCTTCGCCCTCATCGACGGCGTCGTGAAGTTCGAGCGCCTCGGCAGGGACAAAAAGCAGGTCTCCGTCTACGCGAAGGAAGAGCAGGCGGCGAACAACTGAATGTAAAACAAGGCAGAGTAACCACCCCGCCCCGAACCAAACGGTTCGGGGCGGGGTTTTTGTATAAAGAAATAAAAATTAAATTAACACGAAAAAACACTTAAAAACAATTGACAATATAGATGATATTTTTATAATATAGAATTACAAAGAAAAACAAGGAATAATAAATGGATTTTTCAGATATTTTACTGGAGATGCAGAACCGTATCATCAGGTTGGAAAGAGAGATGGCGGATTTGCGCGGGGAATTGGAGCAATTAAATCGTCGATTGCATGCGGGGGAAGAAAACGAGCCGAAAAAGAACGGAGAGAAGACAAAAAGAGACGTTTCGCGCTATTTGTTTAATGGGAATGTGTACTTAAAGAACCGTTTGGTTCTTGCCGTTGTACAGAAATATGTGAAAGCGCATGAGCCGCTTACTTGCAACCAATTAAAACATGTATTTGAAAAGTCGTTGCAAGGTTCGATTGGCGTGGTAGAACATGTAGAGGTCGCCGTTCGTCGCTTGGATACAGCGGTGCGCTTTTTTACTAAGGAAGAAGAAGTTTTGCATCTTGCAGACGGGGATATGTATGTTTGTTCACAATGGGGGATAATCAATATTCCCAATTTTTTGGCGCGAGCGAAACAACTTGGTTTTAATATTGAAAAAATTTAAATAAAAGCGAGTAAAAAGATTAAGGAGGAAAAATGGATTACCGCACTTGTTGGAGGATTTTTACTGAATTGTTAATGCAAAACGGCGAGCCTTTTGGATTGGAACCGTTTGGCGAGGTAGTTTGTTTGGTAAAAAAGGAGGGGCGCGCTCTTAAAATAGCAATCAGAATGGAGCTTATAAAAGGAGAAATTATTATAGAAGAGAGGGAAAAGGGAAAAAGTCAAAGATTTGCATTTGATCCTAACGACGAAGAGGCATTCAGTGAAACGGCAGAAGTTGTAATAAAAGAAATTAACGATATGTATGGCGGGCAAACGCAAAAACAAGTCATTTCTTTTGTCCAACACGGTAAGTTGGTTAGACGTGGGGATGTATTTCATATTAGAGCCAATGCCGAACTGCTGAATGAATTATTCGGGGGAGACAGAAAGAGCTATATGAAGTGTTATTATAAAATCAAGGATGATCATATTCTGATTATTCATGAATTTGGGAAAATCACTCATGCGGGCTGGCTGAACACAGTGCAGCCGAACGGGGATATTATAGAACAATTTATGGATGGATCAATGGTTTACAAATCGCATGCGGCAATTCCGCAGGAGCGGTATCGCTCTTGGTTCAAAAAAGACACAAGAACAGGCACGATGACTTTTTTAGGGGTGTATTCTCCGGATAAAGGCAATACGGGGACATATCGGCGCTGGATTAAAGTCAGAGATGAAATGTATTTTTAAATTAAAAGCGGCGAACGCGTGTGCGTTCGCCGCTTTTAATATTATCAAAGTAAGAATTTTGCGTTATTCAATGGTATAAGATGTGCCGGAAGGGGAATCTTTTAATTTTATTCCCTGCGCGGCGAGCTCGCTGCGGATCCTGTCCGCCTCGGCGTAGTTTTTCGCCTTCTTCGCGGCGGCGCGGGCGGCGATCGCCGCCTCGATCTCGGCGGGAGAGAGTGCGCACGCCTTTTCCTCCTCTTTTAAAAGATCGAGGCAGAGCACGCCGTCGAACTCCTCTAAAAGCGCACGCTTTGCCGCGGGGGAGAGCGCGCTCTTCAATACGTCGTACACGCAGGTGATCGCCTGCGAGGTGTTCAGGTCGCTTTCGAGCGCCTCTTTGAAGGCGGCGCGGAAGGGCTGCATGGCGGCTTCGTCCCGTTCCCCCTCCGCGGGGAGCGCGAGCGCGCGCGCCTTGAGTTTGCGGAAGGCGTTCGCGGCGTTTTGAAAGGTGTCCTCCGAGTACACGAGGGTGTTGCGGTAGTGCGAGAGCAAGCAGAAAAAGCGGTACTCCATGGGTGAAAAGCCCGCCCCGGTGAGTTTGGAGAGGGTGAGGAATCCCCCCGAGGACTTGCTCATCTTGCCGCCCGCGGTGTTGAGGTGCAGCACGTGGAACCAGTGCCCGCACCACTTGTGCCCGAGGTACGCCTCGCTCTGCGCGATCTCGTTGGTGTGGTGGGGGAACACGTTGTCAATGCCGCCGCAGTGCAGGTCGAGATATTCGCCGAGGTACTTCATCGCGATGCACGAGCACTCGATATGCCAGCCGGGGTAGCCGACGCCCCACGGGCTGTCCCATTTGAGCGCCTGGTCCTCGAACTTGGACTTGGTGAACCAGAGCACGAAGTCGTTTTTGTTGCGCTTGTTCTCGTCCTCCTCCACGCCCTCGCGCACGCCCACTTCGAGGTCGTCCTCCTTGAAGTTGAAGAACTTGTGGTACTGTGCGACCTTCGAGGTGTCGAAGTACACGTTCCCGCCCGCCTTGTAGGCATAGCCCTTCTCTTCGAGCACGGAGATGACGCGGATGAACTCCGCCACTTCCTCCGTCGCGGGCGCGACGACGTCGGGGCGCTTAATGTTGAGCGCCGCGCAGTCCTTGAAAAAGGCGTCGGTGTAGAAGGCGGCGAGCTCCTTCACGCTCTTGTGCTCGCGCCTGGCGCCGAGGAGCATCTTGTCCTCGCCGCTGTCCGCGTCGTCCGAGAGGTGCCCGATGTCCGTGATGTTCATCACCCGCTTTACGTCATAGCCGACGTAGCGGAGGGTGCGTTCGAGCACGTCCTCCATGATATAGGTGCGCAGGTTCCCGATATGCGCAAAGTTGTACACGGTCGGGCCGCAGGTGTACATGGTCACCTTGTTCGGCTCGTGCGTTTTGAATTCTCCGACCGTGCGCGTCAGTGTATTGTACAGTTTCATTGCCAAAAACTCCCGAAATCAAAAAAATGCCCTGCTATGCCCGCAGCCCGAGCGCGGAGAGGATCGCCCCGACCGTCTGTTCGAGCGTCAGCCCGTCGCAGCGGACGGTCGCGTCCGCGTACCGCTCGTACAGCGGCGCACGCTCGTCGTACAGCTCTTTCAGCGTCTCGCCCTTTCTCCGCATGACGACGCCGCGCAGCACGATATTCCCCAGCCGCCGCTCCGCCTCCTCTTCGGAGATGCGCAGGTACACGACCTTGCCCAGCTCTTTCAGGTGCCGCATGGCGCGCTCGCCGTAGACGGCGCTCCCGCCCGTCGCGATGACGCACCGCTCCGCCCACAGCTCCGCGTTCACCGCCTCTTCGATGCGCAGGAATTCCTCCGCGCCCTTTTTGGCGATGATCTCGCACAAGAGCGCCTTTTCCCTGCTCTGAATGAGCAGGTCGCTGTCGATAAAGCCGTAGCCGAGCGTCTTTGCGAGCAGTACGCCCGCCGTGCTCTTGCCCGAGGCGGGCATGCCGATGAGGATGATGTTCAAAGCTGTTGCTCCGCAGAAAGTGCGTTCTCAATTGAGAACGAGAACAGTATAGCTTTTTTTATCGCGAATGTCAAATTTTTGTTGAAAGTTCGCGGCGGTTTGCGGTATAATGGCGGCATGGAACAGCCGCTTTCGGCTGCGGCGCGCGCAGAGCTTTTGAACGGGCTCCCCGCGCTGCTGCTGCCCTGGTACGATACAAACAAGCGGGATCTTCCCTGGCGCGAGAACAGGGACCCGTACCGCGTGCTCGTCTCCGAGCTGATGCTCCAGCAGACGCGCGTCGAGGCGGTGCGCGAGCACTACGTCCGCTTTCTGCGCGAGCTGCCCGACGTGCAGGCGCTCGCCGCCTGCCCCGAGGATAAGCTCTTCAAACTGTGGGAGGGGCTGGGCTACTACTCCCGCGCGCGCAACCTGCAGAGGGCGGCGCAGGCGATCTGCGAACACGGCTTTCCGCAGACGGCGGAGGGGCTGAAAAAGCTCCCCGGGGTGGGGGAGTACACGGCGGGCGCGGTCGCGTCCATCGCCTTTGAACAGCCCTCGCCCGCGGTGGACGGCAACGTCGTGCGCGTCCTCTCGCGGTATCTGGGCGACGCGCGCCCCGCGGCGGAGCTGCGCAAGACGCTCGCCGTTGAGCTTGCGCCCGCGTACCCCGCGGGCAGGTGCGGCGACTTCACGCAGAGCCTGATGGAGCTGGGCGCCACGGTGTGCGTGCCCTCCTCGCCGCTCTGCCTGACCTGCCCCTTGCTCGGCGGGTGCAGAACCAAGAGCGACGCCCTGCCGCTCCCCGAAAAAAAGCCCGAACGGCGGAAGGAACGGGTGACGCTCCTGCTCTTCCGGGCGGGGGAGCGCGTCGCGCTCTGCCGCAGGGAGAGCGGCGTGCTGCGCGGCATGTACGCCTTTTACACCGAGGAGCGCGCGCTGACGGAAGGGGAGATCGCGCGGCGGCTTGCGGCGGCGGGCGCTTCGGACGCGCAAATCGGGCTACCGACGGCGCACAGGCACGTCTTTACGCATATCGAATGGGAGATGCGCGCCTACCCCGTCTCCTGCGGCGGGCGGGAGGCGGAGATTGCCGCCGCGTTCGGCGTGACCTTTTACCCGCTCGCGAAGGTGCGGGAGGAGCTCTCCCTTCCCTCCGCCTACCGCTGGGCGCTGCGGCTGTTCGGCGATCGGGCGGGCGCGGACTGAAAAGAAACTGTGCGGCACGCCGCCGCTGCCGAAGAGGAGGTTTTTATGGAGACAACGGAAACAAGGGTCGCCGTCATCGGCATCATCGTGGAGGATACGGGCTCGGTGCAGGCGCTGAACGCGCTGCTGCACGAGTACGGCGAGTATATCATCGGGCGCATGGGCGTGCCCTACCGTGCGCGCGGCATCAGCATCATCAGCATCGCCGTGGACGCGCCGCAGACGGTGATCAGCGCCCTCTCGGGCAAGATCGGCAGCCTTGCGGGCGTCAGCGCAAAGACGGCGTATTCCAGGGAGACGAAACAGCCCGCCCCGCCGAATCCCGACGGGGCCCGCTGACGGCTTACGTTTTGATACAGGCGGCTTTCCTTTCGGGATTGAACGCACCGCCCCGCCGCGGTACAATGGGCGGGGCAGGGCGGCGACGCGGGCGGAAAATTCCGCAGAGGGCTGCGGCAGGCGCCCGAAAAAACCGAACGGAGAAGAGGTAAAAAAATATGTTTGAACAGAGGGACGGAGCGCTGTATTTTTCCCGCTGCGGCGAGCGCGTCTGCATACAGGCGCTGGGCAGGGACGGGCTGCGCGTGCGCGCGACGATGGAGCCGCGTTTTTCCGAAGAGGACCGCGCGCTCGCGGGCGCCGCTTTGCATGCGGCGGAGATCGAGATCGGAGAAGGGGGCGCGTCGGTGCGCAGCGGGCGCATCCGTTGTACGGTCACGCCGCTCGGGCAGATGCGCTTTTATAAGGACGATACGCCCGTTCTGTGCGAGTACTACCGCATGTACCGCTACGACTCCCCGCACACGCCCTCGCTGCGCGTCACGGCGCGCGAGTTCGTGCCCGCGCGCGGCGGCGACTATGCGCTCACGGCGCGGTTCGAGGCGAACGGGGGCGAAAAGCTGTTCGGCATGGGACAGTACCAGCAGCCCTATCTCGATTTAAAGGGCTGTTCGCTCGAGCTCGCGCAGCGCAATTCGCAGGCGAGCGTGCCCTTCGTGCTCTCCTCCCTCGGCTACGGGTTTTTCTGGAACAATCCCGCCGTGGGCAGCGCGAACTTCGCCAAAAACGTCACCGAATGGACGGCGGCGAGCACGAAACAGCTCGACTACTATATCACCGTCGGCGAAACGCCGAAGGAGATCGTGCAGAACTATACCGCGCTCGTCGGGCGCGCGCCCGCTTTTCCCGAGAGCCTTTTGGGGCTGTGGCAGTGCAAACTGCGCTACCGCACGCAGGAGGAGGTGTTGGAAGTCGCGCGCGAGTATCACCGCCGCGGCATCCCGCTCGATCTCATCGTCATCGACTTCTTCCACTGGACGAGGCAGGGGGACTGGAAGTTCGACCCGAAGTACTGGCCAGACCCCGCCGCGATGGTGAAGGAGCTGAGAAGCTACGGCACGCGGTGCATGGTCTCCGTCTGGCCGACGGTGGATAAAAAGAGCGAAAACTTCGCGGAAATGGACGAGCGGGGCATGCTCGTCCGCCCCGAACGCGGCAATCAGTGTTTCGACTTTCTGGGCGATTCGTATACCTACGACGCAACAAACCCCGCCGCGCGCCGCTATATTTGGGAGAAGTGCCGCAAAAATTACTATGAGAGCGGCATCGACCTCTTCTGGCTGGACGAGGCGGAGCCCGAATACACGACCTATCAGTTCGACAACTACCGCTACCACAGCGGCACCGTGCTGCAGACGGGCAATCTCTACCCGCTCTGCCATGCGCAGGCGTTTTACGAGGGGCAGCGCGCCGCGGGGCAGGAGGAGGTGTGCAACCTCATCCGCTGCGTGTGGGCGGGCAGCCAGAAGTACGGCGTCGTGCTCTGGTCGGGCGACATTCAGGGCAATTTCGAGACGCTGCGCGACCAGTTCGCCGCAGGGCTGAACGTGGGGATCGCGGGCATCCCGTGGTGGACGACGGACATCGGCGGGTTTTTCGTGGACGTGAAGGACCCGCGTCACAAAGAGCTGCTGCTGCGCTGGTTCGAATGGGCGGCGTTCTGCCCCGTGCTGCGTTTGCACGGGGACAAGGGGCCTTCGGACATCCCGCTTCTGGACGAAGAACACGACTTCGGCGGCGGGTTCTGCCATACGGGGCTGCCCAACGAGATCTGGAGCTACGGCGAGGAGGCGGAGCAGGTGATGGAGAAGTATCTTCGCCTGCGCGTCTCGATGAAGCCGTATCTGAAAGAGCTCATGCGCGAGGCGAGCGAGACGGGCGCGCCGCTCATGCGCACCATGTTCTTTGAATTTCCCGAAGACGAGGCGTGCTGGAACTGCGCCGACCAGTACATGTTCGGGGCGAGATACCTCGTCGCGCCCGTGCTCTACGAGGGCATGCGCGCGCGCAGCGTGTATCTGCCCGCGGGCAGGTGGAAAAATATCCACACGGGCGAAGAGCTGGCGGGCGGGCGCACCGTCACGGCGGAGGCGCCGCTCGACGTGATCCCCGTCTTTGAAAAACTCGGCTGAAATCACGGCATGCCGCCCGCGCGTTGCGCGCGGGCGGCAGGAAGAAACAAAAGAAACAGGAAGAAAAAAGATCCGCGCGGGAGCTTGCTCCCGCGCGGGTGTTTTTTTGGAGTTTATCGGGGGCGCTTATTCCGTGCGCTCGAAACTTGTCAGCGTGTAGATGCTCGTGCCGACGACGGAGTAGGCGTAGGGCATCTCCATGCGCAGCGGCACGTTGTAATAGCCGCGCTCCTGCGCAAAGACCACCGTGCGCGCCGCGCCCTGCGCGTTGCCCGCGTTCGCGAGCGAAAAGCTCACCGTTGCGGCGAAAATATCTGCGTTGACCTGCGAGACGGTCGTCGTCCCCGCGGAGGCGTCCGTCGAAGAGAGGAGGAAGGAACCGCGCGTGTTCGCGCGCTCCGAGCAGGAGACCGAAAGGTTCTGCGCGCCCGCCGATTCGGTGATCACGTTCACCGTCTCCGCAGAGCTCGCCGAATAGGTCAGCCCGCGCGCCACGAAGTAGAGCTGTTCGTTGTCGAACGCCGAATAGGAATCGCGCAGACCCGTCATCTCGCCGTTCCGCCCCTCGCCGGAGTACGAATATTTATAGACGCTGTCGTTCACCTGCCGTTCCTCTTCCGAAAGCTCGCCCCAGCCGTCCGTAAAGGAGAGTTCCGCGCTCGTCGCGGCATGGTTGTATTTGATCGCCGAAGAGTAGTTGTACCACAGGATGTCGTCCGACGCGTAGCCCGACGCCGTATGCGAGGAATACACCGTGCGCGTGCTGTAGATGGGTTCGAGCGCGTGCTGCGACTCTCCGTCCACCTGCGTCAGCGAGTGGAACCACACATCCGTCACGATATGGTCGGGCTCCGTTCCGCTGTCCCCGCCGAAGGAGACGATCTCGGTCAGCTCGCCTCCCTTCTCATAGCGGAAGGAGTACGTCGCCGAGAGGATGAGCTCGGTGCGGATGTGGTACACATTCAGGTGCAGTTCCCCGTCGGGGTCCTGATAGGCGGAAAGAGATTCCGTCGTCACCGTGTCGGGGTCCTGATAGGCGGAAAGAGATTCCGTCGTCACCGTGTACGAGCTGTTCGCGCCGTCGATGTCGATGTACCAGCCTGCTTCCTCTTCGTCGTATGCGGATTCGAAGGAGACCGAATAGGTCAGCGTCTCCGAAAAGTCGGTGTCGAACGCCGTGCCGGACTGCCAGCGCGCGTTGACCGTAACGTACACCGCCGAAGAGCAGCCCGAAAGCAGCAGCATGGCTGCCGCGAGCACGAGCGCGAGCAGGGCGGGGAGCAGTATTTTTTTTCTGTGTTTCATGTGGAAACCTCGCATGCGGAGTCCTTGCGTCCGTGCGGAGATCCCGCGCAGACGCAACAAGTATAGCACAAATTCGGGCGATTGTAAAAACAAATCGGGTGAAATTTCTTTAAAAAAAGGGGAATTTGTGCTACAATAAAGGGGAGGCGGGCGTTTGCCCGCACGGAGAAAGCGTTTTCGCCCTGTTCGGGCGGGTTTTTGCGGTATGGAAAAAAAGGACAGCGTAAAACTTTATCTCGCGCCGACGGTGAGCGAGCTTGCCTCTTTCCTCGGCGCGCTGCCGCGGGGGGGGCGGAACCTCGTGTTCTGCGAGGACAGGCTCACCCTCGAGGCGGAGCGCGCCCTCGCGCGGGCGGGCGGGACGGTGCTGGATACCTCCGTCACGACCTTCGCGCGCTTTCTGCGCGGCGTCAATACGAAAAAAGTGCTGTCCAAACAGGGGTCCGTGCTCGCCTGCGGCGCGGTCGCGGCGGCGTGCGCGGGGGAGCTGGAGTGTTTCGGCAGGAACCCCGCGGGCTGTGCGGGCAGATTGTATGAGACGATCGCGCAGCTCCGCGCGGCAAAGATCTCTCCCGCCGCGCTCGAAGGCGCGGCGGAGAGCGCGGAGCCGTACCTCGCGGCAAAACTGCGGGATCTTGCGCGCGTCTACCGCGGGTACCTCGCCTTTCTCGGGGACGGGTACGTGGACGAGAGCGGCGTGCTCGAACTGCTGCCCGCCGCCGTGCGCGCGGCAGACCTTGCGGAGACGAACGTGTATTTTGCGGGTTTTCCCTCCTTCACGGGGCAGGCGGCGGAGGGCATCCGCGCCGCCCTCACCTGCGCGAAGGGCGTTGCGGGCGTGTTCGTCGGCGGGGAGGCGGCGCTGTACACGAACGAGGCTGTGCGCGACTTCGAACGGCTGTGCGCTCTGGCGGGGTACCGCTGCGAGCGGGTCGGCCTGCCCTCCTCCCTGTCGGAAGAGGCGGAGCAGCTTCGCTGCGGGCTGTTCGATCCCGTGCGGCGCGCGCCGCTCGAAACGGCGCGCGTGCACCTCTATGCGGCGGCGGACGCGGAGGAAGAGGCGGCGTATATCGCCGCGGCGATCAAGCGCGAGGTGCTGGACGGCGGCTTGCGCTACAACGAGATCGCCGTCTACGTGCCAGACCTTTCCGCCTACGCGCTGCCCCTCGAAAAGGCGTTCGGCGAGTATAAGATCCCGTACTATGCGGACGTGCGCCGCAGCATCGCGAAACACCCGCTCGCGCAGTTCGTGCTGCGCTGGCTCTCGGTGCCCGCCGAGGGGTTCGACCCCGCCGACGTCGACGCCTTCCTCGGCAACGCGTTCTTCGGCGGCGACGCGCCCTCGCGCGAGGCATACCGCAACTATCTGCTCAAATACGCGAATTTCCGCGGCGGCGTGAAGAAGGAGCTGAAGGAGACGGCAGACCAGCCCCTCGTGTTCGCCGCGCTGCGCGCGCGCGTCCTCTCCGCATTTGAGGGCGTGCGCGCCTCCATGACGGGCGCGGAATACTGCCGCGCCGCGCGCGCCGTTCTCGAACAATTCGGGTGCGAACAGCGGCAGGAAGAGCTCGCCGCCGCGCTTGAAGAGGCGGGCATGCGCGCGGACGCCGCGTTCGCCGCGCGCGGGTACGAGGGGGTCGTGCGCGTGCTCTCCGAGGCGGAGGCGCTCGCGGGCGGGCAGATATTTGCCGCGGAGGAGTTCGCGGCGCTGCTCGCGGAGGGGTTCGCGGGGCTGGAGGTCTCGCTCATCCCGCAGTATCTCGACGCCGTGTTCGTCGGCGGCATTGCCGAGAGCAGGCGCGCGGGCGCGAAAGTCGTGCTTGCCGCGGGCATGACGGACGCCGTTCCCCCCGCGGGCGCGGACACGGCGCTGCTGTCGGACAGGGACATCGACCGCCTGCGCGGGCTCGCCGTCGAGCTCGCGCCCAAGATCCGCGAGGTCAGCGCGCGGGCGCGGGAGACGGTCGCCCTCGCACTGTGCGGCTTTTCGGAGCGGCTGTACCTGACCTGCCCGCAGGCGGAGCGCGGCGAGGCGAAAAAGCCGGGCGAGGTCTTTGTCTCCGTGCGCTCCCTTTTCACTGCGGGAGGGAAGGCGCTGCCCGTGCACACGCGCGCCTCGCTGGAGCGGCGGGAGCGGACGGACGCCGCCGCCTTCCTGCGCTATCTGGGCTGCGTCTGCTCGGAGGAGACGCCCGCCGTGCGCGCCCTTCTGCGCCGAGCGGACGGGTACAGGCGGGGCAGGGAGAACGACTTTTCCGCCTATGCGGGCGTGTATGCCGCCCTGCGCGAGCGCGGGGACGCGCCCGCGCAGCTCCTCTTCGGCGAGCGGCGCGCGGCGGACTTCGTGCCCGCCGCGGGCGATGCGGTGTTCCGCGGCAGGAACGCGGTGTACCCGACCCTTGCGGAGGGGTATTTCCGCTGCCCGTACCGCAACTTTGCCGAGCAGGGGCTGCTTCTGCGCGAGCGCGAGGAGCAGAGCGTGCGCAGCGCGGACACGGGCAATTTTCTGCACGAGGTGCTGCGCCGCCTCGCGGAGGCGATGCCCTCCTTTGCGGACGCCGGCGCGTGCGAGGCGTTCGCGCGCGAACAGGCGGAGCGCCTGCTTGCGGAGCCGCCCTATTCCTACCTCGCGGATACGCGCACGGGCGGGTATTCCGCCCGCACGCTGGTGCGCGATACCGTCATCGTCTGCCGCAACGTGTACGAACAGGTCGCGGGTTCCTCGTTCACCGTCTCCGCCGCCGAACAGACCTTCGGCTACCCCTCCTCGCCCTATCCCGGCATCACAATCCTGCACGGCGAGCATCCCGTGCGGCTGGTCGGCAAGATCGACCGCGTGGACAGCTGCGGCGAGTACGTGCGCGTCGTGGACTACAAGACGGGGCAGTTCGGCACGAGCGCGGAGGAGTACTACACGGGCAGGCGGCTGCAGCTCGCGCTGTACCTTGCCGCCGTGTCGCAGGGCAGAAAGCCCGCGGGCGCGTACTATTTCCCCGCGCGCGTCGGGTTCTCCGCGGAATCGGAGGATGCGCCCTTCCGCATGCAGGGCTATACCGCGGCGGGGGACGAGGTCGTGCGGCTGAGCGATTCCTCCGCGGAGGAGGGGAAGAAGAGCCGGTTCATCGACGCCTCTCTCGGCGGGAGGAAGAGCAGGCGCCGCCTTTCGGAGGGCGACTTCGAGGCGTTCGTCTCCTATTCCGTGCTCGCGGCGAGAAAGTGCGCCGAGGAGACGGCGGAGGGGTGCATCGCCGCCTCGCCCTACGAGGGCGCGTGCGAATACTGCCCCTACGGCGGCGTGTGCGGGTACGACCCCTCCGCGGGCGCGCGCAGGGAGAAGAACGTCACCGAACAGGAGATCGTGCGCATCGCGCGCGAGGGGAGGAGCCATGGCTGAGCGCAGAATGACCGAAGAACAGCGCGCCGCGATCGGCGCGGAGGGCGAGGTGCTCGTCTCTGCCTCCGCGGGCAGCGGAAAGACGTTCGTCATGATCGAGCGGTTGGTCTCCCTCGTCCTCTCGGGCAAAGCGGAGGTGTCGGGCATCCTCGCGGTCACCTTCACCAACCTCGCCGCGGGCGAGATGAAGGAGCGCCTGCGCGCGGCGATCGTCGCGCGCGTCAACGAGGAGAGCGATCCGCACATGCGCGCGCACCTTAAAGAGCAGCTCTTGCAGATCGGCACGGCGGACATCAGCACCGTGCACTCCTTCTGCACCTCCGTCATCCGCCGCTATTTTTACGAGGCGGACGTCTCCGGCTCCTTCCGCGTGCTGGACGATGCGGAGGCGGAAAAGCTCAGATCGCGCGCCGTCGCGCGCACCTTCGACAGGCTGCTCGAGAGCGGCGACGAGGGTTTTGCGCTGCTCTCTTCGGCGTTCGCGGGCACGCGCGGGTTCGGGCGGCTGCGCGAGATCGTGCTCGAAAGCTATGAAAAGACGGTCTCCAAAGCCGACCCCGCGGCGTTCCTCGGCGGCATCCCCGCGCTGTACGACGACGCGCACTTTGCGGCGCTGTGCGAAGAGCTGTTTTCCCCCGTCCGCGCGCGTGCGGAAAAGCTGCGGGAGCGCTGTAAACGGCTCGCCGCCGCGGCGGAGCCCTTCGTGCGCGCGGGCGTGATGGGCGAAAAGCACCTCGCCTTCCTCTCCGCGCGCGCGGCGTTTGCGGAGCAGGTGCTCGCCGCAGAGGACGCGTTCGCCGCCTCGGCAGCGGCGGAGGGGGTGTCCTTCCCCTCCAAGCCGCCCAACACGAAGGTCAGGGCGAGCGGGGACCCCGCCGCGCTCGCGCTGGACGGGGAGCTTGTCGCCTGCAAAGAGGAGGCGGAAAAACTCCGCGAGGCGCTCAAAGGGACGGGCGCGCGCGAAGGAGAGCGCGAAAAATTCTATGCCGCGGGCAGGGTCGCCGCCGCGCTGAGCGGCGCGGTGCTCGCCTTTTCGGAGGCGTACGCCGAGGAAAAGCGCCGCGCGGGCGCGCTGGACTTTGCCGACCTCGAGCACAAGTGCCTCGCGCTTCTGGAAAACCCGCAGGTGCGCGCGGAGGTCGCGGGCAGGTACACGCACGTCTTTGTGGACGAGTATCAGGACGTGAACCCTGTGCAGGAGCGCATCCTCTCCCTTGTCGCGGGCAAAAACGTGTTCATGGTCGGGGACGCGAAACAGTCCATCTACGGGTTCCGCGGCTGTTCGTCCGCGTTTTTCACGCAGAAGTTCGAGCGCCTCTCCGCAGAGGGGCGCGCGCTGACGCTGAACGCCAATTTCCGCTCCCGCACCGCCGTTCTGGATGCGGTGAACCGCATCTTCTCCAAGGTCATGACGCGCGAAAACGGGGCGGTGGACTACGCCGCGACCGCGATGATGCGCGCGGGTACGCCCGAACAGGCGGGCGGCGCGGTGCACGTCGCCGTGGCGCGCGCGGAGGAAAAGGAGGAGCCCCTCCCGCGCGGCGTGTACTCCGTCGCCGAGCACATCGGGCAGACGCGCACGGAGGAGTACCCCGAGGGCGCGCTCATTGCCGACATCGTGCTCGAAGAGCTGCGCGGCACCCTGCCCGACGCGGAGAGCGAGGGCGGGCGGCGCGGCGTGGGGTACGGCGACATCGTCGTCCTCACGCGCAATAAAACGGGGCGCGCGGGGCGCATCGTCGCGGAGCTCGTGCGCCGCGGCATCCCCGTCGCGACGGAGGCGGAGGTCAACGTCTGCGACTACCCCGAGGTCAAAAACCTGCTCGGCATTCTGCAGTTTCTGGACAACGGCTCGCAGGACATCCCGCTCGCGGCGGCGCTGAAGAGCGGGCTGGGCGGCATGACGGACGGGGACCTCGCCGAGATCCGCCTTGCCGCGGGCGCGAAGGTCTCCTTCGTCGCCGCGTGCGCGGCGTACGCGCAGGGCGAGGGGGAGCGTGCGGCGCGCCTCCGCGCCTTCTATGCCGCGGCGGAGCGGCTGCGGCTGCTGCTGCCTTTTTCGTCGGCTGCCGAGCTGTGCGTGCGCATCCTGCGGGAGACGGGCATGGAACTTGCTTTGCTCGCCTCGCCCTGCGGCGAGGAAAAGCTCGCGCGGGTGCGCCGTTTCATCGCCGAGAGCGGCGAGCTGGGCGTCGCGGAGTTCCTCGAACGGCTGAAAAACACGGGGTACTTCGTCGGGTTCTCCGAAAAGGGGGGCGAGAACGCCGTGCGCGTCATGACCATGCACAAGGCGAAGGGGCTGGAGTTCCCCATCGTCATCGTCGCGGGGCTGACGGGCGAGTTCGGCAGCCTCGACCTGCGCGGGGTGCTGTTTGACGACGAATGGGGCTTTGCGCCCAGCGCGTACGATTTAGAAAAGTTCACCGCGAAGGAGACGATCCTCCGCGCTGTGTGCAGAAACCGCATCCGCCGCAGGCGCGCGGAGGACGAGATGCGCCTTCTGTACGTGGCGCTCACCCGCGCACGCGAGCGGCTGTGGCTCGCCTACGGCGAAGAGCCGCCCGCCTTCACGGGCGGGATCGCGGACGCGGGCTGCTTTGCAGATTTCATCGACCTTGCCGATTTTGAGGAGAATATCGTGCCCGTGTTCGGCGAGGAGCGCGGCGCGCCCGCCGCGCGCGTGCTGCTGACGGGCGAGCCGGACGAAGAGGCGCGCCGCGCCGTGAGCGCGCGCTACCGCAGGGTGTATCCATTCGCCGCGAGCTGCTGCCTGCCCGTCAAGACGAGCGCGACCGCCCTGCTGCACGCGGAGGGCGCGGCGGGGGAACTTCTGTCTGCGGGAGAGGGGGCGGAACAGCCTGCGGAGCGCACCGATGCCGCACGGGAGGACGCCGCCGAGGGGCTTTCGCCCGCGGACGCGGAGACGGGCGTGGCGTATCATGCCTTTCTGGAGCGCGCGGACTTTTCCGCCCCGCCCGCGGAGGAGACGGCGCGCGTCCTCGCGCGCATGCGGGAGGAGGGTTTTGCCGTCCTGCCCGATCCCGCGCAGGCGGAAAAGATCCTGCGCATGCCGCTCTTTACCTCGCTCGAGGGGGCACTGCTCCGCCGCGAACAGCCCTTCCTCGTCACCCTGCCCGCAAACCTGCTCTACGGTACGCCCGCGGAGGACGGCGTGCTCGTGCAGGGGTTCATCGACCTGCTCGCCCTGCGGGGAGAGGAGTGCGTCGTCGTGGACTATAAGTACTCCGCGCGCGGCGAAGAACAGCTTCTGGAGGCGTACGCGCCGCAGATGCGCGTCTATGCCGCCGCGGCATCGCGCATTGCGGGCGTAAAGCGCGTGCGCGCCTTCCTCGTCAATATCCTGCGCGGATTCTGCGTTGAATTTCCCCTCGGCGAAGAGAGCGCGCAAGCGGGAGAGAACATTTAAATAAAAAGCGCGCCCGCGTGCGGGCGCGCGGAACGGACGGGGAGAGAGGAGAAAACGCAGCAAAACTGCGGAGGGAACAGAGACAGGCAAGGAGAGGAGCGGGCGGCAGCCCGCTCTTTCGACGCACGTCGGCAGGATGCGGCACAAATTTCTGCGGCATGCGGCGGTTTCGGGGCTATACTTTGTTATATCATTCCAAGCGGAGGAAACGGCAATGCCGCAAAACCCTTTTCGCCCCCTTCTCTCCCTCGCAGCAGGCACGGGCGGCGCGCTGTACGGCGCGGCGCTGCTCCTTTTGGCGCTGCCCGCGCTCGCCTTCCTTGCGGCGCTCGTCACGGCGCTGTGCTCGCCGCGCGTGCGCGGCGGGGCGTTTGCCTGGTATCTCTTTTTCAGCGACTTCTGCACCTGCGCCTTTGCCGCGCTCCTGCTGCTCGGCGAAGAGGGGCGGGGCGTGCTCGCGGAGGCGGTCTGCCTCGCGCTCTTTGCCAAGGCGCTCTACATTCTGTGCTACGGCGCGCTGCGCCTGCCCCGCCTCGTCTGTGCGGTGCGCGCAAAGCGCAGAGAGCGGCGCGCCGCCCGCCTGAAAGAGAAGGAGGAAGAGGAGGAACTGCCGCCTGCCCCGCCCGGGCTTTCGCCCCGCTTTCCCCCGAAAGTGCGCTGCTACGACGGCGAGGGGGCGCATGTGCAGGTGGACAGGGACGTGCGCCTCGAACATATCGGGCAGGCGCTCTCCCGTCTGCAGCGCGCGCCGCTCACCGCGGGAGATAGGCTGGAGGCGCAGGCGGCGGAGGAACTGCTGTCCGTCTACACGGGCAAGGGCGCGCTGCGCTCGGAGGAGGCGGAGTCTCTGAACGACGTGATGGCGTCTCTTCTGAAGATGATGGCGCGCTATGAATTGTAGGGGTTGACAAGCCCGTAAAATTCCGCTATAATTTCGGGGAATAGTCTGCCGAGAGGAAAGCGTCATGATCGAATTTTACGGGGAAGTCACAGACTACACGAAGCGCCGCACCGACAAATTGCGCAAGCGCTATTTTTCCAACTGGCTGTTCGCCCTGGCGCTCATCATCTTCGTCGTCGCGCTCGTCCTGCTCATCACGGCGGCGGGGCTGGGGTGGCTGTACGCGATGATCTTCGCGGTGCTCCTCGCCGCGGCGGGCGCGTTCTTCCGGTTCGGGCCGATCAAGAAGAACTTCAACAAAGCGAAATGGCTGTTCCGCGTGCAGATCGAGGGCGACCGCCTGACGTGGGTGCAGTACCTGCCCGACAAGACCATCCGCAAGGAGAAGAACCTCAACGGCGTCAAAAAGGTGTACCGCACGAAGTACTGTTACTATATCGTGTTCAACGACATCGCCAACGCCGTCGTGTGCGAGCGCTGCCTGTTGAAGCGCGGCACCTTCGAGCGGTTTGAATACACCTTCGAGGGAAAGATCAGAAATCTTGAGATATAAAGACCCGCACAAACATAATTTAGCGAACGCTCATACAAGCGATAAGATTTTTTGAGGAGGAAAAGAATGGCAAAAATCGGTATAAAAAAGGCGCTGGTTGTGATGGGGGTAATCGTATTAGGTGCAGGTGTGTTTTTTGCAGTAGATGCAGTATCCGATGACTTCAATGTTGTGTTTTATCCGGATTCATCAGCAGAACAACCGGCTCCGGATTTGGATCCGACGCCGACTCCGGACCCGGCTCCGTCCCCGCAACCGGGTTTAACACAGCTTGCCGCACCGGAGATGACATATGATTGGGAGAACAACATTTTAACATGGGAAGAAGTGGAGAACGCCAGCGGTTATCTGCTGAATGTAAACGGCGTGGAGGAAGTTACAACACAAACGCAAGCCGTGCTTGAAATAGGGCAAAACGAACAATATGAAATAGCGTTAAAGGCGCTGGGCGACGGAGAAAAATATTCGGACAGCGCAATATCCACAGTAAGCGGTGTTCGCCAAGACCCGGATCAAATGTATTACGGGCAGATCAACGCAGACTTAAAAGAAGTTATAGAAAGCAAAACAATTGCATTTACAAGATTTAATATTCAAGATATTTTAAATATTGATTTTGAAGATAACAATTTACTTGTTACTGCTAAATGTAATGCGGTACATGAATCTATAACTCGTTATACAACCTTTGTTTTCAAATTGAATACTCAGCATGAAGTTCATGCTCTTTCTGATATAGCAGATATTGTTGATGAAATTAAGTCTGATTCTACAATAAGGATTGCTTTCCAAAATACAGATTATGCGAATTATGACTATGAAACAGATTGCTATAACAAATTAATTAAAGATACAAGACTGACCGGACAATTAAAGAGTTATTTAGATAATGGTTATGAACCTGCATTATTATATTCATGTTTAGATGGAGGAGCTCAAGTAGATGCTTTCGTTGTTAAGTCTTATATTAAACTAAATAAAGGCAATGATATAAAAGTTGTAACAGTAAGAAATATTGTTTCTCAAAAATTTAATAATGCTTTTGCTTTTGATGGTTATGTCAACGCTTATATCAATGGCACAGCGGAAGATGTCGTAATTGAAGAAATATCGTTTACAGAGGCGTCTGCGGTATCTTCACTGTGGCAGGCGGCGGATGAAAAATACGGCGGGCAGACCGGGAATACAGCAAGTTGAGCAAAAAGTAAAACAGACAGTCAGAAACTGTCTTTTCCCAAAAACAGCAAGACCGTAAAAATAAAAAGTATGCGCCCCTGCGGCGGGAGTTCCCGCCGCAGGGGCGCATGGTCTTTGCTTGTTTTATAGTTTGAAGTATCTCTGATTGCGGCTGGTGGGTTTTTCGGGGGCGGTCATGCCGATAAGCCCCGCTTGCAGAGCTGGCTGCAAATAATTTTTGAGAAAAGAGGCGCGTGACCGAAGTCCGAGCTTTTCCATCAGCTCCAGCGCCGTCATGGGATAACTTTCGATGACCGAAAGGAGCGCCCTGACCTGATTGTTGATATGGCTTTGATGGCGGCGCGAATCCTTTGCAAGCTCAAAGACGGCTTTTTTGATGATGTCGAGCATGAACAGGATAAAACGGTTCGATTTTCCCTCGGACGTCGAGAGCTGTATCGCACGATAATATTCTTTCTGATTGTCTTTGATGATACTCTCGATAGGGATCCACTCAAATATCGGCTTCCAACTTGCAAGCAGTGCCGTCTGCCAGAGTCTGCCCGTTCTGCCGTTTCCGTCTCCGAACGGATGAATGAATTCAAACTCATAGTGGAATACGCTGGAGCGGATCAGCATTTGCGTTTTGCTTGTTTTCAGCCAGTCGAATAGCTGTTCCGTCAGTCCTGCCACAAGTTCCTGCGGGGGAGCAATGTGGATGACCTTTCCCTGTCCGTCGATGACGCCGACCGCCCCCGTGCGCAATTCCCCTGCGCCCTCCATCAGTCCGTTCATCAGGATGCCGTGTGCCTTTTTCAGGTCCCGCAGCGAAAACGGGTCGAGGTCGGGCAGCAGCCTGTAAGCGGCGAAAGCGTTTTTTACGGCGAGGATATCGTCCTGCGGTCCGAGCACGCGCTTTCCGTCTATGACGTCCGTTACCTGCTCTAACGAGAGGGTATTGTTTTCGATGGCGAGGGAAGACTGAACAGAGCGGATGCGGTTCACTCTGCGCAACCGCGGCAGTTTCTCCATTTCGCGGATATTGCTGAGCTGCCCCAGGATCTCCATGATCTCAGAGGCAAGTTCCAGCATTTTTTCGGTGATGTCATAGGGCGGCACATATTTTTCCATAGAGTGACCTCGGTATCGTTGGTCCAGTATAACACAAATTTCTGCCGCTGTCAATACTTATATGTTTTCTTATATGTTTTCTTATGTTTTTTATGCTGTCCTTTTTCGCGAACGGCTTTTCATATTTGTCTGTATGCTGTTTTTTGGTCGGTCAGAGGGAAAGGGCGCTGAACGGAAAATCAGTTTTTATAGTCCGTTCTGCCGAGCAGATAGTCGGGCGAAACGGCAAAATAGGATGCGATCGCAAGCAGATACTCGGGAGAGGGAAGAGTATTGTCTTTTCGCCATTCGTAAAAATACGTGCGCGGGAAGGGCATGCTCTGCGCGATCGCGCCGTACGTTGTCTTCCGTTCTTTGCGCAATTCTTCCAGTCGCGCGGCAAACGAAGAGGGCGCCGCGGAAGGGATAAATTCATTTTTCTCCGTACTTCCCAAAAGGTAGGAGAAGGAAAGTTCCAGCGCATCGGCGATTTTGATCAGCGCCCGCGTGGTCGGAACGATCCCGAACAGCGCGGCGCGGGCGATCACGGGCAGACTGACGCCCGTGCGTTCGGCAAACGCCCTGTTGGAAAAACAGTCGCTGTCCTCCATGATCGCAAGGATGCGCTTTCGGAACGCGGCAGAGACCCTGTATTCCGTGTTTGCTGGCACTCTCGGCATGTTTCGGCTAATCGCTCCGTGTCAATTTCTGTAGTCTGTTCTGCCGAGCAGATAATCGGGCGAAACGGAGAAGAAGTCGGCAAGCTGTAAAAGGTATTCGAGCGAGGGCAGATTTCCCCGTTTCAGCCAGACGTGTATCGAATTGCGCGCAAACGTGATGCCCGGGGCACCCGAAACGGCGGCGATCGTTAGGCTGCTTTCCCCGATGAGGGAAAGCAGCCGCTCCCCGAATGTGCAGGGACGGGAGGCGGGGATAAATTCCTCTTCATCGGAGCTCCCCAAAACATATGAGAGCGGTTTTGCGGTATAGTCGGCAATTTTGATAAGGGAAGAAACGCTCGGAAGGATCCCGTACAGCACCGCGTTGGAGACGGTCGTCTTGCCGATGCCGACCCGCTCGGCAAAGAGCGCCGAAGTGCAGGGCTTTCCGTTTTCCGTCTCTTCGTCGGCGATCAGCGCGGCGATCCGTTTGCGGAACGGCTCGGAAATTTTTATGCTGTCTTCGGGTCTCCTCGGCATAATTCGACAAAACTTCTCCTCAATCGACAAAAACAGACATTCACTAAACTGTGTAAGTGAATTTTCAATATGATATAATAAAAACACTCTTCATATGTTCACTAAATCTGTTTAGATATGAACTTGCAAAGATTTATGGGCAGTGGAGAAAATCTTTACAGGAGGAGAAACATGGAACTCAGATTGACGGAAGAGGAACTGCGGCTCTTGCTGCAACTCGTCTATCTCGGCGCGGTGGTCGTGAACGGAGAGCGGAGAAAGCCGCTCGCCGCCTATGACGCGCTCGCAGAAAAAGTGTATGCGCAGGTTCTCGCGGCGGGAGTTGTGCGTGCGGAGAAGGGGCGCGGCATTGCGGGGAACGAGACGGCGGACCTGCGCGACAGGCTCTTTGACAAGGTGAAAGACCTGCTTGAAGAATACGAGCGCGCCGTGTTCCGCGAACGGTTCCTCGCGCTCGCAGGGGCGCTGTAACGGGAACGGGCGGCAGATTCTGGTCTGCCGCCCGCGTTTTTTTGCCCCGTGCGGGGCGCTCATGCCTGTTCGAGTTTCACGCATGCGCCCGTCTCCGCGTCCTGGAACATCATCCAATAGCCCTTTCCGTTCATGTCGAACACGGAGAGGGGCAGGAAGGAGCACCACTTTTTCAGTGCGTCGGGCGGCTCGCCCCGCCGTTCGGCGGGCACGCCGTAGCAGATGTACCTGACGCGCGTCTCGTCGCGGATGACGCCGACGGCGTAGTGCTTTCCTTCGCCGAACGCGATCTTTGCCCAGCGTGAGAGGGGGATGCTCTTTGCAAGCTCCTCTTCGGCGGGGTATCTTGCAAACAGTGCGTCGAGGTCCGCCCTCACCTGATCGTAATAGCAAGCTCCCTCATCCGCTCCGCGCTCTTCGCTCCCTGCGCGTCGGAATAGGCTTTGAGCATCTTCATCTTCTCCAGCGTCTCGCCCGTCCGCCTGCGCTTTGCCCGCAGCGCCACCTGTCTGCGCATCGCTCACCCCCTCCGAAGGCGTTTCAGCCCCCTGTTCCGCTCCGCCCGCCGCCGCGCTCTCCTTTTCCGCGTCCGCAAAGGCAAAGTAATTGACGTCCGCGACCGCCTCGTCGTCGTAGGGCGGCGCGCTCTCCGCTTGCGTTTGCTGCGCGCCTTCTGCCTGCCCGTGCGGTCCGGCGGCTTTCCGGCGCGGCTGCCCGTCCCCGTTCTTGCCGCGTTCGTCTGTCCGCGTCCCGCCCGCCGCGGCCGTAGCGGGCGGCTGCGATTCGTCGGCGAGCGCGCACAGCCCCGCAAGGTCGAAGGCGTGTTCGCCGCTCTTGCCGAAGGCGACCGCCTTTGCCGCGCCGTTCACGTACAGCAGCGCGCAGCCCAGCCCGTCCGAGGGTTCGAGGGCGCTCTGCCGCTTTGCGGTAAAGCCCGCGGGGGAGGGCAGGTCGAACAGCTCTGCCGTGCCGTGCGCGTCGCATAAGACGGCGCGGTACCGCCCCGCCGAGAGAGGCGCAAGCCCGATCGCGGCGAGCGTCGCGGTCAGCCGCCCGCCGTAGCTCTCCGCCGTGAGCAGGGCGGAGAGCGTCTTGCCGTCCGCCGCAAACCCCGCGGAAACTTGTTTTAAAATACAGATCTTGCGGATATACTGCATACGCGCCCCTTGCGGGCGGCGGAAAACCGCCGCCCGCCGCCGTGTAGTACAGTATATATGCGTTCATCGGGAGAATATGCGCCCGTTTTGCGGAAAAACGCCGAAAACGGGCGAAAACCTGCGGGGTTTACAGGCGGGCATAAGAGAAGTTTATAGAAAAAGCCGCCCCAAAAAGTTTACATTTGCTTCGTTTTCGGGTATAATGGTCGGGAACGAAAAGGCGGGCGGCGCATGTTTTGCCCGCGAAAGGAGTGCAAGCGTATGAATATGGCAGAAGTCATCAAAAACGAAAAAGTGCTTCGCTTTATCGACGAAAGCGCGGCGCTGTGCAACCCCGACAGGATCGTGCTCATCGACGGCAGCAAGGAGCAGCGCGACGCGCTCCGCGCCGAGGCGTGCTCCACGGGCGAACTCATCAAACTCAACGAGGACCTGCTCCCCGAGTGCTACCTGCACCGCACCGCCGTCAACGACGTGGCGCGCGTGGAGGACCGCACCTTCATCTGCTGCCGCAGCAAGGACGACGCCGGTCCCATCAACAACTGGATGGACCCGAAAGAGGCGTACAAGATGGCGGGCGACATCTTCAAAGGCTCCATGCAGGGCCGCACGATGTACGTCATTCCGTACAGCATGGGCATCGTCGGCAGCGAATTTGCAAAGATCGGCATCGAACTGACGGACAGCATCTACGTCGTCCTGAACATGGAGATCATGACGCGCGTGGGGCTGGACGTTTTAGAGGCGCTCGGCACGGACGGCGATTTCGTCAAGGGCCTGCACTCCAAGTGCACGCTCGACGAGAGCAAGCGCTACATCCTGCACTTCCCCGAGGACGACACGATCTGGTCGTGCAACAGCGGCTACGGCGGGAACGTGCTGCTCGGCAAAAAGTGCTTTGCGCTGCGCATCGCCTCCTACCTCGGCAAGAACGAGGGCTGGATGGCGGAGCACATGCTGATCCTCGGCTTTGAAAAGCCGGACGGCGACACCAAGTACATCGCGGCGGCGTTCCCCTCCGCGTGCGGCAAGACCAACCTCGCCATGCTCATCCCGCCCGAAATTTACAGGAAGAAGGGCTATAAGATCTGGACGGTCGGCGACGACATCGCCTGGATCCGCGTCGGCGCGGACGGCAGACTGTGGGCGATGAACCCCGAAAACGGGTTCTTCGGCGTTGCGCCCGGCACGAACGAGAAGTCCAACCCCAACGCGCTGCACACCACGCAGAAGGGCACGATCTTCACGAACGTTGCGCACAATCTCGACAACAATACCGTCTGGTGGGAGGGGCTGGACAAGAACCCGCCCAAGAACGCGGTGGACTGGAAGGGCAACCCGTGGGACGACGCCGCAAAGGCGGCGGGCGT